>NZ_LT629786.1:2487969-2798965 GCF_900105675.1 Pseudomonas synxantha | reverse complement strand
TGGCTACTGGTGCGCCACCCGCGTGGGACGTTGGTACTGATGCCGGTGCTGGTGGGCATTGCGGCGCTGGCCCTGGTCTGGCTGCCGGTGTCACTGCCGGGCCAGGCGTTGCTCCTGGCGCTGTGGGGCATGGCGTTCGGCGGCGTACCGGTGGCATGGTCCAATTGGGTCGCCCGTGCCGTGCCGGACCAGGCCGAAAGTGCCGGCGGCATGGTGGTCGCTTCGGTGCAGTCGGCGATTGCCGCAGGGGCTGCCGGTGGCGGGTTGATGTTCAGCGTCAGCGGCATTGGTGGGGTATTTGTGGGTGCGGGTGTATTGATGTTGCTCGCGGCCTTGCTTATCGCCCTGCGCGTACAGGTGCCTCGACAAGGCCGGGATGCCGGTGTGACGCACCACCCGTCTTTGGTTTAGTCTGGAACGCTTCGTTGATCACAATCCCTGAGGAGCAGTGGCATGGCTGACTATCTACCCCCAAAGGTCTGGACCTGGGACACCGAGAGCGGCGGCACCTTCGCCAGTATCAACCGGCCCATCGCCGGTGCTACCCACGATAAAGAGCTGCCGATCGGCAAGCATCCGCTGCAGCTGTATTCCCTGGCCACGCCCAACGGGCAGAAGGTCACGATCCTGCTTGAAGAGTTGCTGGCCCTCGGGCATACCGGCGCCGAATACGACGCCTGGCTGATCAAGATCGGCGACGGCGACCAGTTCGGCAGTGGCTTCGTGGCGGTGAACCCGAATTCGAAGATTCCGGCCCTGATGGACCGCAGCGGTGCAACGCCGATTCGGGTGTTCGAGTCCGGCGCGATCCTGCAGTACCTGGCCGAGAAATTCGGCGCGTTCTTGCCCAGCGAGCCCGCGGCCCGGGCTGAATGCCTGTCATGGTTGTTCTGGCAGATGGGTAGCGCGCCTTACCTGGGGGGTGGCTTCGGGCATTTCTATGCGTATGCGCCGAGCAAGATGGAGTACCCGATCAACCGCTTTGCCATGGAAGCCAAGCGTCAGCTGGACGTGCTGGACAAGCGCCTGGCGGTGAGCGAGTACATCGCCGGCGATGAGTACACCATTGCCGATATCGCCATCTGGCCCTGGTACGGTGGGCTGGTCAAGGGCCGCTTGTATGGCGACTCGGCGGAGTTTCTCTCGGTGCATGAATACAAGCACCTGCTGCGCTGGGCCGACGCAATTGACGCCCGGCCGGCGGTGCAGCGCGGGCGGCGGGTGAACAGGGTGTCGGGTGAGGAGCAGTTGCCCGAACGGCATGACGCGAGTGACCTGGACTGATTCAGAGCCAGTGTGGGAGGGGGCAAGCCCCCTCCCACATTTGGATCTCCTTAGCCTCGGTTTACTTGTAGCGCTGTTCGAATACTGCCACCTGTTCGGGCTTGATCAGTTCAAACGGCACCCACACTTCGGCTTCAATCGGTTCGCCCTTGATCATCTTGATCGCCGCTTGCACCGCCTGGGTCGCCTGGGCTTTGGGGTCCTGGAACACTGAGGCAGCAAGCAGTCCACGCTTGATCGCGGCCAGGCCATCGGGCAGGCCGTCGATGCCGACGATCGCAATCTCGCCCTTGGCCTTGCCCGCTTGCTGCAATGCCATGGCCGCACCGATTGCCATTTCATCGTTGTTGGCGACAATGGCATCGAACTGCGTGCCTGCCAGCAGCCAGTTGCTGGTCAGGTCCATGCCTTTGTTGCGTTGCCACTCGGCGCTTTGCTGCTCGACGATCTTGATACCGGGAAAGTCCTTGAGCACCTGCCTGGCGCCCTCGGTGCGGTCATGGGTGGCGTTCTGCGCGAGGTCACCCATGATGATCGCCACATTGCCCTGGCCGCCGAGTTTTTCCGCGAGGTAGCGCATCTGCAATTGCCCGGCCTCGATGTCGTTGGACGCCACGGTAACCACGCCCTTGGGCAACGTGCGTTCATCCGGGTGACGGTTGACGTACACCAGCGGAGTCTTGGCTGCCACGGCGGCGCGGGTGATGTTGGCAGTGGCAGCCGTGTCGACCGGCAGCACGATCACCGCATCGACTTTCTGGTTGAGAAAACCTTCGACCTGGTTGAGCTGGCGCACCACATCGCCCTGGGCGTCTTCGAACTGGATCTGCACGTCCTGCTGTTTCGCCGCGGCCTCCAGGCCGCTACGTACATAGGTCATGAAGTTATCGTCGACCCGGGCAATGCTCACGCCAATGCGGTACGCGGCGAAAGTCCATTGGCTGAACAGCAACAGCAGCGCGGCCACTAGCAATGAATAACGATGCATGAGGGTGTTCCTTTTATTGTTATAGGGTGAATGCCTGGCGGAAGCGCTCCAGGGCCAATTCGCT
Organism: Pseudomonas synxantha; assembly: GCF_900105675.1. NCBI lineage: Bacteria > Pseudomonadati > Pseudomonadota > Gammaproteobacteria > Pseudomonadales > Pseudomonadaceae > Pseudomonas > Pseudomonas synxantha. The sequence goes on along the minus strand of NZ_LT629786.1, from coordinate 2,796,629 downwards.
GGTGCCGCTGGCCCAGCCCTCCAGGCCTACCACGCCGGTGTAGCCCATGGCGTACAGCGCACGGGCAATCGCCGGGTAGTGGATTTCGCCAGTGCCGGGCTCCTTGCGCCCGGGCACGTCGGCCACCTGGATTTCACCAATGGCGCTGCCGGCGCGCTGGATCAATTCGATCAGGTTGCCTTCGCCGATCTGCGCGTGGTAAAGGTCCAGGTTCATCTTCAGGTGCGGGCTGCCCACGGCTTCGATTAGCGCCAGGGTCTCGTCGGCGCGGGCGAAGGGCGTGCCGGGGTGATCGACGGCGGTGTTGAGGTTTTCCAGCAGGAACACACGGCCGGCGTCTTCCCCCAGGCGTGCGATTTTTTCCAGGGTCTTGCAGGCGCTCAGCCACATGCGCCCCGAGGTCTGGCTGACCGGCTGTATCGGCAGGCCGCCGTCGCCCAGGCCTGTGCCGTGCAGGTTGAGGCTGGGGCAATTGAGGCGCTCGGCGATGCCCAAAGATTCGCGGGCGCTGTCGAGCAGTTGGCGGCTGCCTTCGGGGTCGGTGAGGGTGCCGCTGATGTAGCCGGTCATCGAGGTGAAGTCCGCGCCGGTCGCGGCCAGGGCGTCGATGTCCTTGTCGGTCCAGCTCCAGATTTCGGCGCTGAACCCCAGGGCGTGGATACGTTTGACCCGTTCGATGAAGGGCAGGTCGAGGAACACCATCTCGGCGCTGACGGCTAATTTGAACGGCATCATGGCCGCGCCCCTTGCACGGCCACAGACTTGCCGGTTTCGTACGACTCGATGCAAGCGCGCGCAATCGCCAGGGCCGCGCGCGCATCCTCACCGCTGGCCAGGGGCTTGGCGCCGCTGCGCAGGCAGTCGACAAAGTGGTTGAGTTCGGCAATGTAGGCGTCGCGCAGCAGGTCAGTGTCCATTCGTTGGGTGTCGGCCTGGATGCCCTCGGCCAGGTAGCGCACCAGGTCGCAGTCATTGAGGCTGCCCATGCTCAGCATGCCTTGGCTGCCGAACACTTCACCGCGCACATCGTAGCCATACACCGCCTGGAAGTTGGCCTCGGCGGTGGCGATGGCGCCGTTGTCGAAGCGGATCGTGACCACGGCGGTGTCGAGCAAGCCTTGGCTTTTGTACGCTGGGGCGATCAGCGCGTCGGCCATCACATATACCTGCACCGCTTCGGCGCCGGGGTTGAGGTAGCGCAGCGTGTCGAAGTCGTGGATCAGGGTCTCCAGGAAGATCACCCATTGTGGTGAAGCGGCTGGGTTGTTCAGCGCCGGGTCGCGGGTCAACGAGCGCAGTAACTGCGGCGTGCCGATGCGGCCGGCGGCGACATCGAGGTGGGCGGTACGGAAGCTCTTGGCGAAACGCCGATTGAAACCGACCTGCAACGGCACGCGGGCGTCGGCGGCAGCGGCGATGGCGCGATCGGCTTCATCCAGGGTGATCGCCATGGGTTTTTCGCAAAAGATACCTTTGCCGGCGCGGGCGGCGCTGATCACCAGTTCGGCGTGGCTGCGGGCGGGGGCGGCAATGAGTACGCCGTCGATCTCCGGGTCGTCCAACAGCTGTTGCGGGTCGGTGTAGACCTTGTCCACCCCCAGCTCTGCTGCCAGGCGTGCGGCCTGGCCTGGGGTAGGATCGGCGATGGCGGCGAGGCAGGCACCGGGGATGTGGCGCGCCGCCGTAAGGCCGTGGAAGCTGCCCATGCGACCGGCACCGATCAAGCCCAGGCGGATATTCTGTGTACTCATGAAGTGACCCCTTTTTATTGTTGGCCGCAGGACAGTCCTGGCTGGCATAGGGGTAGGAGCAAGGGTTATGCCAATTCATAACTCACTGATTGGTAATGGTTTATAAAATAGATTAAACAAAATATGTTCATTTGGATGACATGCCTATACTTACATGTCAAAAACATGAACATGGATACCTCGATGACTCTGACGTTCAGCGGGCAAGACCTCGATTACCTCACGGCCTTGGGGCCGGCTGCGTTGAATGACGGACCCGTCGCTGCGTTGGAGCAGGGCTGGCGAGCGTGTCTGTCCGGCCAGGTCGAACGCCCGGCCGAGGTGCGTCAGGTCATCTGGGATTCGTGGAGGCGCAGTATCGAGGCGGGGATCGATCCCGATGACAGCCACTACCGTTTCGTTGCCGCCCAAGCGCTGGCGGCAACCCTGGCCAATCACCGCGTACTGATCGCGGCCGCCGCGCAAGTCATGCACGGCTTGCTGGCCTATAACCCGCGCGGCCATATCAACCTTACCGATGCGGAGGGCACCACCCTGTATTTCTGCGGGCTGGACATCACTCCCGTGGGCAGTCGCCTGCTGGAATCGGTACAGGGCACCAACTGCACCGGGCTGGCGCTGGCCGAAGATCGCCTGATGTACGTGTTGGCCGAGGAGAACTTCGCCGGCGCTCTGCGCCAGCGCCGCATGCACTGCGCCGCTGCGCCGATCAAGGATGCCCAGGGCCTGACATTGGCCATGCTCACGCTGACCGCCGAGCCCGGCTGGTTTCATTTCCATACCCTGGGCACCGTCCAGGCGGCAGCCGAAGCGGTGTCGCGGCAGATGGCGCTGCAGGTGTTGCTGGAGGAACAGCAAGCGGTGCTCGAAGTGCTGAACGAAGGCTTGGTGGTGCTGGATGAGCGCGGCTGCATCAAGGCGCTCAACCGTTATGCGCGGCAGTTGTTCGGGGTGGGGCTGGAGCTGATCGGCAGTCCGTTCCAGCGCCTGGGGCGCAGTGAGTTGAGCGACGCGCTGGGTGAGCCGGTGCGTGACCTCGATTGTACCTTTGAGCTGCACGACCGCAGCCAGCTCGCCTGCCTGGTCTCGGTATGCCCGCTGGAGCAGGGCGGGGTGATCGTGTCGGTGCGCGAAAACCGCCGCATCCGCGAAATCACCCGGCGCCTTATCGGCACCCAGGCTCGCTACACCTTCGACACCATCCAGGGCTCCTCGCGGGCGATCCAGGACGCGCTGCACCTGGGGCGCATTGCCAGTCGCGGCGACGCCACCACCTTGATCCTCGGCGAAAGCGGCACCGGCAAGGAGCTGTTTGCCCAGGCCATTCATAACGCCAGCGAGCGTTGCAACGGCCCGTTCGTGGCGGTCAACTGCGGCGCCATCCCTCGGGACCTGGTGCAGAGCGAACTGTTTGGGCATGTCGAAGGCGCTTTCACCGGCTCGGCACGGGGTGGGTCGGCGGGCAAGTTTGAATTGGCCGATGGCGGCACCATCTTCCTGGATGAAATTGGCGACATGTCCTTCGATGCCCAGGTCAGCCTGCTACGGGTGTTGCAGGAGGGGGAAGTGACCCGCGTGGGCGCGAAAAATTCGCGGCCAGTGGACGTGCGCATCATCGCCGCCACCCATCGCAACTTGAGCCAGGCAGTGGCCGAAGGCGCGTTTCGTGAGGATCTTTACTACCGCCTCAATGTGTTGAACCTCACCGTGCCGCCGTTGCGAATGCGCCGCGAGGATATCCCGCTGTTGGCACGGCATTTCCTGCAGCGCTGTGCGCGTTCGTTGCGTAAGCCAGTGCAGGGTTTCTCGCCGGAGGCGTTGGCGCTGCTGTCGGCCCATGGCTGGCCGGGCAATGTGCGTGAACTGGAAAACGCCATTGAACGGGCGACCAACCTGGCGATGGGTGAGCTGATCCAGCCGGCTGATTTGCCGCTGGAAACCCAGCAACGGGCGACGCTGCGCCTTTACCAACCTCAGCCCGCGCAGGATCTGAGCAGCCATGAACTGCACGCTATCGTCGCTGCGCTGAAAAACACGGGCGGCAATATTCGCCTGGCGGCCCAGCAACTCAACGTGTCGCGGGGCGGGCTGTACAACAAGATGAGTCGGTTTGGCTTGAATGCAGGGGATTTTCGCGGCCGGTGAAGGATTGCCCGTGTGCAGATTAAATGTGGGAGGGGGCTTGCCCCCGATGGCGGCCTGACAGCCGACCGCTAACTAACGGATGCACCGCGATCCAAATGTGGGAGGGGGCTTGCTCCCGATGGCGGCCTGACAGACGACCAGGATGTTGGATCAGACCGAGTACATATCCATTACTGCGGTAACGGCCACTTAAGGTTCCGCTCTTACAGCGGCTCACTTTTGGAAGGACCCAAAAGTAAGCAAAAGGTCCTCGCCCCACCACTCGGCACCTCGCCCAGGCTCGGTGTGCCCGTAATCCGACATGGATTTGGGGGGCCGCCGCCACGCGCCATCCATGGCGCGGGGCGGCTAAACCGGCATCCCTGCCGGTTTACCCCCCAAATCCCTGTCGAATTCCGGCCAGCGTGGTTTAACGGGGCGCCTGAGATCAAAAGCAGATCAAGATCAAGAGCGGCTCGCTTCGCATCGTGGTTACGGTCGGCAGCTACAAAGTTGCGTAGATACCCATGCCGCGATAGCGGTGTGTCAGCCTCTGAATTTTTGACGGGTTTCATCACCGTCGGGGCAAATCGAATCGTCGCACCGCCCCTCCCTCATTGTGTTTTTTGTGTCTCAGGTGCCCATATTTTCCGGGGTCACTATCTGCGGTGGTATATGCACCCGATGCCGCACCGGATCGAAGCCTTCGTCATTCAGCAACTGCACCAGCAGTTGCACCAACGCCGCCGCCGTCTGCCGTGGCTGCGAGTCCATCACTACATCGATCAAGCCGCGGCTCAACGCCTGGCGCGACAGCTCGGTCGACTCCTGCAGAATGCAACACAGCGCCGGGCGCTTGGGCAGTTGCGCCAGGGCGTTGATCACGCCATCACCACCGCCGCCCACGACACACAGGCCGCGCAGGTCGGTGTGGCGGGCGAGCAGGTCGAGGGTGGCTTCCTCGGTGATGTCGCAGTTGTCCAGGTTGATCAGCGGCTCCAACGGCTTGAGGCCCGGCGCGTGTTCTGCGAGGTAGCTGTGCAGGCCTTTGACCCGTGCCTGGTGCCCGAGAAAACGATGGCCGCCGAGCAAAATGCCAACGCTGCCTTTGCGTGCGCCGCAGGTGTGTGCCAGCAGCCAGCCCATGGTGCGCCCGACCACGTGGTTGTCCTGGCCCACATAGGGTTCGACGGCCTGTTCATGGATATCCGACAGCAGCGCAACCACTGGTACGCCGGCGTCACGAATCTGCGCCAGGCAGGCGTTGATCAGCGGATGGGCGAAGCTGACCACCGCCAGGGCGTCGCACTGCACCGCCAACTGCTCGATCTGCGCCACGATGGCATTCGGTGAACGGTCGTTGATGTAGTCGAACTGGCAGCTCAGGTTGGCGGTGGCGTGATGCTGCGCGGCATCGCTGATGGACTGGGCGAGGTTGGCATAGAAGGCCTGGGCGGTGCCCAGCAACAGCACGCCGAAACGGTAGGTGGGCCGGCGTTCGCGAATGCGCTGGCCGATCAGTCGCGCGGCGAAGTAGCCCACGGCTTCGGCGGCCTGGAACACTTGTTCGGCCGTGCCCGGGTTGACCGGGGCGCGGGCGTTCAATACCCGGTCGACGGTGGCCACGCTGAGCCCCGCGTGGGCGGCGACGGTGGCGATGGTTGGGCGTTTATGGTTGTGCATTGGCAGGCCCCTTGAGCGTCTTGACAGAAAACTATCAAGCCCCGCTGGGCCTGGATGATAGCTTGATAGGGAATGGATTCAAGGCCTTGAGGGCGATTTGGCTGCGCTCTATGGTTGGTTCCGCAAAGCACCTGAAACCCCACGCTTGCGGAGAACAATAACAATGCCTGAACACACCGCTTACCGCGCCCGGCGCGACTACAGCCTCACTGGCCCTGAAGCGGCCCGCGCCGCCGAAAAGGGTCTGGTCTCGGCCAGCTGGTACCAGTCGCCTATCTCGCGCAAACGTATGAAAGAACTGATGCAGCGCCGCGACGGCCCGGCCTTGCTCGACACCGCTATCTGGGTCTCGACGCTGTTGGTCACAGGCTTTGGTGGTTATTGGTTCTGGGGCTCCTGGGCCTGCGTACCGTTCTTCCTGGCCTATGGTGTGCTCTATGGCACCGCGTCCAACCCGCGCTGGCATGAAACCGGCCACGGCACCGCGTTCAAGACCCGCTGGATGAACGACGGGCTGTACCAGGTCGCGTGCTTCATGTGCCTGTTCGAACCCCACGTCTGGCGCTGGAGCCATGCCCGTCATCACACCGACACCATTGTCGTCGGCCGCGACCCGGAGATCGTTGAGCCGCGCCCGCCGAGCCTGTGGGTGATGGCCCTCAGCCTGTTCAACCTGCCCCTGGCCTGGAAGACCTTCAGCGGCGTGGCTCGCCATGCGGTGGGCCGGATGAGTGCCCAGGAGCAGGTCTTCATCCCCGAAACCGAGTGGCCCAAGGTGTTCCGTGCCGCACGTATATGGATTGGGATTTATGCGCTGATCATCGGCACCGCGTTGTACCTGCACAGCTGGCTACCGCTGATGCTGGTGGGCTTGCCCAGTCTCTATGGCGCCTGGCTCGGCTATCTGTTCGGCCTCAGCCAGCATGTGGGCCTGGCCGAGGATGTGCTCGACCACCGCAGCAACTGCCGCACCATCTACATGAACCGCGTGCTGCGCTTCATCTACATGAACATGAACTACCACCTCGAACACCACATGTACCCGATGGTGCCTTACCACGCACTCGAACAACTGCATGCAGAGATCCGCAGCGACTGCCCGCCGCCGTACGCCAATCTATTCGAGGCCTACAGGGAAATCATCGCGACGATCCGCAAACAGCGCAGCGACCCGAGCTATTTCGTCCAGCGCCCGATTCGCCCAAAAGCGCAATCCGCCACTGCCGCTCTGCACGCAGAAGTCTCTGCTGGCTGATCCTCATCCCCCGAACAAGAGAACAATGCCATGAACGATCAATGGATCGACGTCTGCGCCGTGGGCGAAATAGACCCCGAAGACGTATTGCGCTTCGACCACGGCGCGCACACCTACGCGGTGTTCCGCTCTGCCGAGGATGAGTTCTTCGCCACCGCCGGCCTGTGCACCCACGAGAAAATCCACCTGGCGGACGGTTTGGTGATGGACCACGTGATTGAATGCCCCAAGCACAACGGACGCTTCGATTACCGTTCCGGCGAAGCCCTGGGCGCGCCGGTGTGCGTCAACCTCAAGACCTACCCGGTGCGGGTCGAAGCGGGGCGGGTATTGCTCGCCGTCACGGCCGAAAGATGAGCCAAGCCCTGATCATCGTTGGCGCCGGTCACGCCGGTGGCCGTGCGGCACTGACCTTGCGCGAAGAAGGCTACACCGGGAGCCTGATCCTGATCGGTGATGAAGCGCACTTGCCCTATGAACGGCCACCGCTGTCCAAAGCTGTGCTGCAAGGCTCGACGGACCTGGCGGGCTGCAGCCTGTGCGACAGCGCACGACTGGCAGTGCTGGGCATCGAGCATATCGCCGGCAAACCGGTGAGCCGCCTGGACCCGCAGCAACACCGGCTGCAACTGGCCGACGGCCAATGGTTGACCTATACCGGCTTGTTGCTGGCTACCGGTGGCCGGGCGCGACGCTTGCCCGAGGCGCAGGCCCCTGTGCTTTACCTGCGTACCCACGATGAAGCCGTGGCCCTGCGTAAAAGGTTACGTCCCGGCATCCGCCTGGTCGTGGTCGGCGGTGGTTTTATTGGCCTGGAGGTGGCGGCGACCGCACGGGGGCTGGGGTGTGAGGTCACGCTGCTTGAAGCCGGGCCACGCTTGGCGAGCCGGGTGTTGCCGGCGCCGATCAGTGCGGCGCTGCTGGCGCTGCATCGTGAGCAAGGTGTGGACGTACGTTTGAACGTCGCCCTCGAATGCATCCACGCCGACGCCGTACAACTGGTCGATGGGCAACGGCTGCCCTGTGACCTGGTGGTGGCCGGCATTGGCATGCAACCCAATATCGAGCTGGCGGCGGCGGCAGGGCTGGAAGTCGGGCAGGGCGTTCGTGTCGACGCGCAATTGCGCACCAGTGCATCGGATATCTATGCAGCGGGGGATGTCTGCGAGTTTCGCCTCGCTGGCATCTATCAGCGCCAGGAAACCTGGCGCAACGCCGAGGCCCAGGGGCGGCACGCCGCGTTGAACCTGCTGGGGCGAGCACTGCCATTCGAGACGCTCCCCGGTTTCTGGTCCGACCAATACGACTGGGGTTTGCAGACTGTCGGGGTAATGACTGCACGCACGGTCAGCCGTGCGTTGCCTGGCGCTGGCCTGCTGCTGTTTTACCTCGACGACGATGCCCGGTTGCAAGGTGCCTGCGGCTGGGCACCGGGCAACGGTGCGGCCAGGGACATCAAGCTGTGCGAACGCCTGATTGCCGCGGGCACTGTGCTCAACCCGGGCAGCCTGGCAGATGCCGATGTGTCCCTCAAACCACTGTTGCGAGGCTGATATGCGTCAATTTCTGGTATTCCAATCGATGTGGGCCATGCAAACCGAGCCTGGCAGCCTCGACACGCAGCTGGACCGCATCGCCGCCGCCGGTTTCGACGGCATCACTGACCATTACTGGACGCCCGCCGCCGTCCCGCGCCTGCACGCTGCCGCCACGGCCAGGGGCTTGCAGATCGAAGGCCAGCTGTTCCCGCAATCGGTGGACGACCTGGCCGCTGCACTGGAGGTGATCAGCCGCTATGGTTGCCACCACCTCACCCTGCAAGCCGACGTGCGCCCGCGTACCCAGGCCGAGGCGGCCAGGCTGATCGAAGGCTGGCAACGCCTGGCCGAACAGGTGGACTTCCCGATCCTGCTGGAAACCCACCGTTATCGACTGACCAACGACCTGTTGTTCACCCTCGACCTGCTGGCGCAGATGCCCGACCTGAAACTGCTCGCGGACCTGTCCCACTACGTCGTCGGCCGCGAGTTGCCAGAACCCGGTGCCTTGGAAGATGACGAGCACATACGCACGATCCTGCGCCATAGCTGGGGCTTTCATGGCCGCATTGCCAGCAGCGAACAGGTGCAGGTCGGCCTGGACTTTCCCCAGCATCGGCCGTGGGTCGAGCGCTTTACCAGCTGGTGGCGCTATGGGATCGACGACTGGCTGACCCGCGTCGACACGCCCCAGAGCCTGGCCTTCACCTGCGAACTGGGCCCGCCACCCTATGCGATCACCGATGCAAAGGGTCGGGAACTCACTGATCGCTGGGCCGAGGCGCTCAAGATGAAAGCGCTGATTCGCCAGGTGTGGGCCAGTTGTCACGGCTGATCTGCTAACCTGCGTCGGTTCAAACCGACCTTAGCCTATGGATCTGCCTGATGAAAACCTGCCCTGTTCAGCCGCCTCTCGAACCGCAGTCCGTGTGCCACCCGATCACCAGCAGCGCGATTTTCATGGTCGCTACCCTGGCCCCTGATGCGGTTGAACACGTGCGTGGCTGGTGTGCCGACATCGCGGGTCTTGTGCGTTCTGTGGGCAAGCGCGTGCCGTCGGGCAACCTGACCTGCGTCTGCGGCTTTGGCTCGGATGCGTGGGACCGGCTGTTCGGCGCCCCGCGCCCGGCTTCGCTGCATCCGTTCCGCGAATTCGGTGTAGAAGGGCGCAAGGCGGTGTCGACGCCCGGCGATATACTGCTGCATATCCGTGCCGAGCAGATGGACCTGTGTTTCGAGCTGGCGACCCAACTGATGGCGGCCTTGGGCGAGAGCGTCAAGGTGGTGGATGAGGTCCAGGGTTTCCGTTATTTCGATATGCGCAGCATCATCGGTTTTGTCGACGGCACCGAAAACCCGGTAGGGCGCAAGGCCGAAAGATTTACCCTGGTCGGTGACGAAGACCCACAATTCGAGGGTGGCAGCTACGTGCTGGTGCAGAAATACCTGCACAACATGAACGCCTGGAATAGCTTGACGGTAGAAGCCCAGGAGAAGGTGATCGGGCGCACCAAGCTGGCGGATATCGAACTGGACGAAGAAGCCAAGCCGAGCAACTCCCACAGCGCCTTGACCGTCATCACGGACGAGAACGGTGAGGAAGTGAAGATCCTGCGCGATAACATGCCCTTCGGCCGTCCTGGCGCCGGCGAGTTCGGCACCTACTTCATCGGCTACGCGCGCTCGCCGCAGCCGCTGGAGCAGATGCTGGAAAACATGTTCGTCGGCCGCCCGGTCGGCAACTATGACCGCTTGCTCGACTTCAGTACGGCAGTGACCGGTGGCTTGTTCTTCGTGCCCTCGGCCGACCTGCTCGAAGAACTGGCCGACCGCGAACCGACGGCTTAACTCAACAACCCGGTGCTGACCGCCACAATCAGGAAGACTCCCAGCAGCGCACGGTAGATCACGAACGGCCAGGTGGAGAAGCGCTCCAGGAACTTCATCAGGCCCCAGATCGCGAAGAACGCCGAGATGCTCGCCACCACCAGGCCGAAGATCAAATGCGGCCAGGCGTGGGCGGGCATGTCGGCGTGCAGCAGCACCCACAGTTCTTTCAACCCGGCCAGGGCGATGGCCGGCAGACCCAGCAGGAAGGAAAACCGCGCCGCTTCTTCGCGTTTGAAATTCAGGAACAGCGCTGCGGTCAGCGTGGAGCCCGAACGCGACACCCCGGGAATCAGCGCGCCGATCTGCGCCACCCCCACGATCAGCGCATCGCGCAGGCGCATCTGGCCGACGTCGCGGGTGTGGCGGGCACGCACTTCGGCCAGGGCCAGCAATATCGCCATCACCACACAGGCAATGCCGATCACCATCAGCCCGCGCAATGGCGAGTTGCAGGTATTCAGAGTCGAAGACAAGGCCAGGCCGGCAATGCCGATCGGGAGTGTCGCCAGCACGATCGCCACCGCCAGCTTGAACCACGGGTCGTTGTAGTCGCCCCGGCGTACCGCACTGATGCTGCCGGTGGTGACCTGGCGCACATCCCGCCAGAAGTAACTGACCACCGCCGCCAGTGCCGCCAACTGCATGGCTGCGGAAAATGCCGAGCCCGGGTCTTGCCAGCCGAGCAGGGCGGGCACCACGCGCATATGCGCCGTGGACGATACCGGCAGCAATTCGGTAATGCCCTGGATTACCCCCAGGATGAAGATCTGCAGGTAATCCAGGGAGGCAAAGCCCACATCCAGGCCGGCGGTACAGACGTTGGTCACAATACGTGTCCTTGAGCGAAAGGTGGAAACCGGCGAAGTTTATTCTAAATGTTTCAGGAAATTGCCCCGGGCAAGCGCTATCTGCAATCGGTTCAGCCAATAGAAAGGATTCGACAATCCATTGGCGTGACCGGCACTTTTGTGAACAATGGCGCCCTGCGTTTTTTCACCGAGAGCCCCATGCCTGAAACCACCGTCGAATTGATCCAGACCGGCCCCGAAGACGCCGAGCTGATCCGCAATCTCTACCAGTACTACGCCTACGAATCTTCGGACTGGGAACAGGAAGATGTCGAGGCCGATGGCCGTTTCTATATCCATGACGAGCACCTGGCCCGCTACTGGCACGACCCACAGTGGAGCGCCAACCTGTTGCTGGTCGATGGCTATATCGCCGGTTTCCTGTTGATCGAAGGCAGCGAACTGCCGGGCATCGACGCCTTGGAACTGGCCGACCTGTTTATCCTCAAGCGCTACCGCCGCAAAGGCATCGGCCGCGCCATTGCCAGCCAGGTGCTGTGCAGCGCAGAGGCCAATTGGCTGGTGCGATTCTATGATCAGGACGAAGTGTCCCAGGCGTTCTGGCGCACCGTGCTGGATAACCTGCCGCGCCCGGTACAGATGATTGAACTGGAGGATGAGCCGCAGTTGGTGAGCTACCTGATTACTCGGGCGTCATTGCACTGATGCCCCGTGATTCGAATGTGGGGCGGTGCGACGATTCGACTTGCCTGAGATGGTTACCTGACGACGATCTAACTGATGCTTGCGGTCCAAATGTGGGAGGGGGCTTGCCCCCGATGGCGGCCTGACAGCCGACCAGGATGTTGGATCAGACCGAGTACATATCCATTATTTAGGTAACGGCCACTTAGGGTTCCGCTCTTACAGCGGCTCACTTTTGGAAGGACCGGAATGCCGGCCCAGCCAAAAGTAAGCAAAAGGTCCTCGCCCCACCACTCGGCACCTCGCTTAGGCTCGGTGTGCCCGTAATTCGACAGAGATTTGGGTGGCCGCCGCCACGCGCCATCCATGGCGCGGGGCGGCTAAACCGGCATCCCTGCCGGTTTACCCCCCAAATCCCTGTCGAATTCCGGCCAGCGTGGTTTGACGGGGCGCCTGAGATCAAAAGCAGATCAAGATCAAGAGCGGCTCGCTTCGCATCGTGGTTACTTAAGTTGTGTAGATACTTATGCTGATCGGGGCAAGCCCACTCCCACACGGGCCTAGGCTGGATTGAACAGCACCTGCTGCATCGCCTGGGGCGGTTGCCCGAAGGCCCTGAGAAACGCCTGGCGCATGCGCTCGCGATCACCAAAGCCGGTTTCGCGGGCCACCACTTCCACGGGGTGACGACTGGTTTCCATCATCGCCCGCGCCGCTTCCACCCGCAGGGCCTCGATGGCTTTGGCCGGGGTCTGCCCGGTTTCTTCGCGAAACACCCGGCTGAACTGGCGCGGGCTGAGCCGGGCGACGTCGGCCAGGGCTTCTACCGATAAATCGTGGGTGAGGTTTTCACGGGCATAGGCCAGGGCCAGTTGCACGCGATCGGACTTGGGGTCCAGTTCCAGCAAGGCCGACAGTTGCGATTGCTCGCTGCCGCGGCGCTGGGCGATCACCAGCTTGCGTGCGATGCGCCGGGCGAGGTCGCTGCCCAGGTCGTTCTCCACCATGGCCAACGCCAGGTCGACCCCGGCGCTCATGCCGGCGCCGGTCCACACCTGGCCGTCCACCACGAACAACTTGTCGTCTTCCAGGCGGATATCCGGGTAGCGCTTGCGAAACGCCGGCGCGTGGATCCAGTGGGTGGTAGTGCGCTTGCCTTCCAGCAAACCAGCCTCGGCCAGCACAAAAATGCCCATGCACAATGAGGCCACGCGCCGCGATTGAGCCGACGCCGCCTTGACCAGCTCCAGCAGGTTGGCCTCCGGCAGGCGAAACTCCAGGTAACCGCTGACGATCAGGGTGTCGTAGCCCTCTGGCCGGATCGCCGTGGTGTTCACCGAAAAGCCCTGGGAGGTCATCACCGCGCCGCCGCTTTCCGACACCAGGTGAAACTCGTAGGCCGGCTCACCGCGCAGCAGGTTGGCGCACTCGAACACCGAGCCCAGGCTGAGGCTCAAGGATTGGAAATTCGGGTAAACCATCAGCGCAACGCTGTGCATTGCATCTCTCCACGGGGCAGGGGAGAGGCATTGTCGGCGTGTGCCAGGTAAACGGCAACCGACTTTGGCCCATGTCCGGAATCCTTGCGGATATGACATTGTGAGCCGTTGCCTCGCTGCCTAACATGGCCCCAACGAACTAGACGACTGGTCTAATCGGATGAGGTCAAGCATGAACCACCCAAGCAAAAGTGCACGGCAGGCGATCCTTGAACGTGGGCAATCGATTGTCGGTGCCAAGGGATTTTCCGCAGTGGGCTTGAACGAAATCCTGCAGGCTGCCGAAGTGCCCAAGGGCTCGTTTTATCACTACTTCGATTCCAAGGATGCGTTCGGTGTGGTGTTGCTCGATACCTATTTCGACCATTACGTCCAAGGCATGCAGGCTCTGTTCGATCAGCCGGGGTTATCCCACCACGCCAAGCTGATGCGCTATTGGCAATGCTGGATCGACAACCACACGGGCTGCACGGATGCAGGCAAATGCCTGGCGGTCAAGCTCGGGGCCGAAGTATCAGACCTGTCAGAGCCGATGCGGTTGGCCCTGCTACGCGGTACTGCACGCACCATCGAATTGCTTGCCGTATCCCTGCAACGCGGCGTGGAAGACGGCTCGCTCACGTTCGAGCAAGCCCCCGAAAGCCTCGCCCAACGCCTGTATGCGCTGTGGTTGGGAACTAGCGTCATGGCCAAGATTACCCGTACCACTGCGCCGTTCGCCGAGGCGCTGTTGCTGACCCGACAGTTGTTGGGTGGCTCTGAAAACCCTGTTATTCACTTTGATCGAGGCACTGGAAAATGAACGTATTAATGGTACTGACCTCTCACGACCAGCTTGGCGATACCGGGCGCAAGACCGGCTTCTGGCTCGAAGAATTTGCCGCACCCTACTATGCCTTCAAGGACGCCGGCGCCGAGGTGGTGCTGGCTTCCCCGGCCGGCGGCCAGCCGCCTCTGGACCCGGTCAGCGACCTGCCGGACTTCCAGACCGAGCAAACCCGTCGCTTCGCCGCCGACTCTGCGGCGCAACAGGCGCTGGCCAACACGGTCAAGCTGGAGACGGTCAACGCCAATGACTTCGATACGGTGTTCTACCCAGGTGGCCACGGCCCGTTATGGGATTTGGCGGAGTCGTCGGTGTCCATCGCGCTGATCGAGTCGTTCGAACGGGCCGGCAAGCCCATCGGCTTTGTCTGCCATGCCCCGGGTGCCTTGCGTCACGTCAAGGCGGTCAATGGTGAGCCGTTGGTCAAGGGTCGCCGCGTAACCGGGTTCTCCAACTCGGAAGAAGCAGCGGTGGAGTTGACCGATGTGGTGCCGTTCCTGATTGAAGATGAATTCAAGAAGTTGGGCGGCAAGTATGAGAAGGGTACCGACTGGCAATCCTTCGTGATCGTCGATGGCTTGCTGGTGACCGGGCAGAACCCTGGTAGCTCCAGCGAGGTGGCCAAGGCCCTGCTGACCCTCATCGCTTAAGTCAACCAACCGCTATGTGCATTTGGCGACTCCCAGGAGTCGCCACTGTTTTCGTTCGCCCTGAATTTGGAATAACCCATGCCTGACTGCATCTTGAACACCCCGATAAAACTGGGGCATCACCGCTTGAACAATCGCATCGTGCTGCCGCCCCTGACACGCCAGCGCAGCGCCCAACCGGGGGATATCGCCACCGACCTGATGGCCGAGTATTACCGCCAGCGCGCCAGTGCCGGCTTCATGGTCAGCGAGGGCACGCAGATCGAGCCCCGTGGCCAGGGTTACGCCTGGACGCCGGGCATCTACAGCCCGGCGCAGATCGATGGCTGGCGCAAGGTCACGACGGCGGTGCACGCCGAGGGCGGGGTGATCTTTGCGCAGTTGTGGCATGTAGGGCGGGTGTCCCATAACGCCTTGCAGCCCGATGGTGCGGCCCCGGTAGCGCCCTCTGCGTTGTCGGCGTTGCAAGCCAAGGCCTTTATCGAAACCGGCCCGGGTGTCGGAGAGCTGGTGCAACCGCCTGTGCCCCGGGCGCTCACGACGCTGGAGATCGAAGAGTTGGTTGGGCACTACGCCCAGGCCGCACGCAATGCCCTGGATGCCGGGTTCGATGGCGTGGAAATCCACGCGGCCAACGGCTACCTGGTCAACCAGTTCATCTCGGCCCATTCCAACATTCGTGAAGATGAATACGGCGGTTCGCTGGACAATCGCCTGCGTTTGTTGCGCGAGATTGTTGAGGCCGTGTGCAAGGTGGTCGGGCCTGAGCGCCTGGGCGTGCGCTTTTCACCGTTGTTCAGCGGCACCGACCAGGACCGTGTCTACATCGGCCTGGTAGAGGAAGACCCGCACCACACCTATATCGAAGCGATCAAGGTGCTGGAAGCGTCAGGCATCGCCTATGTGTCCATCGCCGAAGCCGATTGGGAAAACGCCCCCGACCTGCCCGAAACCTTTCGCCAGGCGGTGCGTAGTACCTTCAGCGGCAGGATCATCTACGCCGGCCGCTACACCGCCGAGCGCGGTGCTCGATTGGTCGAGGCCGGGCTGGCGGACCTGATCGCGTTCGGGCGGCCGTTCATTGCCAACCCAGACTTGCCCCAGCGGATCTTCAATGGCTGGCCGTTGAATGCGTTGAAGGCAGAGGGTTTGTATGGCGGGACGCAGGCGGGGTATGTGGATTATCCATTTTTCATTCAGTCATAAGGCCTATGCATTTCGTCAGGTGCCGGCCGCCAAAATAGACACTGAAAGTCGCGCTTGCTAACGTATTGAAAGGTAATACCTTGGAATACGGAGGGTTTGCACTATGGCAACGTCTATCAAAATCGATGATGACTTGAAGCATCGCATTCAGTTGCTAGCCGGTGCGCGGCAGCGTACCGCTCATTGGATTATGCGTGAGGCTCTCTCACAGTATGTGGAGCGAGAAGAGGCACGCGAGAGCTTCAAGCAGGAAGCGTTGTCGTCTTGGAAGAACTACCTGGAAACGGGCTTGCATGTGACCGGCTCCGAGGCTCGAGCCTGGCTTGACACTTGGGGGACTGAGCAAGCGTCGGAGCCACCCAAGTGCCACGATTGATCATTACTGCAACGGCGCTGGCAGGCTTAGAACGCTGCCGGCAGCTCTTGACGGAAAAAGATCCGCAGGTCGCACGCAGGGCCGCCCAGACAATCAATAGCCAGCTGCTCCGTCTGGAATCCGATCCCAATATAGGCCGACCCTATGACGAGTTGCCCGAGTTGCGAGAGCTGGTAATCGCTTTCGGGGATGCCGGTTATGTGGCGTTATACCGCGTCATCCCTTCAGAATCGGCGGTATTGGTATTGGCCTTCCGGCATCAGCGAGAAGCGGGCTACTAAGGTCTCACTCAACCCGCAACACAATCTTGCCAATATGATCCCCACCTTCCATCCGTGCATGGGCCTGGGCGGCGTCGGTGTATTCGTAGACCTTGTCGATGATCGGCAGGCAGCGTCCAGCGCTCAATACCGGCCATACATATTCGCGCAGTTGCTCGGCAATCGCGGCCTTTTCGTCGCGGGTGCGGGCACGCAGCAGCGAGCCGGTGATCACTGCGCGTTTGGCCATGATGGTCAGCAGGTCGACATCATGGGCCTTGCCGCCGCCGAGGAAGCCGAGCATCACCAGGTGGCCGTCCATGCCCAGGGACTTGAGGTTGTCGTTCAGGTATGAGGCACCCATGATGTCGAGGATAACATTCACGCCTTTGCCATCGGTCTGTTGGGCGATGACCTCGGCAAACGCCTGTTCGCGGTAGTTGATCGGCTCGGCGCCCAGCTTGGCAATCGCTGCGCATTTGTCAGCGCTGCCGGCGGTGGCAAACGCCTGGATACCGAACTCCTGGCAAAGCATCAGCGCGGTGGTGCCGATGCCGCTGGTGCCGCCGTGGATCAAGGCGCGCTGGCCTTTGTGCGCACCGCCCAGGCCAAACAGATTGGCCCAGACCGTGAAAAAGGTTTCCGGCACGGCAGCGGCCTGGATCCAGTCCATGCCCGCCGGGATCGGCAGCGCCTGGCTGGCCGGCACCGCGCAAAACTGTGCATAGCCGCCGCCATTGGTCAGGGCGCAGACTTTGTCGCCCAGGCGGTATTCGGTCACACCAGTACCCAGTGCCACCACCTCACCGGCCACTTCCAGCCCTGGAATCGGATTCATGCCCGGTTTCATCGGGTATTTGCCGGCGCGTTGCAAGGCATCGGGGCGGTTGACCCCGGCGGCGTGCACGCGAATCAGTATCTCGCCAGGTCCGGCCACCGGCACATCTGCTCGACGTGGCTGCAAGACTTCGGGGCCACCCGGGGTGGTGATTTCGATCAGGGTCATTTCTTGGGGGAGCGTCATGGAAGAGTTCCTGTAGCGATGAGCGTATGAGTTGGGACCGTGGCGAACGGTCGGCGGTTCAGCAGGATCATGCCCACTTCCAGCAGCAGTGCAACCACAATGGCCCCGGCCGCGATCATGAATAACATCACATGTTGGCCGCCATTGCTGTTGAACAGTGCCGAATAAGCAAAACCCGCGAGTGCCTGGAAGGTGGCGAAGGACACTGTTGCCCGGCTCCAGGCGATCTGTTGCAAATGATGCTGAGGTACCAGTTCATGGACCCGTGCCAGCGCCAGCGGCACGATCCCCGGCGGGAAGGAGCCGAGGACCAGCGCCAGCAATGCGAGGCCGGTAAAGGAACTGGAGACGGTCAGCAGGCCGAGGGTAATTGCCTGTATCACCAGCACCAGGCGGATACTCATGCGGGCGCCGAGCTTGTCGGCGAGGAAACCGTAGGTGACCGGCCCGATAATCGCGCCCACGCCGTACATCACCCAAATCATCGCGCCGACATGCGACCCGGCCCCCAGGCCGCGTGCCACGTAATCCACCAGGAATACCATGGCCGGGACCAGCCCGGCGGCCATGAACGCGTATTGCGCAAACAGCACGTACACTGCCGGCGGCGTCACCGGCGCCCGGCCCGGTTGCGGCGCCTCTGCATGCACGGTGCCCGACGGCCAGCCGAACCAGCTCACGGCGGTGAGCACCAGGGCCAGCAGGCCCAGACCGAACCAGGTCTGCTGCAAACCCAGGCTGAGCAACGGCGGCACAAGCGTGCCAGAGCCGGCAATGCCCAGGCCGATGCCGAGGAAAATCGCGCCGCTGGCCAGGCCACGGCGCGAGGCCGGAACATGAGGCAGCACGGTCGCCGCCACCAGAACCATGATTGCCCCCCCGGCGATGCCCGACAGCAGGCGCCAGCCGAAGAACCAAGTGACTGACAATGGAAAGCCGCAGGCAAAAAACGCCAGCGTCACTGTCACCATCATCATGCGCAGAGCGGTCTTGTTGCTGGTCCGGTGGGCGATGGGCCGCCCGATCAATGCGCCGACCAGGTAACCCACCAAGTTGGCGGCACCCAGATACACCACGTCATTGGCGCTAAACCAGTGGGCTTCGATCAAGGCTGGAATCAACGGCGTATAGGCGAATCGTGCCAGGCCGATGCTGACCAGGCTGGCGCACAGCCCGGCGAAAATCGACAGCCAGGCCGCATGGCGAGATGACACAGATATTGGGAGCATAAGGGCGTTCCTGAAAGTTTTTCTGCGGTGCCCAGCATATCGGTGATCGTCGATGCAATAATGCAGCGAATTTAAGTCGCACCGATGCATATATGCATCTAAGGGGAAGTGATGAACTGGGATGATGCGCGGGTGTTCCTGGCGGTTTGCCGCGAAAGCACCTCAAGGGGCGCGGCGCGGGTGCTGGGGGTTGACCAGGCCACCGTCGGGCGGCGGATCAATGCCCTGGAAAAATCCCTGGGCGCGACGCTGTTCCTGCGTACTCCCGAAGGCTACGCCTTGACTGCGGTAGGCGAGGCCGCCTTGCTTTCGGTAGAAAAAATGGAGCACTCGGCCCTGGATCTCCAGCGCCAGATCCAAGGCCTGGATGATCGCCTCACCGGCACTGTGCGCGTCAGCACCACCGACTCCCTGGCCGTCGATTTCCTGATTCCGGCCATCGCCCGGCTACACCAGCAACACCCGGATGTGCGCGTGCAACTGGATGCGTCGACCCAGTTCCTCAGCCTGGCCAAGCGTGAAACCGACATCGCCGTGCGCAACATCCGCCCGGACAATCCCGATCTGATCGCCCGCCGTATTGCCCGCTGGCCGGTGGGGTTGTTTGCTGCACAGTCCTATATCGACCGTCACGGCATGCCGGCACCCGGCAGCCTGTTCGAAGGCCACGACCTGGTGGTGTATCAACCCTACCTGCAAAGCCAGAAAGACATGGCTCTGGTGTCCGAGCCCCTGGGCCGCGGGCGCATCGTCGCTTCCTTGAGTTCGAGCCTGTTGGTGCGCCGCTCCATCGCCGCCGGGATCGGCCTCGGCGAGATTCCGGTTTGCACCGGCCTACGGGACGGCCTGGTACGCCTGTGGCCGCAACGCACGCGGCCGTTGCCCTATGACGTGTGGCTGGTCACCCACGCCGACCTGCGCCATACCGCGCGGGTGCGAGTGGTGATCGATGAAATCGTCGCGGGATTCGCGGCTGCGATGGTCTGAGGTCAGCACAAGCCTGCAAGCGCATGGGTGCGACTGTGGGGACACTGCGGTCAGTCATTGTCGACGGACACAGGTGGTCTATGAACGAAACAAGAAATCAGGATATCGGGCTGTTGTTCCTGCGGGCCAGCGGGGCGCTGTTCCTGCTGTGGGTACATGGGTTGCCCAAATTGCTCAACTACGGCGAACAGTTGAAGCTGATCGAAGACCCGTTTCATCTTGGGGCCCAGGTCACCTTGTTGCTGGCGATTTTCGCCGAGGTGCTGTGCCCGCTACTGATCATCGCGGGTGTGCTGGTGCGCCTGGCCTGCCTGCCGATCCTGGCGGTGCTGGTCATCGCCTTGCTGGTGGTGCACCCGGAGTGGACGCTGTTCGAGGGACAGTTCGGCTGGCTGCTGTTGATCATCTTTACCAGCATCCTCATTGCCGGGCCGGGCCGGCTGGTAGTGGCTCAGCGTTTTGCCTGAGCAAAAAAAGGCCGGGCGAGCCCGGCCAAACAAGGAGAGGAGGTTTCAAGCGGTTCAGCGGTTCAGGAACGCCAGCAGGTCTTCATTGAGCTGTTGGGTGTGGGTTGCGGCAAACCCGTGGGGTGCATCCTTGTAGACCTTCAATTGCGCGCCCTGGATCATCTCGGCCGCGACCTTGCCGGTGGTCTCGAACGGTACGATCTGGTCGCCATCGCCGTGGATCACCAGGGTCGGCACGTTGATCTTGGCCATGTCGGGACGGAAGTCGGTTTGTGAGAATGCGGTGACGCAGTCCACGGTGGATTTCAGCGAGGCTTGCAGGGCGATCTGCAGGGTTTGGGTGAGCACGCCCTCCGAGACTTCCTGGCCTTTGTTGAGGCCGAAGAACGGGGTGTTGAAATCGCTGATGAATTGCGCGCGATCTTTCAACAGGCCCGCCTGGATGCCATCGAATACGTCAGCGGGGACGCCCTGGGGATAATCAGGTTTCTGACCAAAGATCGGCGTCACCGCCCCCAACAGCACCAGGCCGGCGACACGGGCGCTGCCATGGCGGGCGATATAACGCGCCACGTCACCGCCACCCATGGAAAAGCCCACCAGGGTCACGTCCTGCAGGTCCAGGTGTTCGATCAACTGGGCGATATCGTCGGCGAAGGTGTCGTAGTCATTACCGGTCCAGGGCTGGTCCGAGCGGCCGAAACCACGGCGGTCGAACGCAATGGTGCGAAAGCCGCGGCTGCTCAGGTATTCCATCTGGTATTCCCACATGTCGGCATCCAGCGGCCAGCCGTGGCTGAACAGCACGGGCTTGCCGCTGCCCCAGTCCTTGAAGTAGATCTGGGTACCGTCTTTGGCAACGAATGTGCTCATCTGAATCTCCTTGCTTGAGTGATAAGAGCAGTGAAAAATCCGCGTTACTATTGCCGTAAACCCAACCACAGGCTTGTACGGGTGTGCTTGCCTGGGCTTACCAACTGAACTTGAGCTCCATGCCCAGGTAGTTGCTGTCGTGCCCGCCGGCATCGCGCAGGGTCTGGCCGACGGCATAGTGCACAGCTTCGACTGCGCCACTGAGGTTGGACGTAAAAGCGTAGTCGGTGCGTAGTTGACCGTAGGCGCCAGTCCAGCGTTCACCCTGGCCAGCGGTGCCGGCGACGGCCAGGTTGGGCTGGGTGTAGACCGCGTCCGCGGTGGTCTGCCGCCAGAGCAGGCCGATGGCGGTTTGCACGCTGAGCTTGGCGATGGGCTTGACGGTGATCGACGGCTTGACGTGGATCAGGTTGCTGTAGCCCGTATAACCGGCCAGGGAAAAATAGTAGCCATTGGGGAACAGCGGGTTGAAGGTGCCGACGCGACCGTCACCGCCCTTGCGGTCACCGGAGGCGATATCCAGTTGCAGGCCGATCCGCGGTTTCCATGCCAGTGTGTCGAAGGTGTAGCCAGTGCGGCTGCCGCCCGCCCAGGCGCGGATGGTCTTGCTGCCCACCGAGCCCCTTTGCAGCATGGCTTCGATATCCCAGTCGAAGCCTTGGGCCGCGCCGCCCAGGCGTGTGTCGAGCAGCTGGCGGGTCTCGTCGCCGTCGGCGTCCAGGTAGTGCGCGGCCCTGCGTTCGTAGACGCCGTAATAGGCTGACAGCTCATTGCTGCCGCCCACCAGCCGCTCGACCCGCAGCAGGTGAAAGCGCGCATCACGGTTGGATTTGTCATCGAAATGCCGGCCATCCTGGTACTGCACCGGTTGGCTGGCAATCCCGATAAAACGCCATTGCGGCGTTTCCCAATCGGCCCACAACGCATCGAAGGACTGCCGCACATTCGGGCCGTCCCGTGACGAGATAAAGCGCTGCAAGTCGAAGGCAAAATCCTGGCGGCCAGCCCGTGCCTTGAACGTGCCGGCGCTGAAAGTGTTTACGTACTCGGCAAAGGCCAGGCGCAGGTCGACACGGTTCTGGTCGGCACCGCCGATCGTGGTCTTGTCATAAGCCCGCACATCCTCCAGCTGGGTGAACAGCCGCCAATGCTCGTCCAGGTGCAAGTCGGCATGCACCTGGAAACGCTGGATCAGGTAGCGGTCACGCTGCACATCGCGCACGCCGAACCCGCTGGCGTCGTTCATCTCGAAGCGTTCGCGCAACGTCGCACCCAAAGACAGATAGGTGAACGGGTTGGCGGCGGACAGCGGGATGTACTTGAGTTTGTCCAATGGTTGCGTGCGCAGTGCCGGATCCTTGAGCACGGACCAGTCCTCCTGCCAACGATTGGCCTTGATCGCCGGACGGGTCGGTTGCGCGTCGGCGTGGGCGCTGCCGGCAAGCAGCGGCCACAGCACGGCCAGGCCCCAGCCTGTACGGCGAATCATTTTGCCGCAGTGAGCTGGTGGATTTCCGCGACGTAGCCGCCGGGGAATTCCACCAACGCGCTGCGACGGCGTTTGCTGTCGAAGCTCGGCACCAGCACTTTGGCCCCTGAGCCGGTGGCCTTGGCCAGCGTGGCGGTCAAGTCGGCCACCTGGTAACCGGTGGTTTCATGGCCGAAGGGGTAGGGCAGTTGGCCGTTGGTGACCAGCACCGCCATGCGCCCAAATGGCGACTCGATGTCGACGCGTCGGTACATACCGCCGGCCTGGCCGACGTCGACCCCGGGCGCCTGCTTGTCATCGGCAATGACTTTGCCATGGGAGAAACCGACGAAGGCCTTGATAAAGCGGTCTGCGCTGAGGTATACGCGGTTTTCCGGCACCGTCTGGAAGGCGGCGTAATCCGGAGTCTTGGTGTGCCAGTAGAGTTGCATGTTCACGCCGCCTGGCCACTGCACCACGGCATCACGACCGATGGGGTCGGGAAAGTCGCTGACGATCACCGCGGCACCGTTTTCACGTGCGGCCTTGAGCGCTACGTCCATGTCCTTGACCAGGTAGCCATTGCGTTCCTGGCCAAACGGATGGGGGATGGGCGTGGTGAAACCGAACAGCGACACCGTACCGGCCGGGGTCTGCAACAGTTGCGAGGTGGTGCTGCTTGGCACTGGCAGTACATTGACCACTACCTGGGGCGTACTCTTGCCGCCGAACGTGGCCAGGAAGCTCTGGGCAAAACGCTCCACCTCCGCCGGTGCCACATACACATGGCTGGTGTCATATTGCGGCGCTACGGCGACCATCGGCGTAGCCGCCCAGGCGCTGCCCATCATGGCCCCAGCCAGCAACGTCACTGCCAGGGATGCCGCTCTCACTTGCCTACTCATGCCTAGTCTCCTGCGCTGTCAAGAAAGTCAAAAGCTTAGGGGCTCAGGCAGTGGTGCCGATTGTATGGGCGTGCTTGGTTGAACGGTTCAGCGTCTATGCGGGTCAACTGATTCTCTACGTCAGATCAAACAGGTGAACGAAATGGCCAAGACTTACAGCTACGCCGCCCAGAACGCCAAGGACACCCTCAAGCCCTACACCTTCGAGCGCCGTGCGCCGGGGGCTGACGATGTACAGATCGACATTCTCTATTGCGGGGTATGCCACTCCGACCTGCACACCGTGCGCAACGAGTGGCACAACACCCTTTACCCTTCGGTGCCCGGGCATGAAATTGTTGGCCGGGTGACGGCGGTGGGCGCCAATGTGAAAAAATTCAAGGTCGGCGACCTGGCCGGCGTCGGCTGCATGGTCGACAGCTGTCAGCAGTGCGCATCCTGCGCGCAGGGCGAGGAGCAGTACTGCGAGAACGGCTTTACCGGCACCTATAACGGCCCGGTGTTCGGCGGCGAAAACACCTTCGGCGGCTACTCGGACAATATCGTGGTCAAGGAGCAGTTCGTACTGCACATCTCCCACGACGCCTCGAACCTGGCGGCCGTGGCGCCGTTGTTGTGCGCGGGCATCACCACTTACTCGCCGCTGCACCACTGGAAGGTCGGCCCCGGCCAGAAAGTCGGTGTGGTCGGCCTTGGCGGGCTTGGGCATATGGCCGTCAAGATTGCCCACGCCATGGGCGCCCACGTGACGCTGTTCACCACCTCACCGAACAAGCGCGAAGACGGTCTGCGCCTGGGTGCCGACCAGGTGGTAGTTTCCAAAAACTCGGATGAAATGGCCAAGGTCGCCAACAGCCTGGACTTCATCCTCAACACCGTCGCCGCACCCCATGACCTGGATGCCTTCCTCAACCTGCTCAAGCGCGACGGCACCATGACCCTGGTCGGCGCCCCCGACAGCCCGCACCCGTCGCCCACGGTATTCAACCTGATCTTCAAGCGCCGCAGCCTGGCCGGCTCGCTGATCGGCGGCATCCAGGAAACCCAGGAGATGCTGGATTTCTGCGCCAAGCACGGGATTGTCTCGGATGTGGAAATGATCGATATCCAGGGCATCAACGAAGCCTATGAGCGCATGCTCAAGGGTGATGTGAAGTATCGTTTTGTGATCGATATGGACAGCTTGAAGCGCGAAAGCCATGCAGCCTGAGACGCAGCAGATCTAATGTGGGAGGGGCGGTGTGACGATTCGACTTGACCCCGATGGCCATGGGTATCTACACAACTTTGGTTACGCCGCTGGACCTGTGGGAGGGGGCTTGCTCCCGATGGCGGCCTGACAGCCCACCAGGATGTTGGAGTTGATCGAGTACATATCCGTTATTTGGGTTACGGCCACTATTGGTTCCGCTTTTACAGCGGGTCACTTTTGAAAAGAGCCCAAAAGTAACCAAAAGGCTCTTGCCCCACCACTCGGCACCTCGCCCAGGCTCGGTGTGCCCGTAATCCGCCATGGATTTGGGGGGCCGCCGCCACGCGCCATCCATGGCGCGGGGCGGCTAAACCGGCATCCCTGCCGGTTTACCCCCCAAATCCCTGTCGAATTCCGGCCAGCGTGGTTTAACGGGGCGCCTGAGATCAAAAGCAGATCAAGATCAAGCGCGGCTCGCTTCGCATCGTGGTTACTGATGGTGGCTGCGTGAGTTGTGTAGATATTCATGAGCCGATGAGGGAGTGTCAGATGAACATATCTGAGGCTGTCCCAGCGTCATCGGGAGCAAGCCCCCTCCCACATTTTGACCGAGTAGGCTAAACAGCTCGCAGTTGGGTATCACACCACCATAATGATCTTCGACACCAACTCCACCACGGTCTTGGCCTGCAGCTTCTTCATCAACCGCGCCCGATGCACCTCCACCGTGCGGTGGGAAATCGCCAGGCGCAGGGCGATTTCCTTGGACTTGAAGCCATTGACGATGTGCATGGCGATCTCGCGCTCCCGGGGTGTGAGGTCGCCTGTGCCCTGGTGCAGGCGGTCCAGGCGTTCGAAGTGCCAGATCATCAGCTTGAACGGGTCTTTGGGGGTGAGGGTGTAGCCGTGGGACTTGGCCCAGAATACTTCGCCGTTATGATGCTGCATGAAGCGCTCATCGGAGTAAAAGCCGTTGTCGCTGTCGAGCAGCCAGTCATGGCTGCGCTTGCCGATGGCGTGGTAGTCGGCCTGGGACGGGTAGATCAGCAGGGTCAACTGATTGACCAGCGCGTCGCGTGTATAGCCGAACAGTTTCAGGAAGGCGTCGTTGCAGTCGAGTATCACACGATTGCTGGTGACGATCTGCGGGGCAGGAGACAGCTTGAACGCCAGGCGTTCGAGGTCTTGGAATTGTTGTGCTAGCGCGTTCATGGGCGTCCTGCCTCGTTGTTCAATACCCTGGCGCGCTACTTACCTATGTAAGTAGTTACACGAATTGGCGCGCGACCGGGGGTGGGTCATTGTAGGTAAAGTCCGGATCAAGAACAGAAGAAATTGATTATGCCTGCTGATTGCGTCTCCATTGTTGCCGCTGGTCATTCCCGTTTCGGTCGCCTGGAAGGCACCACGCTGGAAGACTTGATCGTCCAGGTCACCCGTGAAGCCCTGAACGACGCCGCGATTGACGCGTCGCAAATCGACGCGCTGTTCCTCGGCCATTTCAATTCGGGGCTGGTGCCCGATGGGTTTGCCGCCTCGTTGCTGCTGCAGGCCGACCCCGGGCTGCGCTTCAAACCCGCCACCCGCTGCGAAAACGCCTGCGCGTCCGGCTCGGCGGCGATCCAGGCGGGGGTCAATGCGATTCTCTCCGGCAGCGCCGAACTGGTGCTGGTGGTGGGCGCCGAGAAGATGACCCACACCAGCACCGCCGCCGTCACCCAGGCCCTCGCCGGTGCCGGCTACCAGAATGATCCGGCCGAAGCCGGCCTGAGTTTCCCGCAACTGTTTGGCCGCGCTGCGCAGCAATACGCCGAGCGCTATCACTGCCCGCTGGGCTCGATGGCGGCCATCGCCACCAAGAACCACTCCAACGCCATGGCCAACCCGCTGGCACAGATGCATCGGGAAATGAATTTCGAGCACTGCAACAACGTGTCCCAGAGCAACCCGTTCGTGGCCGATTCCCTGCGCCTGACCGACTGCTCGCTGATCAGCGACGGCGCCGCCGCGATCATCCTGGCGTCGCCCAAGCGTGCGCGGGCATTTCGTCGCGATGTGCAGATCCGGGCGATGACCCAGGTCAACGACACCTTGCCCATCGCCCAGCGCGATATCCTGGCGTTTGAGGGCCCGCAGCGGGCGATCCATTCAGCCCTGCGCGGGGCGAATGTGACCCTGGCCGACCTGAGCTTCGCTGAGGTTCATGACTGCTTCACCATCGCCGAGTTGCTGATCTACGAAGCCATGGGCCTGGCGCCCAAGGGCGAGGGACACCGCGTACTCGACAGCGGGGTAGTGCGCGCCGGCGGGCGCTTGCCGGTGAATCTTTCCGGTGGGCTCAAGGCCAAGGGGCACCCCGTCGGCGCCACCGGTGTCTCCATGCATGCCTTGGCGTTCCGGCAATTGACCGGCGAACCGATTGGCCTGGCGGCGCCCAACCCGGAATTTGGTCTGGTGTTCAACATGGGCGGCATGGCGGTGGCCAACTATGCCTCGGTCCTGCAGGCGCGCAGGAGCTGAGCCATGAACATTGCCAACTGGCTGCACGACACCCAGCGTCGTACCCCCCAACGCCCGGCGCTGTTCGACGGCCCCGTGCAAGTGGCCGACTACGCCACCTTCGCCGCCCATGTGCGCCAACGCGCCGCCTGCCTGGTGGACCAGCACGGCCTGGTGCCGGGAGATGCGGTGGCGCTGCTGATGAAAAACAGTTGCGACTACCTGGAATTGCTCTACGCCATCTGGTGGATGGGCGCCGTGGCGGTGCCGATCAACGCCAAGCTGCACCCCAGCGAAGCGGCGTGGATCGCGGACAACGCCGAGGCGCGGTTGATCTTTACCGATGGCGGCGGGGTGTTTTCATCGCGGGATTTGCCCTCGCGCTGCAAAGAACTGGACGGCCACCTGCGGCCGCCAGACCGTGGCTGGCCGACCCTGGAGCACCCGATGCCGCGCCAGGATCAGGACCTTGCCTGGCTGTTCTATACGTCCGGCACCACCGGGCGCTCTAAAGGGGTGATGCTGTCCCATGGCAACCTGGTCGCCATGTCGCTGTGTTATGCCACCGATGTCGATGCGGTCAGCGCTGACGATGCGGCGGTGTATGCCGCGCCGATGTCCCACGGTGCCGGGCTGTACAACTTTATCCATGTGCGCTGCGGCGCACGGCATGTGGTGCCGGCCTCCCACGGCTTCGACGCCGCCGAGCTGTTCGGGCTGGCAGAGCAGGTAGGCCGGGTGTCGCTGTTTGCCGCACCGACCATGGTCAAACGCATGGTCGAGCAGGCCCGACGCCAGGATTATCACGGCGCCGGCATCAAGACCATTGTGTATGGCGGTGGGCCGATGTACCTGGCGGACCTGCGTGAAGCCGTCGACACCTTCGGCCCGCGCCTGGTGCAGATCTACGGCCAGGGCGAGAGCCCGATGACCATCAGCGTGTTGCCCCGTGCAGTGATCGCCGAACGCCAGCGCCCTGACTGGGACAGCCTCGCCGCCTCGGTGGGCCATGCGCAAGCCTGTGTGGAAATCCGCATCCTCGATACCGAGCACCAGCCACTGCCCACGGGTGAGCGCGGCGAAATCGCCGTACGTGGCGCCACGGTGATGCAAGGCTACTGGCGTAACCCGCAAGCCACGCGCCAGACCCTGGTGGACGGCTGGCTGCTGACCGGCGATATCGGCTACCTCGACGCGGCCGGCTACCTGACCCTGACGGATCGCTCCAAGGACGTGATCATCAGCGGCGGCAGCAATGTATACCCCCGCGAAGTCGAGGAGGTGCTGGCCCAGCATCCCGACGTATTTGAAGTGTGCGTAGTGGGCGAACCGGACGCGCAATGGGGCGAGTCGGTAGTGGCATTCATAGTCACCCGCAACGGCCAGCCCCTCGACGAAAGCGAACTCGCCGCCTGGTTCCTGGCGCGCATGGCCTCGTTCAAAAAGCCGAAAAAGTATGTGTGGCGCAGCGAGCTGCCGAAGAACAGCTACGGCAAGATTCTCAAGACCGACTTGCGGCAGTGGTTGAAAGCAGCGAGTATCGCCGCGCTTTGACATGGATCGACAATCAGACAAGGAGTCCCCTCGATGGGCAATCCCGCACAAGACACTGTCCGCAAGCGCCGCCGTGCGTTTCTCGGTGCCACCTCCGGCCACTTGATCGAGTGGTACGACTATGGCGTCTACGGTTTTCTCGCCGTCTATATCGGCCAGGCGTTCTTCGTCTCCGATGACCCCACTACCAGCCTGTTGGCCAGCTTCGCTGCGTTTGCCTTGAGCTTTTTTATCCGTCCCCTGGGCGGACTGTTCTTCGGCCCGCTGGCGGACAAGATCGGCCGGCGCAAAACCCTGATCATGGCGCTGGTGATGATGACCGGCTCCACGGTGATGCTCGGCCTGTTGCCGACTTACGCCAGCCTGGGTATTGCCGCGCCGATCCTGCTGATCCTGGTGCGCTGCGTACAGGGCTTCTCGGCCGGGGGTGAGATCGGCACCGTCACCAGCTTTATCTCCGAATACGCCGGCCCCGGTCGTCGCGGCTTCGCTACCTGCTGGTTGATGGTCACCGCCGTGCTTGGCCTGTTGCTGGGCGGCGCCGTGGCCAACGGCATGACCTGGGTGCTGGGCGCAGAGGACATGCAGGACTGGGCCTGGCGCATCCCGTTCCTGATCGCCGCCCCCCTGGGCTTTATTTCCATGTACATCCGCCTCAAGCTCGAAGACAGCCCCGAGTTTTTAGCCCTGCAACGCGCCGGGCAAACCTCGCGGGCGCCACTGCGGGACGTGTGGCAGTACAAGCGTGCGATTGCCCTGGTGTTCTTTATCATCACCCTGCACAGCTCGATTTTTTACCTGGTGCTGACCTTCGCCTCGACCTACATGGCCAAGATCCTCAAGTTCGACAGCGGTACGACGTTGCTCTACGTATTCGTCGCCAGTTTTTCGGCGGCCTTCGTGATGCCGTTTGGCGGGGCATTCACCGATAAATACGGGCGCAAACCGTTCCTGATGGTGGTCGGTACGTTGGCAACCCTGGCAATGTTCTGGCTGTTCAAGTCGGCCCCCACCGCCACCCCTGCGTCGTTCTTTGCGCCGCTGATGGCGGTGGCGATTTTGTTCGGGCTGTATGCATCGTCGACCTATGCGTTGATGAGCGAGTTGCTGCCGACGCGGATTCGCTCCACCGGAATTGCGGTGGCGTATAACGTGCCGGTGGCGGTGTTTGGCGGCAGTGCGCCGTTGATTTCCACCTGGTTGATCAAGGTAACGGGGGACATTACCTCGCCATGGTATTTCTACGTGGCGACCGGGGTGGTGTCGTTGGTGGCGCTGGTGGTGTTGCGCAAGGAGGACTTCGTCGCCAGCGGTCAGCCGGTTGCAGTGCCGGCGGATGCGGCATTGGCCTGATGGCTCCTCCCATATTTTGAGCTGCATACGTCTGCTTAATCGTTAATAGTGGGCGTGCTGTAACCTACCGAAAACCGAGCGAGTTGCGATGCTGGCTACCCGTCTGACCTTGATCTGCCACGCCGTCACCCCCCTGCAAAAACAGGGGCGTTTTCCCGACGACGAATCCGTGGTCATGGACTGGCAGGGCGCGGCGTTATCCCTGGCCGGGCGCTATAAAAAACAGCCACGCCTGCTGTGTGGCCCCGAGGCCAGGGCTCGTCAGACAGCCGGCTTGTTCGGCGATAACGCTGAGATTGAAATGGCGTTGCGCGATGCTGATTTCGGCTCATGGAAAAGCCAGGACATCAGCCAACTCGATAGCGAAGCCTTGACAGCCTGGAGCACAGACAGCACCAGCGCACCCCACGGCGGCGAGTCGGTGGAGCAGCTTTGCATGCGGGTCGGCCAATGGCTCAAATCCCTCGAAAGCCACCCCGGCCATGTAGTCGCCGTGACCCACCCGTTCGTGATTCGCGCCGCGATGCTGAATGT
Organism: Pseudomonas synxantha; assembly: GCF_900105675.1. Classification (NCBI taxonomy): domain Bacteria; kingdom Pseudomonadati; phylum Pseudomonadota; class Gammaproteobacteria; order Pseudomonadales; family Pseudomonadaceae; genus Pseudomonas; species Pseudomonas synxantha. The sequence goes on along the minus strand of NZ_LT629786.1, from coordinate 2,765,993 downwards.
CATGCAGCTGCCGGCCTCGATGTTCTACCGGATCGACGTCGAGCCGCTGTCCGCCACAGAGCTGCGCTTCAACGGTGTATGGCGCCTGCGCCTGGAAACTCACGCCTGACTGCGGGATCATGGCAACATCCACGCCCCGCACTGAGAGCACTCCATGAAACGCATCCTGATCATCGGCATTGGCGCCGGCAACCCCGACTACATCACGATGCAGGCCGTGAAGGCGCTGAACCGTACCGACGTGTTCTTCCTGATGGACAAGGGCCAGAGCAAGGACAAGCTGATCGACCTGCGCCGTGAAATCTGCGAGACCTACATCACCGAGCCCGGCTACCGTTTTGTCGAGGCCGACTGCCCTGAGCGCGTGCGTGGTGAGATCGACTACACCACTGCCGTGCAGGACCTGAACCGCGATAAGCAGCAGACTTTCGAACGCATGATCAACGAGGAAATGGCCGACGGTGAAGTGGGCGCATTCCTGGTCTGGGGCGATCCTGCACTCTACGACAGCACCATCCGCATTCTGAAGGCGATCCTTGCCAGTGGCCGTTGCGTGTTCGAATTCGAAGTGATCCCGGGCATCACCAGCGTGCAGGCCCTGGCAGCCCAGCATAAGGTGCCGCTGAACCGCATCGGCAAGTCCATCGAGATCACCACCGGGCGTCGCCTGGCAGCGGGGCAGGCGAGTGATGCCGATACCCTGGTGGTGATGCTCGACGCCGAAGACTCCTACCGCAGCGTCGTCGACCAGGACCTGGATATCTATTGGGGCGCCTACCTGGGCACGCCGGACGAGATCCTGATCAGCGGCAAAGTCGCTGAAGTGGCGCAAGAGATCGAACGGGTACGCAAGGCTGCGCGCCTGGCCAATGGCTGGATCATGGACACTTATCTGTTGCGCAAACCCTGAGGACGCTTCCCCATGCTCAAACTGTTTGCCCTGGCGCTGACCCTGGTCGCAAGTGCCGCTCACGCCGATTCCACCTTGCACACCGACTTGCCGCTGGCGTACCTGGAACAGACCCAGGGCGATGCGCGCAACCAGCCGCTGGTGATTTTCCTGCACGGCTTTGGCAGTAACGAGGAAGATTTGTTTGGCATCAAGGACGCGTTGCCGTCCACCTGGACCTACCTGTCGGTGCGCGCGCCGATGCCAGTGGAACCCCAGGGTTACCGCTGGTTTACCAAGACCGATGAGCCCGATTACAACGGCGAGACTGCGGACCTGCACAGCAGCGCCACGCTGATCGAGGACTTTGTCGGCAAAGCCACCGCCAAGTACCACACCCAAAGCGACCGTGTGTTCCTGGTGGGGTTCAGCCAGGGCGCGATCATGTCTTACGAGGTGGGTTTGCGTCAGCCTGAACTGATACGTGGGATTGCGGCGTTGAGCGGCAGTGTATTGCCGGTCCTCAAGGCTGAGCTCAAGCCCAGGGAATCATTGGGCAAGCTGGCGATTTTTATCGGCCATGGCACGTTGGACCAGGCGCTGCCGTACGCATCTGGCACGCGGGCTAATGAGGTGCTGATGGGGCTGGGCTTGAAGCCGGAGTTTCATGGTTATCCGCAGATGAATCACACGATCAGCGAGGCGGAAGTGCAGGATCTGAAAGCCTGGCTAGAGAAAAACTTGAAGTGAAATGCGGTTAAAAATGTGGGAGGGGGCTTGCCCCCGATGGCGGTGGGTCAGTTATAGATGTATCAACTGACACTCCCTCATCGGGAGCAAGTCGAATCGTCGCACCGCCCCTCCCACATTTGATTTGTGTTGTCTGGGAAAATTGGATTACTTACCGCCAGTAATCTGCTTCACCAACTGCGCATGCCCCTTCACATCATCGGCCCGGGAAATCGCCTGGATCACCAACAATTGGTTGCCGGAACCGCCGAGGATAGTGGAGTTCAAGGTCTTGCCGCCGCCCTGGGTAGCAGTGCTGTCCACTTGGCGCAGGCCGAGGCCCTTGTAGGTGAGTTTTTTCTCGCCCAGTTTCTTGAAGTCAGGCAGGGCAGCACTTTGGTCCTTGACGAAATCGGCCACGGCGCCATCGAGGAACTGTGGGTCGTTATCCTTGATGGTCGCACCGTCTTTACGCACGGTTTCGGCAACGATCACCACGCTTTTCGTGGTCGGGTTGGCGTACAGGGTGCCTTGGGTATCGGCGGTGCCGTCATCGGCCTTGCCGGAGGGCAGGGCATCGGCACTGTAGGCCTTGGGCAGGTCGAAAGTGAACTTGCCACCCAGGGTGGAGATCGTCTGCGTGTCTGGCTTGGGGGCCGCGAATACGCTGCCGGCGCTCAGCGCCAGGCTCAGCAGCAGTGCGGTCTTGGTGAAAGTGGCCATGAAGCACTCCAGGGATGAACGAAATTGCGATCTATTCTGTCAGAAAATTCGCAACTTCGTTCATCTCCAGCCTCAGACCTTGCCAGACTCTTCCTCAAGCCTGTCCATCTCGAACAGTCGCGCCAGCTCTGCCCTGGCTTCCTGGGCGGTTTGCATGACTTTGGCCGCATCGTCGTACACCGCGTGTTGGGCGGCGAGCACTTGCTGGTCGTGATTCTTGAAGCGGTTGATGCGTGCGTCAGCCTGAGCCTGGGTCAAACCCAGGCCCACCAGGGTGCGGCGGCTCATTTCCAGGCTGGAATAGAAAGTTTCGCGCACCGGTGAGGCGTCCAGGTCTACCAGCCGGTGTACGTGCTGGCGGTTACGGGCACGGGCGATGATCTTCATGTGCGGGTAGAGGTTGCGCACCAGTTCGGCGGTCTTGATGTTGATCTCCGGGTCGTCCATGGCAATGACGAAAAACTCCGCCTGGTCTACCTTGGCCGCATGCAGGATTTCCGGGCGCTGGGGGTCGCCGTAGAATACTGGCATGCCGCCGAAACTGCGGGTCAGCTCGATGGTTTCCACTGAGGTGTCGAGGGCTATAAACGAAATGTTCTGGGCGCGCAGGATCCGCGCCACGATCTGGCCCATCCGACCCATGCCGGCGATGACCACACGGGGGGCGTCGCTCTCGATGGCGCGGTATTCCTCCGGCACTTCCACCGGCTTGACCTTGGGCTTGAACAGCTTCGGGCACACCAGCAGCAACAGCGGGGTTACCGCCATGGACAGGGTGATGGTCAGCACCAGCACGTCGTAGAGGTGCGGTTCGAACAAACCCTGGTCGCGGCCGATCTTGAACACTACGAAAGCAAACTCACCGCCCGCCGCCAGTACCACGCCGAGGCGCAAGGCGCTTTCGCGATTGAGGTCGCCCACCATTCGCCCCACGGCATACAACAGGGGCAGTTTCAAACTGATCAACAGCAAGGTCAGGCCGATCACCACCAGCGGCGTGCTGAACAGCAGGCTGAGGTTGGCGCCCATGCCCACGCTGATAAAAAACAGCCCCAGCAGCAGGCCCTTGAATGGCTCGATCTGGGATTCCAGTTCGTGGCGGTATTCCGAGTCGGCCAGCAGCAGGCCGGCGAGGAAGGCGCCCAGGGCCATGGATACGCCGACCAACTCCATCAGCCACGCGGTACCGATCACCACCAGCAGCGCGGTGGCGGTGGACACTTCGCGCAGGCCGGTCTTGGCGACGATGCGAAACACCGGGCGCAGCAGGTAGCGTCCGCCGATGATCACCACGGCGATGCTGCCCAGCACTTGCAACACATGTTGCAGGCCCTGGGCCTCGGTGGTCGGATGATCGCTGCCGGCCAGCAACGGCACCAGGGCGATCAGCGGGATGGCGGCAATGTCCTGGAACAGCAGGATGGCAAAGGCCAGGCGCCCGTGGGGTTGGTTGAGTTCCTTGCGCTCAGCCAGGCTTTGCAGGCCAAAGGCGGTGGACGACAGCGCCAGGCCCAGGCCCAGCACAATGGCGCTGTTCAATGACTGGCCAAACAGCCACAACGCCACTGCGCCCATGACCATCCCGGTGAGCAGCACCTGCGCCAGGCCGACGCCGAACACCGCCTTGCGCATTACCCACAGGCGCTTGGGCGACAGCTCCAGGCCGATGATGAACAGCAGCAACACTACGCCCAGTTCCGAAAACTGCGCCACGCTTTGCGGGTTGCCGATCAGGCCCAGCACCGAAGGGCCGATGATCACCCCGGCGAACAGATAGCCCAGCACCGCGCCCAATTGCAGGCGCTTGGCCAGCGGCACGGTCAATACGGCGGCGAACAGGAACACCACGGCCGCTTGTAACAGGTTGCCTTCATGGGGCATTGCGAACTCCATTGTTTACTTGGATCAACAGCTGACCGCTCCTATGGGGGGCGGAAACAGGGCGTTATTAAAGCGCTTTTTCACATTTTGAAACTTGTATTTTTGTCGCGACGGTCAATGGTTGACGGTGGCAGTGGCACCTGGGTAGCGGGCGGCAGTCGGTGGTGCGGCGGTGCAGAACGCGTTGCTCAATGCCGATGTGGCAGGGGCGCGTGCAGCTTTCGACAGCTTGTCCGGCGAGATCCGTGCCAGCACCGCCAAAGCAATGCTCGAGGATTCGCGTTACCGCCGGTTGCCACGGCTCACCCGCCAGGCTGAAGAATGCACACACAATTTCTTCCGGAACGGTTGGCTGGCTAACCAGCCTCGTCCTAAGGTTATGCCCTTGAGTTTATATTCCTTGGATGGCATATTTGCATGGTCTGGCATTGAATACACGGATGAGTTCGGGGACTGGTGGGGTGGCTTGGATTACGTAAAGAGGGCCGTGACCATGGCTAAGAAATTCGCGGAACTGAAAGCTCGCATGACGCCCGAGTCGCTAGCCGATGCCGAGCAGATACTTCAGCAACATTTGAAAGAAATGCCACTGCATGAGTTGCGCAAGGCCCAGCATTTGAGTCAGGCAAGCCTGGCGAAGGCGTTAAACATCAATCAGGCGGCGGTATCGAAGATGGAACGGCGCACTGACATGTACATCAGTACGTTGCGTGACTATATCCGTGCGATGGGCGGTGAGTTGGAAATTATTGCGACCTTTCCAGATGGCCAGGTCAAGATTGACAACTTCGCTTGCTGATACTGCTGAAACCCCCGTATGCCCGGCCAAACCGGGCTTTTTGCTACCTGCTTTCTTTATAGTGGGACAGTCAACGTCCAAGATTCCGGACATGACTATCTATCGTCATGCACGATCACTCTTGCAGCGCATTTACCGCGGCTTTCCACCGTAATCTGGGATACTCCCAACGCGCTGCCTGGGCAGGTCCAAGGCGGCACTCTTGTTCTGATGTGGCCGAACGCTGGTCAGGATTCACCTTCCTTTTCGGCCCGGTTTGTTACTATCGCCATCCCTTGCCACCAGGAGTCACCGGCCCATGCAACACCAGTGGGATGAAATGCACCGCACCCGCAAGCCCACGTTCGTGCTGTGTGGCGAGCCCCAGGGGGATGTGCTCAATCTCTATGTTCACGGTTACTCGGCCTTCTTCAACCGCCAGCAACTGGGCAATTTCAAGGCACAACTGGCAGGTATCGAAGGCTCGACCAACCTGATGCTGTTCTGGCCGGCTGGGCATTTCCTGGAAAACCTGTTTGCACCGTTCAAGGATGTGATCACCTCGATGCTCGGCGGTGGCGGCCTGGGTGCGGCCACGGTAGGGGTGGGCAAGGCGATTGCGTATTTTCTTGACCATTACAAAAGTGTCGAAGCGCGGGTCGATGAGGTGGCCAAGACCTTGTTGCCCGAGCTGGCCGGCTACCTGCACGCCGAGTCTCTGCCGGTGCGGCGCATCAATCTGATCGGCCATTCCCTGGGTGCACGTATCCTGGTCAAGAGTCTGCTGGCCAGCCCCGAGATTGCCCGTGAACTGCCGTTGAATAACCTGTTGCTGATGGGCGGGGCGATCTGTACGTCGAGCCCTTGGGATGACGTGTCGGCGCCGCTCAAGGGCCGGCTGATCAACTGTCATTCGAGCAAGGACTGGGCGTTGGCGATGAAGCCGGATACCGAACGGTGTATCGGCCGTTATGCCATTGACGTAACGCCGGCATTGAAGACCAAGGTCACCAATGTGCACCTGGCCAGCTTCGATCATGCAGCCTACTGGCCGCAATTGAAGACGGTGGTGCAATACACCGACCTGCTGCAGGAGCGGCGCGGTTTGATCCGCGCCGACCTGCGCAGCAGTGAAGTGCGTTTTGCCGAGGAGGATGGGGACCTGTACCCGGCACTGGTGCAGGCGCGGTCGGAAGAGTTGAAGTTTCTTGCCGAGCTGATGGCGCAAAAACGCAGTGCCTCCATTGATGCCAGCGTGCGCGAACCGCTGAAGCTGGCCATCGAGTTGCAGCGCATGGGTGGCGACAGCTTTATGAACCTGGCCCGTGGCCATGGCGTGGGCTATCGCCAGATTGCTGAAGATGTGGCGCAACGCTTGGGCATCAAGTTCGACGCAGCGCTTGAAAGCGTGGCGCTGGCGGATATCGAAGGGCAGGTCGCAGAAAAGCTCATCGAGCAGTACAAGGACAAGCTCAGCCGCGCCGATCGCCAGGCGTTCGATGCCGAGCTCAAGGCTGCGGCGCAAAAAGAGCAGGGCCTGTTCACCCGCTTCGATGTGGGCCGCTCGGCCACCACCGCCTTGAGCGGCACCGCGCTGGCCGGGCTGACCGGGTTTATCCTGCGCCGAGGTGCGGCCACCGCGATTCCGCTGGTGGGCCAGGCGCTGGCCGCGGCGATGCTGCTGGTCAGCGGTGTCCGGGCGTTTTCCGGCCCGGCGTATTCGATCACCACCTTGGCGGTGTTGGTGATCGGCGTGATTCGCCAGCGCATGGAACGCGAAGCGCTGAACCAGGAGCTGGACCTGGTGGTGCAAGTGGTGGAGGCGTTCGACTTGCCGCGGGATACGGTGATGCGCACGGTCGCGTCCGACTGATAAGCTGCTGCCCAAGTCTTGTGTATTTGCCTGGAATACCGCGTGAAATTCAGCCTGCCGAAAATCGCTACCGCCCCGTTCTGCCCGCCGGAAGTGGCCGGCTCCGTCATCGTCGACCCCAAGGCATCGTTTTTCAAACGGATGCTGATGTTCGCCGGCCCCGGCCTGTTGATCTCCATCGGCTACATGGACCCTGGCAACTGGGCGACCGCCATCGAAGCCGGGTCTCGCTACGGCTACAGCCTGTTGTTTGTGGTGCTGCTGGCCAGCCTGGCGGGCATGGCGGTGCAATGCCTGTGCTCGCGCCTGGGTATCGCCACCGGCAAAGACCTGGCGCAACTGTGCCGTGAGCGCTACAGCAAGCGCTCATCACGTACCCAGTGGCTGTTGGCGGAAATTTCCATTATCGCCACCGACCTTGCCGAAGTGCTCGGTTGCGCCTTGGCGTTTCACCTGTTGCTTGGCGTGTCGCTGACCACCGGTATCGTCATCACCGCTTTTGATACGCTGTTGATCCTGGCCCTGCAAAACCGCGGTTTTCGCCGCCTGGAAGCGATCATGCTGGCGCTGGTGGCGACCATCGGCGTGTGTTTCTTTATCGAGCTGGTGCTGATCAAGCCCTATTGGCCTGATGTACTCAGCGGTTTCACCCCGTCATTGTCGGCCATCAGCGACGCTGCTCCGCTGTACCTGGCCATCGGTATCCTCGGTGCTACGGTCATGCCCCATAACCTCTACCTGCACACCTCCATCGTGCAAACCCGCCTGGTCGGCAAAGACCTGGCCAGCAAGCAGGATGCGGTCAAGCTGGCGCGTATCGACACCATCGGCTCCCTGGCCCTGGCCTTGCTGGTCAACGCGGCGATCCTGGTGTTGGCCGCTGCCGCGTTCTACAAGACCGGCCATACCGATGTGGTGGAAATCCAGGACGCCTACCACCTGCTCGACCCGCTCGTAGGCGGCGCCTTTGCCAGCATCCTGTTCGGTATCGCCTTGCTGGCCTCGGGGCAGAGCTCGACCTTTACCGGGACGATTGCCGGGCAGGTGATCATGGAGGGCTACCTGAACCTGCGCATACCCTGCTGGCAACGACGCCTGATTACTCGCGGGCTGGCGCTGATCCCGGCGTTCCTCGGCGTGTGGCTGATGGGTGACGATGCTATCGGAAAGCTGTTGATCCTCAGCCAGGTGGTTTTGAGCCTGCAATTGCCCTTTGCGCTGTACCCGCTGATCCGCATGACCGGCGACAAGCAATTGATGGGGCCGTTCGTCAACCGGCTGCCCACACGGCTGTTGGCATGGTTTCTGTTCGCGGTGATCAGTGGGGCGAATGCATGGTTGATTGGGCAATGGTTGTTTTGATTGGACATAGCGCTACTGGGGTATGACCTAAACCAACATTGCTAAGGATGTGTACTGGGCAACCTGCGGATCGGCTGTTAGTAGCTTCATTGGTTCACTCATCGCGGTTGCAATAATCAGCCGATCGAAAGGGTCCTTGTGATGATGTTCGAGATCCTTGACTGCAATGGCGTGCTCCGAGGTGATGGGGAGTTCGACGAAACCGCTTTCCAGGCAATACTCACGGATTTCATCCAGGTCTACGGAAAGCTTTCCAACGCCAACTTTGATTGCCATTTCCCAGAATGTTGCCGCACTGACGTAGACGTCTGCGGCATTTTCAATCAGCTTGCGGGTTTTGCCAGATAGTCTGGGGTCATCGTTGAGTGCCCACAGCAGGATATGGGTATCCAGCAGCAGTCTCATGAAGGACTGCCCTCAAACGCATCCAACAAATCGCTGGGCAGCGGTGCGTCGAAGTCGTCAGGGATGACCAGCTTCCCCTTCATTGCGCCAATTCGCCGGCCCTTGGATTTACCGATGGGCACAAGCTGTGCCATTGCACGGCCATGCTTGGCAATGGTGATGACTTTGCCGGCGGCGGCTTCATCGACCAGCTTGGACAGATTGTTTTTTGCCTCACCCAACGCAACGGTAATCATGTGGTCTTCCCCGTGTTTTGGCCAAATATAGCCAAAACTGCGGGCGCTATCAAAGACGGCTCGACCACTGGTCAAGGCCGCTCGTTCGGCACGTGATGGCTTGTAATACACGACATCCATGGCGTCTCTCCAAAAAAGAATTCGCCAAAGTGTGCCCCAACGCACCGTGCCCAAAAATACTGGCCCGTAAAATCAGAACGTGCCTACTTTTCCTACGAGGAAATTTCCCTCACCAGTGGCGTGTCTGGAGCGTACCAGGGGTCACCGATCCCAATACGGCACCGCCCCAAAACACTCCACGAAATAATCAATCACCGTACGCACCTTCAACGACAGCCTGCGGCTGCCTGGCCACAACGCAGCAATCTGCTGAGGCTCCAGGGTCGTTGCGACTTCATAGTCGGTCAGTACGGCCTGCAAGGTGCCGGCGCGCAGGCTTTCGCCAATCAACCAGGAAGGAAACACCACCAGCCCCAGGCCCTGTTCGGCGGCGTGGGTCAGGGTGTCAGCGTGGTTGCCGGTAATCGGGCCCTTGACGCTGTAGGGTGTCCAGTCGCCCTGGCCGTGGCGGAAGAACCAGCGCTGCTGGCCGGTGATGCCTTTGTAGGCCAGGCATTGGTGGTGGGCCAGTTCGTCGGGGTGGCGCGGCGTGCCGTGTTGCGCCAGGTAGGCGGGGCTGGCGGCGATGCGAAAGCGCTGGGGCGCAAAGATGCGTGCCTGCATGCCGGAGTCATTGAGCACGCCAATGCGGAACAACAGGTCGGTGCCATCTTGCAGCGGGTCGACGAAGGTGTCGGTTTGCTGGATATCCAGTTGCAGCTTTGGGTAGCGCCGGCACAACGCGCCCAGCCAGGGAGACAGGTGGCGCTGGCCGAATACCATCGGCGCGTTGATCCGCACCAGCCCGCTGGGCTCGTTGTCCTGTTCCTGCAGGGCCTGGTTCGCCATTTCCAACTGTTCCAATACCAGACGCGCGTGCCGCCCGAGCAGGCGTCCGGCTTCGGTGGGGCTCACGGCGCGGGTATGGCGATACAGTAATTGCTGGCCGAGGGCCTGTTCCATCAGTTGGATCTGCCGTGAAATGGAGGAGGGCGCCAGGCCCTCGCGGCGGGCCACTTCGGAAAAGCTGCCCTGGTCCAGCACGGCCACGAACAGGCGCAGCGCCTTGAAGCTCAGTTCATTCAAGCCCTGCATCATGCCTCCAGGCTGTGCGTATTGCGCAAAGGTGTTGTCCGTATACTCCCATTTATCGCACAGGGCGGCCACCGGATAATGCGCGCCATGTTCTTTTCTTGATACGCAGGTGATGTATGCAGGCACGCACTATCGAGGGCATGGCGCAGGCCAGGCCGAATAAAAACCTCCTACGGCTGCTGTTGTTGCCGTTGGTGATCCTGGCGGGCATGGGGCTGTCGGTGGAGGCCGGATTGCTTGGGCCGTTGGGCGCGCAGGTCGGGCATTTGTGGGCGACCTTGAGCATCTTCGGCGTCGGCACGGCGATCCTGCTTCTGCTGCTGCTGTTCAGCGGCCCGCAGCAGGGCCCGGCCTTTACCCAGCTGCCGCGCTGGCAATTGATCGGCGGATTTTTGGGGCCGATGTATGTGGTAGTGCTCACACTCGCCACGCCTCACATCGGTATCGCCATGACCATGATTGCGATCCTGTCCGGCCAGGTGGGCAAGAGTGTGTTGATCGACCACTTCGGCTGGTTCGGCACGGCACGCAAGCGCGTCAATGGCGAACGCTGGATTGCGCTGGCGTTGATTGTGGCGGCATTGGTCCTGATTGCACGAGGGTAAGACGATGAATCTGATTCTGTTATTGGTGGTGGTGATTGCGGCAGGGGCGGTGTTGAGTGTGCAGGCCGCGATCAATGGGCGCCTGGGCCAGACGGTTGGGGTGTTGCGCAGCAGCCTGCTGACCTTTGCCGTTGGCGCGCTCATCACGGCGTTGTTGATATTTTTCTTCGAGCCGGCCCAGGCCGTCAGCCTGCTGGACGTGCCGAAATGGCAATTGACCGGCGCCTTGTTCGATGTGGTGTACATGCTGGTGATGGTCGGCGCGGTGCCGGTGGTTGGCACGGCTGTCGCCACGGTGGCGGTGATTGTCGGGCAGTTGGGCATGGGCATGTTGATCGACAACTTCGGCTGGCTGGGCAACCCAGCCATCGAATTATCAGGAAGCCGCATCGTGGCGATGCTCTGCCTGGCCCTGGCACTGGTGTTCATGTATCGCAGCAATACCCGCGCGGCCGACTGATGGCGCTGAACCTTGGCGTCGTGTGCGTAGTCACTGCTTAAGGTGCGGTGTTCGCCGCATCGCGACGACCATGAAAAAGGAGTCTGACCATGCCAGATCAAACCTGTGCTTGCCCACACTGCAAATGCGTACTGGGCAGCGATGCGATCATGAAGGACGGTAAAGGTTATTGCTGCCAGGGCTGTGCCGAGCACCATGCCCATGGTGAGCCTTGCGCCGCCGCGACGGGCTGCGAGTGTGCCAAGTCGGCTCACACCTGAGGTGTTCGACCTGCAGGCCCGGTCAACCCGGTGCCTGCAGGGTGAGTTAAAACAGTTCGCTTGTCGGCGGTGAGTCTTTACCATGCTCACCTGTCTTCGATTAATGTGTACCCGCCATGGCCCTGGCCGCGCCGCCCGACCTCAGTAATCACGCCGTCCCTGTGCAGCCGTTGGCGCGCACCTATCCGCGTGGGTTATACGTGGAGCCCCATAGCCACGATTGGGGCCAGTTGCTCTATGCCATGAGCGGTGTAATGTGGGTCGAGACGCCCCGCGAAGCCCTGGTGGTGCCGCCCCAGCGCGCCGTGTGGTTGCCGCCGGGGATGGAGCACGGGATCCGTGTGGCCTCTGATTTGCAAATGCGCAATATCTACCTGCGTCCGTCATTGGCGGCGACGCTGGACAGCCAGGTGCAGGTCATCGAAGTAGGCCGGTTGTTGCGTGAATTGATCGTGACGTTGGTCGAACAAGGCGATCACGGCGATGCCGGCTACTACGAAGCGGTCGTCGGCCTGGCTCTGCTGGAGCTGCAACGCGCACGCCGCTCGCCAATTCGCATCGCCATGCCGGTAGCGGCGGATCGTCGGCTGATCAGCGTATGCCAGGCGGTCATGGCTGCGCCCTCCCTGGAGATCCCATTCGAGCAGCACGCCGAGGCAGCAGGCGCCAGCGTGCGCACCCTTGCACGGCTGTTCCAGAATCACCTGGGCATGGGCTTTGCCGAGTGGCGGCGCCAGGTACAGTTGGCGACGGCAGCCGCGGAGCTGGTCCAGGGCCAGTCGGTGAGCGGCATTGCCCGCGGCCTGGGTTATTCGCCGAGCAGTTTCAGCGACATGTTCCGCAGGGAACTGGGGGTATCGCCTTCGCAGTACGCGGGTTGGCCGAAATCCTGAAGCACTTGGCCGATGCCGACCGCAGGCGCGCTTTAAGCTGAGCCCATCAATCAACTGGGTCTAGCCTCCATGAACTATCTGATTTCCCTGGCCATCGGCCTGTTTGTCGGCGTGATCTACGGCGCGCTGGATTTCCGCTCGCCCGCGCCGCCAGCCATTGCCCTGGTGGGCCTGATGGGCATATTGCTCGGCGAAAAGCTCTGGCCCATGGGGCGGCAGCTGCTCAGCGGTTGGTCGTCCTGATTCCTCTTCCCTTCGACGGATGCCCCCGATGAAAGCACTGCAATTTAGCGCCACTGGCGACCTCGCCAACCTGCATTTGGTCGATGTGGCCATGCCCGTGCCGGCTGCCGATGGAGTACTGGTTCAGGTAAAAGCCGCGGGCCTGAACCCCAGCGACGTAAAGAATGTACTCGGCCGTTTTCCCTACACCACGTTGCCACGCATTCCCGGGCGTGACTTTGCCGGCGTGGTGGTGGAAGGCCCGCAAGCGCTGCTCGGCCAGGAGGTCTGGGGCACCGGTCGTGACCTGGGCTTTTTTGCTGACGGCTCCCATGCCCAATACCTTCGGGTATCAGCCACAGGTGTGGCGCATAAACCCAGTCACCTGAGCTTTGCCCAAGCCGCCAGCCTGGGTGTGCCATATACCACCGCCTGGGATGCCCTGGAGCGCAGCGGTGTCGGTAAGGGCACGCGCTTGCTGGTGATTGGCGCCAATGGTGCCGTCGGTAGTGCGGCGTTGGCGCTGGCCAGGATTCGCGGCGCCCAGGTAGTGGCGGCGGTGCGCAAGGCTGATCAGGTCGAGGCATTCCGGGCGCAAGGGGTTGACGCGATTGGCCTGGGCAAGCCGGAAGCACTCGGTGCCCAGGTGCATGCGGTGTTCGAGGGCGGCGCTGAGGTGATCTTCGACACCACCGGTTTCTGGCTTCCCCCTGCGGTGGCGGGGTTGGCGCCGTTCGGGCGTATCGCGATTATTGCCGCACCGGTCGACGGTCACGTGCAACTGCCGGCCCTGGCGCTGTACCGCAAGGGTGGGTCGGTGGTGGGAGTCAATTCGTTGCTCTATAGCTGTGAGCAATGTGCGGTGATGCTGGAGGCGTTCGGGCGGTTCTTTGATGAAGGCTTGTTGCCGGCGCCGACCGGCTTGCGCGAAGTAGCGTTGGCAGACGCAGTTGAGTGCTATGAGCAAGTGAACAGCGGCAGCCCGGATAAAATAATCTTCCTGCCGTAAACCGTATCAAATGTGGGAGGGAGCAAGCTCCCTCTCACATTTAGATCTTTACTCGACCTCGGGCACGCCTTTTTCCCACGTCGACCAATCCTTCACAATCGCCTGGACCAATGGATTGCCCGTGCGATACAGGTTTTCCAGTGCCGGGACAAAGCCGCCCTGGTCCGCATACTTGAGCAGGTTGTCTACCTCGCTGTAACCCGGGTAAGGCCGGTCAAAGTCGGAGCCCGCGCGTACTACGGCCAGGCGCTGGATATCCACCAAGCCTTCGCGGCTGGCACGCAGCAGCGCTTCATAGGTGGAGTTGTCTTCCTGTTGGGTGGTGCAGTACTCGCCTTTATTGTCGGTGAGCAATTTGGTCCAGACTTCGGCGCGTTCGCTCAAGCGTGTGCCGGAAAACCAGGTGTTGCCCGCCAGGGTGTCGCAGCGCGTGACTTGTGGTGGCTGGTTGGCCGGGGCGGCAGGATAGTGTTTGCGCCAGGCGGCCGATTCCTTGCTTTCCGTCAGCTCCACCTGGTGCGACAAGGCAAAGGCTTTGGCTTGCAGCTTGGGGTTGAGCTCGAACACTTCGGTCTTGTAGTCCAGTGGTGGTTTTTCGTTGGGCCCCTTGGTGTTGATACCGATATAACCGGTCGGCCAATCCTTGGGCGCATCCCGGGAATCAAGCTCCCACTGGGTGCCAAATTCCACCAGGTAATGAGCCCAGGCTGCAGTGCCGATGGTGCCGTGCTTGGGGCTGATGCCGGCGATCCCGGCGATCAGGAAGTAACTCTGGCGCAGGTCGAACTTGGGTGACAGGGCCAGGGCCAGGGTCGACGCGGCAGCATTGGTCTGGCCCATGCCGGTCACCAGCAGGCACACGTCCTGGGTATTGCAGCGAATCACCGGATAGTCGGCAGACAAGCCCGGCACGCGCACTTCTTGCTTGAGCTCCAGGCGGTCGATCCAGGTTTGCGCCTCGGGGGCGAACATCGCGATCAACATCACCTTGGGCTTGATCGGCGCCGGGTTGTCCGCCAGCACCACGTGGGGCAGCAGGGCCAGGCCGACGGCCAGCGAGACACGGGTAAGTGCTTTCATCTATAGCTCCTTGATCAGAATTGGTAGCCCACGCCGGCGTAGTAACCCCAGCCGTCGGAGCGAGCGCGGAAGTTGCCTTCGCCAAAATTCAACTCGCTGCCGTCCTCCCAGTTACCGCCGTTATGAAAGTAACGTCCCACCAAGGTAAAACGCAGGTGAGTGAATGAGTACAGCAGCACGTTGGTGGCCACCAGGGAATTGGCGGTGCGCGCCGGGTTGTCCTTGTGCAGGTCGGAACCGAAATCGTAGTTGGTAAAACCGATATAAGTGAGTGAAGCACCATTGTCGAACTTGCTGATGGGCACGATGTACTTCATTTGCGCACGGTAGCCGTCCCAGGAGTATTCATTGCTGGCGCCGTAGTTTTCCCACTGGTAGCGTCCATAGAAGTTGGCCGACAGGTTGACCCGCGAGTGGGTCTCGATATCGGTGCCCAGACCGCTGTACAGGGTGTTGGCGCGGTTTTCCTTATTGCTGCCATGGTCGTAGATCCAGTCAAAGGCCACATACCATTCCTTGAACGGGCCAATCGCCAGGCTACGGCCCGCGAGGTAGTCGATGGAGATCCGCGGTTCATGCTCCATGAACACCGGCGAGCCATGGTCCCACACGCCTTTGTCATTGCTGTTACCGATGGTGAGGATCTTCGGTACGTCGATATAGCCGTACAACTCAAAGGGCCCTTTGCGCCCGAAGTATTCGTATTCCAGGTAGACGTCGTCCTGGGGCTTGGGGCCGAAGCTGATGTCTTTGCTGCCGATCAGGGTCAGGTCCTGATTGAACCATTCCGAGAGATAAGCGCCTTTTTTCGCCGGCGGGTTGGCCTCAGGGCTGAGGGCTTCGCCCTGTGCTGAGTCATCGACGGGCTTTTCCTGCGCCAAAATGGGTGCACTGAGTACTCCCGTAACGGCGGCCAGTAGCAAGGAAACACCGAAGCAAACGCGGGGCCTTGAGGTGGGGTGCATTGAAAATCCTTATTCGTACGCGGTTGGAGCCCGATTTGGCGGGTAGGGTGAACTTGGTGCGCAAGTTCGTTCCGCAAACGTTTGCACAGGCTGTACCAACTTTCCTCAATGGCTTGAACTGTTTGGAAAAAAAGCGAATTAGCCGACGGTTTGGTCAGAAAACCAGCAGGCTCAGACCTTGGCGATTGGATTGAATAGATGCAGTGCGGTCTGCCGCCGGTATTCGCTCGGCGTCTGGTGCATTTCGATGCGAAAGTGGCGGTTGAAATTGGACAGGTTGGCGTAGCCCACCTCAAAGCAGATATCCGCCACTGACATCTGGCTTTGCAACAACAACCGGCAGGCGCGCTGCACGCGGAACTTGCGCATCAGGTCGATAAAGCCGTGGCCGGTATTGCGCTTGAAAAAGCGTGAGAAGCCCGGTTCGCTCATCTCCAGTTGCCGGGCAATGTCCGACAGGCGCACATCCCCCGTCAGTTCGCGCATCAGATAATCGAAGGCTTGGTTGATGCGTTCGGCACTGCGCGCATCCAGGGTCGGCGCATAGCATGGGCTGGCCAGGGCCTTGGCCTGTGAGGGCGGGGCATGTTTGAGGATATCGAGCAGTTGCAGGAACAGGATCAGGCGTTGCAGGCCATGGGCGCTGCCGATGGCTTCCATCAGCCTGGCGGCGTTAACCGCCGCCTCACCGGTGAATTCGACGCCACGTCGGGCCTGTTCAAACAGCGGCTGTAAATCACCAAGTTCCGGCAGGGCCTTGCGCAGGGCAAGGAGGGCGGTGCCGTCGAATTGCAGCACCACATCGCGGCCACTCAGGTATTCGCCGGGGGCCAGGTCGCCGATCCAGTCGTGGGGCAGGTCAGGGCCGATCAGCGCGACGTGCCCGGCGCTGAAGGCACCGATATAGTCACCCGCCACCAGCTTGCCGCTGCCTTGGCGGATAAGGTGGATTTCAAATTCGGGGTGATGGTTCCAGCGCGCCAGCTCATAGGGATAGTCATGTTCGAACCAGCGAAAGCAATGCTGCGGTTCGGGCAGGATCACTTCGAGTTCGGCAGGGCGGTGCTCAAACAGTTGGACGCGACTGACGGGCATGCTGATGCCTCTTGTAGGTATGCAATGGCCTTAAAAATACGCGCACTGGCAATCAGCGCGCTACTCCCGGTTTCACTTGGCACTGATACTTTTTTGATCCTGGGCCCGAGGTTAAAAAAGTATCAGTCGCTGATTCGCCAGGCGTTTGTGAGGGCCAGGCCAAGCTGCTGTAATCGGGGCTCGACAACAAAAACAACAGGTGGAAACCGCCATGCTCAAGCTACCGCAAGCACTGTTCCTGCTGACCGGCCTGGCCCTGGCCATACCCAGCCATGCCGCTGAAACCGTCACCATCGCCACGGTCAACAACAGCGACATGATCCGTATGCAACGTCTATCCAAGGTGTTCGAAACGCAGCACCCGGATATCCAGCTCAAGTGGGTGGTGCTGGAAGAAAATGTGCTGCGCCAGCGCCTCACCACCGATATCGCCACCCAGGGCGGGCAGTTCGACGTGCTCACCATCGGCACCTACGAAACCCCGTTGTGGGGCGCCAAGCACTGGCTGGAGCCGCTGACCCAACTACCGGCCGACTATGACATCGAGGATATCTTCCCCTCGGTACGCCAGGGCCTGTCCGTCAACAATACCCTGTATGCCTTGCCGTTCTACGGCGAAAGCACCGTCACCTACTACCGCACCGACCTGTTCAAGCAAGCCGGCCTGAGCATGCCCTCACATCCGACCTGGACCGAACTGGGTGAATTCGCTGCCAAACTCACCGCCAAGGACAAAGACCAGTACGGCCTGTGCCTGCGTGGCAAGGCCGGTTGGGGCGAAAACATCGCATTGCTGAGCACCATGGCCAATGCGTTTGGCGCGCGCTGGTTCGACGAGCAGTGGAAGCCCGAGCTGACCAGCCCCGAATGGACCGCGGCCGCCAACTTCTACGTCAACACCCTTAAGCAATACGGTCCGCCGGGCGCTTCCAGCAACGGCTTTAACGAGACCCTGGCGCTGTTCAACAGCGGCAAGTGTGCGATCTGGGTGGACGCCAGCGTCGCCGGCTCCTTCACCACCGACACCAGCCAGAGCAAAGTCGCCGACCGCGTAGGCTTCGCCGCAGCCCCCACCGAAGTCACCGACAAGGGCTCGTCCTGGCTCTATGCCTGGTCCCTGGCGATCCCGGCCACCTCCAAGCACAAGGATGCCGCCAAGGCGTTTATCAGTTGGGCGACATCCAAGGCCTACATCCAGCTGGTCGCCGAGAAAGAAGGTGTCACCAACGTACCGCCAGGCACCCGCCAGTCCACCTACAGCGCGGCGTACCTGCAGGCCGCACCGTTTGCCCAGGTGACCCTGGAGATGATGAAGCACGCCGACCCCGCACACCCGTCGGTCAAACCCGTGCCGTACGTGGGCATCCAGTACGTGACCATCCCCGAGTTCCAGGCCATCGGTACCTCCGTTGGCAAGCTGTTCTCGGCGGCGCTCACCGGAGGTATGTCGGTTGAGCAGGCATTGCAGCAGGCGCAGGCCAGCACCGAACGCGAGATGAAACGCGCCGGCTACCCGAAATAACTTTGACAGGACATCCCGATGAAACGACTCGAAGGTAAAAGTGCGCTGATCACCGGATCGGCGCGGGGCATTGGCCGTGCGTTTGCCCAGGCCTACATCGCCGAAGGCGCCACGGTTGCCATTGCCGATATCAACCTGCAACGGGCCCGGGCTACAGCAGCCGAACTTGGGCCTCAAGCCTATGCGGTGGCGATGGACGTCACCGACCAGGCATCCATCGACACTGCCATCGCCACGGTGGTGGCCCATGCCGGCAAGCTGGATATCCTGATCAACAATGCAGCACTGTTCGACCTGGCGCCCATCGTCGACATCACCCGCGACAGCTTTGAGCGGCTGTTCTCGATCAACGTTGCCGGCACCCTGTTCACCTTGCAGGCCGCCGCCCGGCAGATGATCCGCCAGGGGCATGGCGGCAAGATCATCAACATGGCCAGCCAGGCGGGGCGGCGTGGCGAGCCGTTGGTGGCGATCTATTGCGCGACCAAGGCAGCGGTGATCAGCCTGACGCAATCGGCGGGGCTGAACCTGATCAAGCAGGGCATCAACGTCAATGCCATCGCCCCGGGCGTGGTGGACGGCGAGCACTGGGATGGGGTGGATGCGCTGTTCGCCAGGCATGAAGGGCTGGCGCCTGGCGAGAAGAAAAAGCGGGTAGGGGATGAGGTGCCGTTTGGGCGGATGGGGACTGCTGAAGACCTGACCGGCATGGCGATCTTCCTGGCATCGAAGGAAGCCGACTATGTGGTGGCCCAGACCTACAACGTCGATGGCGGTAACTGGATGAACTAAAGCCCCGCGGATTTACCCATCGCTGTTCTTGCAAGAACGTCAGTCAGCAAAGCTTCGATCAAAGAAGTAAACCGCCCCAGGCTTCAAGTTTTCCACCGTCGCCTGGGGGCGGCCGCCTTCGCCGTTCTTCTTGCGCCCCGTCTCGCGCAGATACCCCGCCTCCACGAGTTTCAACAGACGCTGGCGAATACTGGTCTTCAATACCGGCCGCGCCAGCACCAGGGAGAAGATCGTAGTCGCTTCCGGCGCGCTGAATTCATGGCCCAGGAACATCAGCGGCAAGCTGCTGTACAGCGACTTCGACAACAGCCGCTCATGCACGGCTGCCACTATGCTGTTGTGATCGAATGGCAGCTTGATACTGCCATCGGCCACCGCATTCAATGAAAACCAGCCCTGGTTCTCGCCCAGCTCCATTTCATCCGCCACGATTGCCAGGTAGTAAGTCGACGACGACCAGCAGCGCGGGTCGCGAAACGCGTCGCCCACCGTGCCCACCTGTTCGCTCCAGGCCAGGTCCAGGCCGACCTTGTCACTGGCGCGCAAGCGTTCCACCGCATCCTTGAGGCTCAGGTCTTGCACGTCGCCGTTCACCACCACACCCGGCAGTGCCCAATGCCCGGCGAACGGCTCGGCTTCGCGTTCATTCAGCAGCAGCTTCAATTCTGCAGCGGCACGGCAGTAGCACAGTACGCAGAGATCGACGGTGTGCAGGTAGGCGCTAAGTGGCATGACAGGTCCTTATCAACAGTGGCCGGCATAGTCTAACGGATCGAACAGATATGTCATGAACTGACCTGCGCCTAAATAAACAAATGTTTCTTGCCATGAAAGTACATGACGTGTACTTTTGTTTCCAGGCCACCGGAGAATCGCCATGACCCTTGCTAAAACCGCTGTCGCTTCATTCGACGTCGACGCCCAGAAAAGCTTCACGCCGCTGTGCCCCAATGAGTTGCCGGTGGCCGGTGGCGACCGCATCGGTGCCGAGCTCAACTACATGGCCAGCCTCGCCGGCCATCGCATCGGCAGCAAGGACGCCCACACGCCCCACGCGCCCTGGGTGGTAGCGCAGCACAGCGAGATGCTGCAACCCACCGGCCTGGCCCACGCCGATGTCACCTGGGTCAGCCACTGCGTGCCGGGCACCGAGGGCTTCACCTTGCTCGACGAGTTGCCCAGCCCCTATGACTACGACTACTTCATCTGGAAAGGCGTCGAACCCGACCTGCACCCCTACGGCGCCTGTTTCCACGACCTGCACGACAAGCTGTCCACCGGGGTGATCGAGTACCTCAAGGCCCAGGGCGTCGCCCGCGTGATCGTCGGCGGGCTGGCCCTGGACTACTGCGTCAAGACCACCGCACTGCAACTGCTCAAGGCTGGCCTGCAAGTCGTCTTGCACCTGCCGGCCTGCCGCAGCATCAGTGAGGAGGGCGGTGTACAGGCCGTGAATGAGTTGCTCAAGGCCGGTGCTGTCATCAGCAGTACCCGCGAAGAACTGGCCGCGATGGCCGCGCGTTAAGGAGACCCACCATGGAAAGTGCATACGACAAGCAATCCCCAGTGATCCAGGGCCTGCTCGATACCGACTACTACACCTTCACCATGATGCAGGCGGTGTTGCACCAGCACCCCAATGTCGATGTGGAATACAACTTCATCGTGCGCTCCAGGGAAAAACTCGGGCACCTGATCCCGCAGCTGCGCGACGAGCTGGAAAAACTCGCCGGCCTGCACATGCGCGAAGGTGAGCTGCGCTTTTTGTTCAACCCGCGTTTTCGCGAATACCTCACCCCGGACTACGAGCGCTTCCTCGGCCTGTTCCGCTTCAACCTGCGCTATATCCACGTCAGTGAGGTCGACGGCCAGCTCAACATCCGCGTAATCGGCCCAATGCTGCACTGCATCATGTTCGAACAACCGGTCCTGGCCCTGGTCAGCGAATTGCGCAACCGTGACAAATACCCCGACGTCACTCTGGAGGACGTCACCCGCAAGCTCTACCAGAAATTCGACTGGCTGGAAAAAAACCTCAGCCGCGATGAATTGGCCGACCTGCGCGTGTCTGACTTCTCTACCCGCCGGCGCTTGTCGTTCAAGGCCCAGCGCGAAGTCGTAGACATCATGCGTCGCGACTTTCCCGGCCAGTTTGTCGGCACCAGCAACGCGCACCTGGCCTACGAGTTCGACCTGCCGCTGATCGGTACCATGGCCCACCAATGGCTGATGGTGCACCAGCAGCTGGGGCGCCTGCGTGAAAGCCAGAATGCCGCGCTGGAAAACTGGGTGCGCGAGTACCGTGGCCGCCTGGGCATTGCCCTGACCGACTGCATCAGCACGGATTTTTTCCTCAAGGACTTCGACCTGTACTTCGCCAAGCTCTACGACGGCCTGCGCCAGGATTCCGGTGACCCCATCGCCTGGGCCGACAAGGTGCTGGCCAGATACAAGGAACTTGGCATCGACCCCATGACCAAAGACCTTATGTTCTCCGATGGCTTGAACTTCGAAAAATGCCTGCCGATCCTGCGCCACATCCGTGGCAAGGCCAGGTTCGGCTTTGGCATGGGCACCAGCCTGGCGTGTGATGTGCAAGGTGTGGAGCCGCTGAGCATCGTGATGAAACTGGTGCGGGTCCACGGCGAACCGGTGGTGAAGTTCTCCGATGACCCGGTCAAGAACGTTTGCGAAGACGCCTCGTTTTTGCAGTACGCGGCGCAGGTATTCAATGTCGGCAATGTGGAGGTGTGACATGCAGGACCGTATCGCACAGGAACTGAATATCAATCGGCAGTTGGTGAAGGGGGGCGAAGCCAAGGAAATCCAACGTCGCATCGACTTCATCAAGCGCACCTTGCGCAGTTCGGGCTGCAAAGCCCTGGTGCTGGGCATCAGTGGCGGCGTCGACTCGCTGGTCGCCGGCCGCCTGTGCCAGCTGGCGGTCGAGCAGCTGCGCTCGCAGGATTACGCCGCGCGGTTTATCGCCATGCGCCTGCCGTACAAGAGCCAGGCTGACGAGCACGATGCTACCGCGTCCCTGGACTTTATACGCCCGGACCAGATCGATACCCTAAACATCGCCGCCAGTGTCGATGGCTTGATGAGCAGCCTGCCTGCCGGCGAGGTCGATGCCGAACGCGTGGACTTCATCAAAGGCAACGTCAAGGCGCGCACGCGGATGATTGCGCAATATGCCGTCGCCAATCTGCAAAACGGCCTGGTGGTCGGTACCGACCAAGGCGCTGAAGCGCTGATGGGCTTCTTCACCAAATTTGGCGACGGCGCCTGCGACCTGGCACCGCTCTCCGGCCTGACCAAAACCCAGGTACGCCTGCTCGGCACCGCACTGGGCGCCCCCGACAACCTGGTCAAAAAAGCCCCGACCGCCGACCTCGAAGAACTGGCGCCGGGCAAGCTGGACGAAGTCGCCTACGGCTGTACCTATGACGACATCGACGCGTATCTGATGGGCGAGCCTGTGAGTGAGCACGTAAGAACGATTGTAGAGAGCGCCTACAGCAAGACCGCGCACAAGCGCGCGCTGCCCATCGTGCCCCTTTAGGCAAAGATGTCTACGCAGCCTGGATCTGCAGGAGGGGGCTTGCCCTGAAGCCGGTCAGTCAAGAGGTAGCGCTTGCAAAAGATTCTTGCAAGTCGGCCAATTCAGTCTAATATAACCCGGGTAAAACAAATAACACCCGGGTAATAATTCATGCCTACGCAAAACCTTTCCCTATGCACCGCTTTCGCAGGGCATCAACGCATCGCCGCCGGCACCTATGCCGATGTGGCCGAGGCCCTGTCCACTCAGGCGTTGCCCGCTGGTAGCTTCCTGGTCTTCGATGACACCACGGGCACGCAGGTCGATTATCCGTGGCCAGCAGGCTACGCGCCGCAGCCTCCGGCCCCGGTCGAAAGCGAAGACGAGCCACCTGCCATGCCCTCGGTGGGCCGACCGAAATTAGGTGTGATCGCCCGCGAAGTCACCTTGCTGCCACGTCATTGGGAGTGGCTCGGCCAGCAGCGCGGCGGTGCGTCGGCTGCGCTGCGTCGGTTGGTGGATGAAGCGCGCACGGCCCACGCCAGTGTTGATCAACTGCGCCAGGCCAAGGAGGCCAGCTATCGCTTCATGAGCGCCATTGGCGGCAACCTGCCGGGCTTTGAAGACGCCTCGCGCGCGCTGTTTGCCCAGGACAGGGCCGGCTTCTCGCACAGCATCGCGCGCTGGCCGGTGGACGTGCAGACGTACCTGGGCTGGCTGTCGCGCAATGCCTTCCCAGCCTAATCACTCCGGGACTCGAACCAGCATGGAAGTTACCCAGCAACGGCCGTTGTGGCAGATCTACCTGATCTTTCTGGCACCCATGGTGCTGTCCAATTTTCTGCAGAGCTTTTCCGGCACCCTCAACGGCATCTATGTCGGGCAAATGCTCGGCACCCAGGCGCTGGCGGCGGTATCGGGCATGTTCCCCATCGTGTTTTTCTTTATCGCCCTGGTGATCGGCCTGGGGGCGGGCGCTTCGGTATTGATCGGCCAGGCGTGGGGCGCCCAGGAGACGGGACTGGTCAAAGTGATTACCGGCGCCACCCTCACGTTGGGCGCGCTGGTGGGCCTGATCGCTGCGGTACTGGGCAGCCTGTTTGCGCGTCCGGCCTTGCAGGCATTGGGTACGCCGCTGGATGTGCTCGACGATGCGGTGGGTTACGCCCAGATGATGATGTTGATCATGCCATTGTTGCTGGTCTTCATCCTCTATACCCAATTGCTGCGCGGGGTGAGCGACACGATTTCGCCGCTGCTGGCGTTGATGGTCTCGACCTTGGTGGGCTTGGTGCTGACCCCGGCGCTGATTCGTGGCTGGATCGGCCTGCCGCCCATGGGCATCCAGAGTGCGGTGTACGCAGGGTTGGTGGGTAATGCCTTGGCGATGCTGTTCCTGGTCCTGCGCCTGCGGCATAAAAACCATGTGATGGCGCCGGATCGTGAATTGCTCGCGGCCTTGCGCCTGGACCGCGTGATCCTCGGCAAGGTCCTGCGCATCGGCCTGCCGACGGGCTTGCAGATGGTGGTGTTGTCGTTGTCGGAATTGGTCATCCTGGCCCTGGTCAACGGCCACGGCTCCCAGGCCACGGCGGCCTATGGCGCGGTGACGCAGATCGTCAACTATGTGCAGTTCCCGGCGCTGTCGATCGCGATCACTGCGTCGATCCTCGGTGCCCAGGCGATTGGCGCCGGGCGCCTGGAGCGCATCGGGCCGATCCTGCGCACCGGGTTGGTGATCAACCTGTGCCTGACCGGTGCCCTGATCGTGCTCGGCTACGCTTTGTCGCACTGGCTGCTGGGGCTGTTCATCACCGACGACAGCGCGCGGGTCAGGGCCGAACACCTGCTGCACATCATGCTCTGGAGCATCCTGGTGTTCGGGTTCCAGGCGGTGATCGGCGGCATCATGCGCGCCAGTGGCGTGGTGCTGATGCCGGTGGCGATCTCGATATTTTGCGTGCTCTGCGTGGAACTGCCGATGGCTTACCTGTTCAACGCCCACTTCGGGCTGGAAGGGGTGTGGATGGCCTTCCCGGTGACCTACCTGGCGATGCTGGTGCTGCAGACTCTGTACTACCGGCTGGTGTGGCGGCATAAGCAGATCAAGCGCTTGGTTTGAGGCTCAGCCCGCGCAAGAGTAGCTCCAGGCTCTGCAAGGCTTCTTCCAGCCGCATGCCCGGGTGGTCATCCCGGGCAATCCACAACGCGGTATTGACCAGGCTGCCGTTGATCATCTGCGCCAGTGCCTGGCTGGGGGCCTTAGGAATCAACCCGGCCTGCATCAATGCCTCCAGCAATTGGCGCAATGATTCAACGCAATGTTGTTGGGGGCCGGTATTGCCCAGCACCGCCGGCGCATCCTGCAACACGATGCGCTGGATTTCAGGGTCCTGGGCCATGCGCAGATAGGCTCGGCAGCGTTCGCAAAAACCGCTCCAGGGTTCTGCGGCCTGCTCCGAGATGCGCTGCAAGCGCTCGTCCATCTCGCTGTCGAGCTGGGCGACTACGGCCGCCAGCAAGCCTTTTTTGTCACCAAAGTGATGGTACAACGCACCGCGTGTCAGCCCGGCTTGGGCGGTGAAGCCATCCATCGAAGTATTGGCATAGCCTTGGGTGGCGAAGGCTCGGCGCGCGCTGGCTATAAGGCGGGCGCGGGTGGCTTCGATCATTTCGGCACGGGCTCGGCTCATGGAAGTCTCTCGCTGGGTGATTGACATACGCTGCGTATGCAAAGCATGATCTGCCACATACGCACCGTATGTATTTTGCCCTGATCGCTTCAGATAGCAAGCCCGGGGCTTCAAGCAAGAGGTCAAGCAGGATGGCAAACCCTTACGCCGAATTATTCCAGGTCCCCGGTGCCCGAGCCTTTGTGCTCGCCGGCATGCTGGCGCGCATGCCGATATCGATGACCGGCATCGGCCTGATCACCATGTTGTCCCAGGTACATGGCGGCTATGGCCTGGCCGGTTCGGTGGCGGCGGTCTTTGCCCTGGCTACGGCGTTCTGCGCGCCGCAAGTTTCACGTTGGGTGGACCGCTACGGCCAGGGCAAGGTATTGCCGATTGCCGCTTTGATCGGCGGCGGGGCGTTGTTGATGGTGCTGCTGTGTACGCGCTTGCAGGCGCCGAATTGGACGCTGTTCCTGTTTGCCGCGCTGGCCGGTTGCATGCCGAACATGTCCGCCATGGTGCGGGCACGCTGGACCGAGCTGTACCGCGGCAAGCCCAGGCTGCAGACCGCATTTGCCCTGGAGTCGGTGCTCGATGAGGTGTGCTTCATCATTGGCCCGCCCATTTCCGTTGGCCTGAGCGTAGTGCTGTTTCCTGAAGCCGGCCCCTTGGTGGCGGCAGTATTGCTGGCCATAGGTGTGACCACCTTTGTATTGCAGCGGCAAACCGAGCCACCGGTCCACGCACACCACGATGCGCACGGTCGCTGGCTGATCGCTTCGCCCTCGGTGCTGATCCTGATGATCCTGCTTCTGGCCATGGGCGTGATCGTCGGCGTGGTGGATGTGGTCAGCGTGGCGTTCGCCCAGCATCAAGGCCAGCCGGCGGCGGCGAGTATCGTGCTGTCGGTGTACGCCATCGGTTCGTGCCTGGCCGGGCTGGCCTTTGGCGCCCTCAAACTCAAGGCACCGTTGCCCCGGCAGTTCCTGTACTGCGGCGTGGCCACGGCGCTGACCACCTTGCCCTTGTTGCTGGTGAGCAATATTCCGGGCCTGGCCGCCGCGATTTTTATCTCCGGCCTGTTCTTCGCGCCCACCTTGATCGTGTCCATGGCCATGGTCGAGCAGATCGTCCCGCCCAGCCGCCTCACCGAAGGCATGACCTGGCTGATCACCGGCCTGAGCATCGGCGTGGCCATCGGTGCCGCCAGCTCCGGTTGGATGATCGATCATTTTGGAGCCGCCAGCGGATTCTGGGTGGCGTTGGCGGCGGGGGCAGTGGTGTTGGGCTCGGCGGTGTTGGGTTACCGACGGTTGGGCTAGTCAGCCTATCGCCGGGCATGGCTCTGGATAGTGATGTTGTAGAAACTCGCTCAACGCTTGGCGCGTCAGATCATTCAACGTCACTTTCTTACGGGTTGCTGCCAGGGCTGCTGCCAAGTGCAGGTCATGCCCGACGCGCACGTTGAATGAACCTTTGCAAGGTTTCTCCGGCGTTTGCCCGAGGGCATGGCAGGTCGCGAGGTAATCGTCCACCGCTTCACGGAAGGCGGCTTCCAGTTCTGCGACGGTTTTACCTTCGTAGCTCACTAATGCCTTGATGAACAGGACCTTGCCAAACAGGCAGTTGTCTTCAAGGCTGGCTTCGATAGAGCCGATATAGCCATTGTGTTTCAGTTGGTTGTTCACTGAATCAGTTCTCCTGATTTCAATTGTTCGATGATCTGGCGACGAATGTAGTGCTTCAGTTCGTTGCCGGGGTGAGGCCTGTGCAACGTGATCATTGCACTGGGGTCGCCGATGTCGAATTTGACCCGGCTTCCGGCCCCTTCAATCTGTGTGTATCCGAGCCGTCGTAACAGTGTGACGAGCTCGGGCCAGGTAAATGCCATGTGCTCATTGAGCAGTTTGGCGAGCAGCTTTTCATTTTTGGACACGGCGCTCCCTGCGTGTAACTAAATGTAGTTGCAAAAAGTGGTGTTCGTCAATGCTAGCTTGGCTTCGCGTGCCTTGCCTGGAATTGATGTAACCCTTGTTGACAGCTCGCTCGACGCCACCCATCCCCGCGCTAATTTTTCCCCTTCCGGTTCGTTTTATAGGGACGACGTGCCTTTGTGCTTCCCGCCTATTGCCCCGGATTCGAAGAAATGAATGCTGAAGACTCCTTGAAACTTGCTCGCCGGTTTATCGGGCTGCCTCTGGAAAAACGCCAGCTGTTCCTGCAAGCCTTGCAGAAAGAAGGCGTGGAGTTTTCCCGGTTTCCGATTCCGGCAGGGGTAGAGGTGCAGGACCGCCAGGCGCTGTCCTACGCACAGCAGCGCATGTGGTTTCTGTGGCAATTGGACCCGGCCAGCGGCGCCTACAATCTGCCCGGCGCGGTGCGCTTGATCGGCGCGCTGAACCTGACAGCGATGGAACAAGCGTTCGCCAGCCTGGTGGCGCGTCACGAAACCCTGCGCACCGTGTTCCAGCGCCAGGCCGATGAGCGTCTGGTGCAGGTGGCGATAGAGCCGTCGCTTGCGGTCGAGCAACTGGACGTCAGCGCCTTGCCCGCCGCCGAGCGCGAGCAGGCCGTCAACGATGCCGCTAACCGCCAATCCTTGTTGCCATTTGACTTGGAACACGGCCCGCTGCTGCGCGTGCAATTACTCAAACTCGACGATCAGGAACACGTGCTGCTGCTGACGCTGCACCACATCGTCTCCGACGGTTGGTCGATGAATGTGCTGATCGACGAGTTCATTCGTTGCTATGACGCCCATGAGCGCAACGAAACGCCGCAACTGCCCGAGCTGCCGATCCAGTACAGCGACTACGCGCTGTGGCAGCGACGCTGGCTGGAAGCGGGCGAGCAGGCGCGCCAGTTGGAATACTGGCAGGCGCGCCTGGGCAATGAGCATCCGGTACTGGAGCTGCCCACCGATCATCCGCGCCCGGCGATGCCCAGCTACCAGGGCACGCGGCATAACTTCGCGATTGATCCGGCGCTGGCTGCGCAACTGCGCAGTTGCGCGCAAAAACACAACGTCACCCTGTTCATGCTGCTGCTGGGTGCCTTTAATGTGCTGCTGCATCGTTACACCGGCCAGGGCGATATCCGCGTCGGCGTGCCGATTGCCAACCGTAACCGCAGTGAAGTCGAGGGTTTGATTGGTTTCTTCGTCAACACCCAGGTACTGCGCACTGAATTGAACGGGCAAACCCCTGTCGACCAACTGCTCGCCACCATCAAGGAAGCGGCCCTCGGTGCCCAGGCGCATCAGGATCTGCCCTTCGAACGGCTGGTTGAAGCGCTGAATATCGAGCGCAGCTTGAGCCACACCCCGCTGTTCCAGGTGATGTACAACCACCAGCCTCAGGTGGCGGATATTTCCACGGTCAGCACCGCATCGGGCCTGGAACTGAGCCTGGTGCAGCGTCAAGGCCGCACCACGCAATTTGACCTGACACTGGATACCTATGAGCAGTCCGGCACCCTGCATGCCGCGCTGACCTACGCCGATGACCTGTTCGAGCCTGCCACCATCGAGCGTATGGCGCGCCACTGGTTGCGGCTGTTACAGGGCATGGTGGCCGACTCCCGACAGGCCATTGGCGATTTGCCGTTGCTGGACGAGGACGAATACCAGCGCATCGTGCATGACTGGAACCCCCGCCACGACAGCTTCCCCCAGGCGCAGTGCATCCACCAGCGCATTGCCGAGCAGGCGCGGCAAACCCCGCAGGCGCTGGCGGTGACCTTCGGCGTGTGTGAGTTGACCTATGCGCAACTGGATCGGCAGGCCAATCAACTGGCGCATCTTCTGGTCAAGCATGGCGTGGGGCCGGAAGTACGCGTCGGCGTAGCGATGGCCCGTTCCGAGGCATTGCTGGTGGCGTTGCTGGCGGTGCTCAAGGCCGGTGGTGCGTATGTACCGCTCGACCCGGACTACCCGGCCGAGCGTGTGGCCTACATGCTCGAAGACAGCCGTGCCTTGTTGCTGCTGACCGAGCAGGCCGTGGCGCAAACCCTGCCGACGGTCCCCGGTACACAAGTGATGTTGCTCGATGACCTGGCAACGCTGCTGGCGCCCTGGCCTGCGATCGAGCCGGTCACGGTGGTGACTGCGGATAACCTGGCCTACGTGATCTACACCTCTGGCTCCACCGGCAAACCAAAGGGTGTGGCGATTGCCCATCGTAACGTAATTGCGCTGATCGACTGGTCGCAACGGGTCTACAGCCGTGAAGATGTGCAGGGCGTGCTGGCCTCGACGTCGGTGTGTTTCGATCTCTCGGTGTGGGAACTGTTTGTGACCCTGGCCGCCGGTGGCTCGCTGATCATTGCCCGTAATGCCCTGCAATTGCCGGATCTGCCGGCCCGGGATCGGGTGCGCTTGATCAATACCGTGCCATCGGCGATTGCTGCGCTTGAGCGCACGGGGCAGATTCCTCCCAGCGTGTGCATCATCAACCTGGCCGGCGAACCGCTGAAACAGACGTTGGTGGAGGCTCTCTATCAACAGCCTGGTGTCGAGCATGTCTACGACCTTTACGGGCCCTCTGAAGACACCACCTATTCCACTTATACCCGGCGTACCGCCGGTGGTCGCCCGAACATTGGCCGGCCAGTCAGCCATACCGCGAGCTACCTGCTCGATGCCCGGCTACAGGCCGTGCCCCAAGGTGTCTGCGCCGAACTCTACCTGGCAGGGGCGGGGATTACCCGTGGTTACCTCGGGCGCGCCGCCCTGACCGCCGAGCGCTATGTGCCCAACCCGTTCTCCACGCAGGGCGAACGTCTGTACCGCACCGGCGATCTGGTGCGCTACCAGGACGGCGGCGTGCTTGAGTACCAAGGCCGTATCGATCATCAGGTCAAGGTGCGCGGTTTTCGTATTGAACTGGGCGAAATCGAGGCTCAGCTGTTGCGTCAGCCTGGGATACGCGAATTGGCAGTACTGGCCCAGGACAGCCCGGTCGGCCAGCAGCTGGTGGCGTACCTGGTGCCTGCCGAGGCGAGTTTGCAGGGGGATGCCAAGGCTCAGGATGCCTTGCGCGAAACCCTCAAGGCTGCCCTCAAGCAGGTGCTGCCGGCTTACATGGTACCCAACCATTTGCTGTTCCTGGAGCGCTTGCCACTGACCCCCAATGGCAAGCTCGACCGCAAGGCCCTGCCAGCCATCGACAGCTCACCATCGGCCCGGCTGCACGTCGGACCGCAAAGCGACACGGAGAAAGCCCTCGCGGCCATCTGGCAAACGGTGCTCGGGGTCGAGCGGGTGGGGCTGGACGATAACTTCTTCGAACTGGGCGGCGACTCCATCGTGTCCATGCAGGTGGTCAGCCGGGCACGCCAGGCCGACATCAACCTCAGCCCCAAGGATGTGTTCCAGCACCAGACCCTGCGTAGCCTGGCGCAAGTCGCAAGCCTGCGCCTGCATACCACGATCGACCAGGGTGCTGCCCAGGGCCGGGCGATCCTCAGCCCGGTGCAGCACTGGTTCTTCGCCCAGGACATCCCCCAGCGCCAGCACTGGAACCAGTCGTTGTTGCTGATACCACGCGAGCCAATCGTGGCGGCGTTCCTGGACGCCGCGTTGCAGCAACTGGTCAACCACCATGACGGCTTGCGCCTACGTTACCAGGCGAACGCTGAGGGGTGGCAACAGCACTACAGCGAGCCTGTGGGTGAATCCGTGCTGTGGCAGCGCCAGGTAGACAGTCACGAAGCCCTGGCTGAGCTGTGTGATGAGGCCCAGCGCAGCCTCAACCTGCAAGACGGCCCGTTGTTGCGCGCACTGTTGGTGCAGATGCCCGATCACAGCCAGCGCTTGCTGTTGGTGATCCATCACCTGGTGGTGGACGGGGTGTCCTGGCGCATCCTGCTGGACGATTTGCAACAGTTGTACGCCGGCTTGCGCGAGGGGGCAGCGCCAGCACTGGCGGGCAAGACCACCGCCTATCAAGCCTGGACGGCCCGGCTGCAAGACGCCGTTCCACGCTTCCTGCCTCAGCTGGAAGGCTGGCAAGCGCAGCTTGGGCAGGCGTCGACCGCGGATTTGCCCTGCGATAACCCCCAGGGTGCCTTGCATCAATACTTGGAGGAAAAGGTCAGTTGCACCCTGGATGCCGAGACCACTCGCCAACTCTTGACCCTCGCGCCGGCCGCCTATCGCACCCAGGTCAACGACCTGCTGCTTACCGCACTGGCGCGTGTGGTGTGCCGCTGGAGCGGGCAGGCCAGCACGTTGATTCAGTTGGAAGGCCATGGGCGTGAAGACCTGTTTGACGGCGTGGACCTGACCCGCACCGTCGGCTGGTTCACCAGTCTGTTTCCCGTCAACCTCACTCCGGCACACGCGCTGTCAGACTCGATCAAGACGCTCAAGGAACAACTGCATGCGGTGCCGGACAAAGGCGTTGGCTACGGCGTGTTGCGCTACCTGGCCCCGCCATCCGTGGTCGCGACCCTGGCGGCGCTGCCCCAGCCGCGCATCACGTTCAACTACCTTGGGCAGTTCGACCGCCAGTTCGACGAAGGCGCGCTGTTCGTGCCTTCCACCGAAGGCAACGGTCGGGCCCAGGACCCGCTTGCGCCGCTGGCCAACTGGCTGACGGTCGAGGGGCAGGTTTACGGCGGCGAACTGTCCCTGCAATGGGGGTTCAGCCGTGAGATGTTTTCGTGCGCGACGATCCAGCAACTGGCTGACGACTATGCTGGCGAACTCAAGGCGGTGATTGCCCATTGCTGCGGGCTTGAAGCCGGGCAGGCGACGCCGTCGGATTTCCCCTTGGCCGGCATCAGCCAGTCCCAGCTGGATGCGCTGGCGCAGATAGGCGCCGAGGCCGAAGACCTGTACCCCTTGTCGCCGATGCAGCAGGGCATGCTGTTTCACAGCCTTTACGAGCAGGACGCCGGCGATTACATCAACCAGATGCGCGTCAATGTGCAGGGGCTGGACGTCGCACGTTTTCGTGCCGCCTGGCAGGCCACGGTCGACGCCCAGGACATCCTGCGTACCGGCTTCATCTGGCCTGGCGACTGGCCGCAGGCCCAGCAAATGGTACATCGCCAGGTGCAGTTGCCGTTCAGCGTGCTCGACTGGCGCTACCATGAGGCGGTGCCGGCGACCCTTGATGCCCTGGCCCAGGCGCAATCGCAGCAACCTTTCGACCTGGCCCGGCCACCGCTGTTGCGCCTGGTTCTGGTGCAACTGACGGACAGCGACTGGCATCTGATTTACACCCATCACCACATCCTGATGGACGGGTGGAGCAACTCACAGTTGCTCGGCGAAGTGTTGCAGCGCTACAGCGGCCAGAACCCGCCGGCCGCAGTGGGCCGCTATCGCGATTACATTGCCTGGCTGCAAGAGCAGGACAGTGCCGCCAGCGAAGCATTCTGGAAGGCCCAGCTATTGCCCCTGGAACAGCCGACCCGCCTGGCCCAGGCGCAGGTACCGGCCCTGTCGGGGCCGGCCTATGGCGAACACTATTGCGTGGTGGACGCCACGCAGACCCGGCGGCTGCATGAATTTGCCCGTCAGCAGAAAGTCACGCTCAACACTTTGGTACAAGCCGCCTGGCTGTTGCTGCTGCAACGCTACAGCGCTCAGGCCACGGTGGCGTTTGGTGCCACGGTAGCGGGGCGCCCGGCGCATTTGCCCGGGGTCGAGCAACAGATTGGCCTGTTCATCAACACCCTGCCGGTGGTGGCGACCCCGCAGGCCGAGCAAAGCCTCGGCAGTTGGCTGCAAAGCGTACAGGCGTTGAACCTGAGCCTGCGCGAACACGAACACGCACCGCTTTACGAGATCCAGCGTTGGGCCGGTCGCGGTGGCGAGGCACTGTTCGACACTATCCTGGTCTTCGAAAACTATCCGGTCTCTGAAGTGCTGCAACGCGGCGCCCCCGACGGCCTGCACTTCGAGGCCTTGCACACCCATGAGCAGACCAGTTATCCGCTGACCCTGACGGTCAATCTGGGCGACACCCTGACCTTGCATTACAGCTATGCCCATGGGCACTTTTCAACGGCGGCGGTGCAGCGTCTTGGTACGCACTTGAGCAACCTGCTCCAGCATATGCTCGATGCAGCCGAGCTACCGTTGGCGGAACTCAGCCTGCTGGACGCCCAGGAGCACCAGTCGCTGGTGCATGACTGGAGCAGCGCCACTCTCGACTACCCCAGTGAGCAGCGGGTTCATCAACTGTTCGAAGCCCAGGTGGCGCAGCAACCTTCAGCACCGGCCTTGCTCTTCGAAGACCGTCAGTTGAGCTACGCCGAACTCAACGCCCGGGCCAACCGCCTGGCCCGGCATCTGGTGCGCCTGGGCGTCGGCCCCGACGTGCTGGTGGGGATCGCCGTGGAGCGCGGCCTGGACATGATCATCGGCCTGCTGGCGGTGCTCAAGGCCGGCGGCGCCTACGTGCCCCTGGACCCGGAATACCCCCAGGACCGCCTGCTGTGCATGATCGAAGACAGCGGCACCCGGCTGATGCTGACCCAGAGTAACTTACGTGAACGCCTGGCGATTCCCGCCTATGTCGACCACTTGTGCCTGGACCAGGACCAGGCCTGGGTCGACCTGGACGCCAGCAACCTGAGCAACCGCGCCCATGCCCAGAACCTGGCGTATGTGATGTTCACTTCGGGCTCCACCGGCCGGCCCAAAGGCGTGGGCATCAACCAGCTGTCGCTGACTCGCCATGCCTATGTGGCGCTGGATTTTTTCAACCTCAAGGGCGATGACCGCATCCTGCAGTTTTCCACCTTCAACTTCGACGGCTTCGTCGAGCAGTTGTACCCGGCGCTGATCTGCGGCGCCTCGGTGGTGCTGCGCGGCACCGAGATCTGGGACACCGAGACCTTCTACCGCGAACTGATCAAGCACCAGATCAGTGTGGTCGACCTCACCACCGCCTATTGGAACCTGCTGGCCAAGGATTTCGCCACGGCCGGTCCGCGCGATTATGGGCGCCTCAAGCAAGTCCACGCCGGCGGTGAAGCCATGCCGCCCGAAGGCCTTGCCGCGTGGGCCGAGGCCGGCCTTGGGCACGTCAAGCTGCTCAATACCTATGGCCCCACCGAAGCCACGGTGACGGTCACCGCCCTCAACTGCACCGACTACGTGACCGGCGCCCGCCCCACACCCTTGACCATGCCCATCGGCAAGGTCCTGGCCGGTCGCAGCATCTACCTGCTGGATGACAGCGGTGCCCCGGCACCGATCGGCGTGGTGGGTGAACTGGTGATCGGCGGCGAGTTGTTGGCCCGTGGTTATTTCAACCGCCCGGACCTGACCGCCGAACGCTTCATGCCCGATCCGTTCAGCCAGAATGGCGGGCGTTTGTACCGTACTGGCGACCTGGCGCGTTACAACGCCTCGGGTGTGATCGAATATGTCGGGCGGATCGACCATCAGGTGAAAATCCGCGGTTTCCGTATCGAACTGGGGGAAATCGAGGCCCGGTTGCTGGAGCAGGAGCAGGTGCGAGACGCCATCGTTCTCGCGCAGCCGGCGGCCGTTGGCTTGCAGCTGGTGGCTTACGTGGTGCCTCACGCCACGGCACTATCGCAAGCGGAGTTGCGCCAGTCGATCAAGGCGGCCTTGGCGGCGGTGCTGCCGGACTATATGGTGCCGGGCTTGCTGATGTTCCTCGATGTGCTGCCCTTGAGCCCCAATGGCAAGCTGGACCGCAAGGCCCTGCCAAAACCGGATGCCAGCCAACAGCAAAACCACTACGTGGCACCGCGCACGGCGTTGGAAATCCAGGTCGCGGGTGTCTGGCAAAGCGTGCTGGAGCTGGAACAGGTCGGGCTGGACGATCACTTTTTCGAGTTGGGTGGGCACTCGCTGCTGGCCACCCAAGTGGTTGCACGCTTGAAGGCGTTGCTGTCCTGCAGCCTGAGCCTGCGCGATCTGTTCGGCGCACCGCGCCTGGCCGACTTTGTGGCCATAGTGGCTGCCCGGAGCGGGCGGGATGAGTCGCAGGTGCAGATCCCGCTGGTGGCCCAGGGTGATAAATCCAGTGTGATCCTGTCCCTGGCGCAACGCCGTCTATGGGTGGTCGAGCAGCTTTCGGATGCGAGTGGCGCCTATGGCATGCCGCTGGCCGTGCGCTTGCGCGGCGAACTGTCATTGCCGCTGCTGATTGACAGCCTGGCGCAAGTGGTTGCCCGTCACGAAACCCTGCGCACGGCCTACGTCAGCGACGAGGAGGGTGACCCGCTGGCAATCATCGCCGCGCACGCGGATGTCGACTTGCCGATGGTGGACCTGTCGTCCCTGGATCCGGCCGAACAAGAGCGCCGGATCGCGGTTGCCGTTGAAGCCAATACCCGCCAGCCCATCAGCCTGTTGCAGGCGCCGTTGTTGCGCGGGCAAGTGCTCAAGCTGGGCCCCACTGAACACGTATTGCTGTATTCGACGCACCACATCATCTCCGATGGCTGGTCGATGGCCGTGCTGGTCAATGAACTGGTGGGCATTTATGCGCGCGCCAAGGCCGGTGTGCTTGAGCCGCTGCCGCCCTTGCCGATCCAGTATTCCGATTACGCCCTGTGGCAACAGCAGCTGCAAGAAACCGGCGTACTGGCCGCCCAGGCGCGCTACTGGGAGCAGGCGCTGGCCGGTCACAGCGGTGTTTTGCAACTGCCCACCGATAAAGTTCGACCCCAGGCACCCACCTACGAAGGCCGGGACCTGGCCTTTACGCTGCCCACCGCCCTGCATGACGGTTTGAAGGCACTCTCGGCCAAAGCCGGCGTCACCCTCTACAGCACCATGCTGGCAGCGTTCCAGGTCATGCTGCACCGGCTCAGCGGTTGCGACGACGTGCTGGTCGGTGCCGACGTTGCCGGGCGCCAGCAGCCCGAGCTGGAAGGCCTGATCGGTTTCTTCGTGAACATTCTGCCGTTGCGTTCCAGCTTTGCGGCGCAACAACCGTTCAACACTTTCCTGGCCAACACCCAGGGCACTGCGCTGGATGCCTTCGAACATCAAGACCTGCCGTTCGACATGATCGTCGAAGCCTCGTCGCGTCCGCGCCAGCGGGGTTTCAACCCACTGGTACAGGTGCTGTTCGTCATGAACAACCTGCCCGTGCAGGGCGGCCAGATCGACGGTATAGACGTGCAGGTGCTGCCGACCCGTGGCGGTTATTCCAAGTTCGATATGGCCCTGTTCATCGATGAAGATGCCGGCCATCTGCACGGGACCTGGCAGTACGCCAGTGACCTGTTTGAACAACAACGCATTGAGTCATTCGTCAACGCCTGGACAGGAATTCTTGAGCAGATTGTGTGTGATCCGAACATTCGATTAGGGGACATCACCATGCCTACCAATACCCTGGAGCAACCCATCACGCCCGTACCGCCAGCCATCAAGGCCGACAAGCTGGGCAAGTTCCTGAAAAAGTCGCAAAGCCGCACCGACAAGCCTGCCGGCGCACTGGTGCGTGAAACGCTGCTGGTCCCGGAGCAGGACTTCCCCTTGCTGATGGAACCTACCGATCCGGGCCTGGACCTGGTGGCCTGGATCAAGGAAAACCGGGCGTTGGTGGAAGCCAAACTGGCTCGTCATGCGGGGATTCTGTTTCGCGGCTTTGCCCTGCGCGACATTCATGACTTCGAAGCGTTTGCCGAAGCCGTACAACCGGGGTTGTACGGCCAATACGGCGACTTGCCGAAAAAGGAGGGCGGCAAGAACACCTACCGTTCAACGCCGTACCCTGAAAAGAAAATGATCCTGTTCCATAACGAAAGCTCCCATCAGGACCGCTGGCCGCGCAAGCAGCTGTTCTTCTGCGAGCAACCCTCGCCTGTGGGCGGCGCCACTCCGGTGGTGGATTGCCGGCAGATGTACCTCAAGCTGCCGGTGGCGATTCGCGAGCGCTTCGAAGACAAGGGCTTGCTGTACGTACGCACCTTTGCCGACAAGCTGGACGTTTCCTGGCAGCACTTCTTCAAGACCGATGTACGTGCCGATGTCGAGGCGCGTTGCCGGGCTGCGGGCATTGAATGGACCTGGCTGGACAACGATGAACTGCAAATCCGCACACCGTGCCCGGCGATCATCCGGCACCCGGTGACGGGGGAAAAAACCTTCTTCAACCAGGTTCAACTGCATCACATCTTCTGCCTGGACCCGGATGTCCGCGAGGACTTGCTCGCATTGTTCGGTGAGCAGCGCATGCCGCGTCACGTGTACTACGGCGATGGTTCGCCGATTGAAGACGAAGTCATGGCGCTGGTGGGCGAGTTGTACGAGGCCTGCGCGGTGCGGTTCGACTGGCAAAAGGGCGACGTGATCCTGCTCGACAACATGTTGGCTGCCCACGCTCGCGACCCCTTCGAAGGGCCGCGCAAGATTGTCGTGGCGATGGGTGAAATGATTGAACGAAGCGCGCTGCAAGCCGCGCACAGCGAGACCGCAAAGGAAGAGGCCGGAGCATGAGTACTGCACAACAGGGAATGATGGACCCAGGATTGGCGTTGCTGACCGAGCAGCAACAGTACCTGGACGCCCGGGAGCAAGGGGCGAGCTGGGGCGAACTGGCTCACTGCCTGAAACTGGACATTCGTGGCGAACTGGACCCGCTGCGCCTGCAACGCGCGCTGGACAGCCTGGTGTCGCGCCATGAGGCCTTGGCGGCGCAATTTACCCCGGTCAGCGGCTACCACGGGCTGCGCCAGCGAGTAGCGGCGGCTGAGGCGGTGAGCTTTACCCAGTGGCCCGACGTGGCGTCGCCCCAACAGGTGAGTGAGCGTCGGCAACAATGGTTGCAGCAACCGTTGCCGGTGATCGGCGCGCTGTTGCAGCGTCTGGAAGCGGACCACTGGCAACTACTGGTGGGCGTCGCACGTTACGCGACCGATGCCGCGACCTTGGCCCTGATCCAGCAGGAGCTGCTGGCGGCCTATGGGCAGCAAGAATTTGAAGAGGAGGAGCCGGGGCAGTTTTCGCAGTACCTGGAATGGCGCAGCGAGGTGATCTTCGACGAAGACGCCGACGCGGCCAAAGCCTACTGGCAGCAGCATGTGCAAGCCACCGAGCCGGTGCTCGGCGGCCCGGACTTGCCTTATCGGCTGACCGGCGGCGGCACCGCCCCCGCGGAGCGTTTAAGCGTGCCACTGGACCAAGCCCTGTTGACTCGCCTGCAAGCGTCGGGACTGGCGCTGGACGTGGTGATGCAAACGGCCTGGTGGGTGCTGTTGGCCCGCATCAGCGGTCGCGAAACATTCCTGGCGGGCTGGCGGCATGACGCACGCCAGGATTATGAATTCTTTGAGCATAGCCTGGGCCTGTTCGAGAAAACCTTGCCCTTGGCGATTCGTATCGACCCGGCCAGCACCTTCGGCGACCTGGCTGCGAGCTTGGCGGCACAGTTGGACCAGCACCGAACCTGGCAGGAATACTGGGCGCCCGTGGCGTTCCCGCAGCAGGCCAGGCCAGCCATCGGTTTTGGCTGTCGACGGGTGTCGGCGCCGCGTGAAGTGGCCGGGCTGGTTTGGGCCGGCAGCGACCTGCCAGCCGGCCTGCCGTCATTTGAATTGGCACTGCAGCTGGACATCGGCGCAGCCGGCGAGCCACAAGGTGTGTCGCTGGACTTCAATCCCGCGTGCTACTGCGCCCAAGCAGTCGAGAGCCTGTTGGCCCAGTACCGTCAGTTGCTCCATGGCATTGCCGACAATCCACAGGCAGTCATCGGGCGCTTGAACCTGTTGGATGCTGCCGAAAAAAACCGGCTGCTGGCACTCAATCCGCCAGTGCAAGCGCTGGAGGCGCCGTTGTTGCCCCGGCGCATTGCCGCCTGGGCACAGCAGACGCCGCAGGCCATCGCCCTGGCGCATGCGGGCCAGACCCTCAGCTATGCCGAACTGGACGCCCGCGCCGCGCAGTTGAGTGGCGAGTTGCAGCGCCAGGGCGTGGAGGCCGGGTCGATCGTCGGCCTGGCGTTACCGCGTTCGGTCGACCTGGTCGTCGCCATGCTCGCCACCTGGCGTGCCGGCGCAGCCTACCTGCCCCTGGACCCGCAATGGCCAGCGGCGCGCCAGGCGGAAATCGCCGGGCATGCCGCCGCGAGCCTGGTGCTGTTGGCACAAGCGCCGAGCCAGGGCGAGCCGATGGCTTCGTTCAAGGTCCTGAACCCTGGCGCGTCGACTGCTGACGCTCCATTGGCACCGGAAGTATCCGTGCAAGCCCGGGACGCCGCCTATGTGCTGTTTACCTCCGGCTCCACCGGGCAGCCCAAAGGCGTGGTGGTTGAGCATGGCGCGTTGCTCAACTACACCGCAGGCAGCAGCCAGCAGTTGGGTCTGTCTGCCTGCCGTCACTTTGCCTTCAGCTCCACGGTCGCGGCGGACCTGGGCAATACCACCTTGTTCGGTGCGTTATACAACGGTGCGACCCTGCATATCGCTGACGATGCGACCCTGCAAGACCCGCAGGGCTTTGCCGAGTTTTTGCGGGACCAACGCATCGACTGCCTGAAAATCGTGCCCTCGCACCTGGCCGCCTTGCTGGAAGCCGAAAACCCCGTATTACCCGCGACCCTGGTGCTGGGCGGTGAAGCCATCGGTGCCAGCCTGATCCAGCGGATTCAGCAATTGCGCCCCGATTGCCGCCTGTTCAACCATTACGGTCCCACCGAAGCGACGGTGGGGGTGATGGTGCATCCGCTGCTGCCCGGTGACGACCTGACCCAGGGCGTCCCGCTGACACAGGTGTTGCCGGGCAACCAGGTGTTTGTACTCGGCGCTGACGCGCAATTGCTGGCGCCGGGCGAACTCGGCGAGTTGTATATCGGTGGCCACCAGTTGTGCCGGGGCTATTTGAATGCCGAGGCTGACGCCGACGCGTTTATCCGCAGCCCGCTGGTGGCAGGCGAGCGTCTCTACCGCAGCGGCGACCTGGCCCGTTATCGGGTGGGCGGCGGCGTGCAGCTGTATGGCCGGCGGGATCAGCAGGTCAAGGTGCGTGGTTTTCGCATTGAACTGGCGGAGATAGAGGCGCAACTGCTGCGTTTGCCCCAGGTCAGTGAGGCCGTGGTGGTGCTGGTTCAAGACGAGCCTCAGGCGTTCGTGGTGCTGCGCGTGGCGGCGGATGAGGCGGTATTGACCCAGCTCAAAACCCAGCTCGTTGAACGCCTGCCGGCGGCCATGGTGCCGCGCCAGATACTGAGCCTGGAGCGCATGCCGCGCCTGCCCAACGGCAAGGTTGACCGCAAGGCATTGCAGTACACCCAGCCGGTGGTGTCCCAGCATGTCTACGTGGCACCGCGTGACGCCCTTGAGCAACTGCTGTCCACCCGCATGGCCCAGTTGGTCGGACTGGAGCGGTTGAGCATCGACCAGGACTTTTTCAGCGCAGGCGGGCATTCCTTGCTGGTGATCAAGCTGGTCGCGGGTATTCGCAAGCTGCTGCAATGCGAGATTCACCCTGGTGTGGTGTTTGATCACCCCAGCGTGGCGGAACTGGCGCGGGCATTGCGCGAGCGTGAAAGTGTCGCGGGGCAACTGGAGAAGATCGCCCAGGCACGTTTGCGCCTGGATGCAATGAGCCCTGAAGAGAAGGCGGCGCTGATGGAAAAGGCCCGCCAGATGCAGCAGGGATAGTGGCAGTGTCCGGGGCTGGCAATCAGCCCCGGTTCTAATCCTGGGACGCTCAGGCGCTACTCAGCGCTGTTCCTCCAACCAGCTCAACACCTCTGCATAAATACCGGCAACGGCGCTGGTGATCCCGTTCATGCGCAGGAAGTCATGGGTCAGCCCAGACTGCACCTGCAGGGTGACGGCAGTGCCGCTCGCTTCCAGCAACTGGGCATAGGCCTGGCCTTCGTCATACAGCGGGTCGTACTGGGCCAGGCTGATATAGGCCGGGGCCAGCGCGGTCAGCCCTTCGGCCAGCAGCGGCGAGACCCTCCAGTCGAGGCGCTGTTGGGCGTGCGGGCAATAGTGCTGGTAGAACCATTCCAGCGTGGCGGTTTCCAGCAGGTAATCCTCGGCATATTGTCGGTGGGAATTGCGTTGCCGCGAGGTGTCGGTGACCGGGTAAAACAGCAATTGGGCCCAGGGTTTGAACGCCAATTGTTGCGGCGTCTTCACTGCGGTGATCGCCAAGACCGTCGCCAGCGTCGCCCCGACACTGTCCCCCGCGACGGTTATCCGGCGGCTGTCCAGTTGCAGGTTGCCGGCCTGTTCGGCCAGCCAGTTGGCGGCGTCAAGGGTGTCATTGACGGCGGTGGGGAAGCCCGCTTCTGGCGCCAGGCGGTAGGCGGGTGCGAACACCGCGTATTGGCCACTGGCTGCAAGCCTGCGGCAGATGGAATCGTGGGAGTCCAGGCTGCCCACCACGTAACCGCCACCGTGGATATACACAATCGCGGGCAGTTGCGCCGTGCCCGGTGCGCGGTAGAGGCGGGCGGGCAATACATGGCCATCGCGCGCGGTGACCGTCAGCTCAGTGACCGCCACCGAACCCGGAGGGCTGGGATCGAGAATGGCGGAGGTCTGTTCGAACTCCCGCCGAGCCTGTTCAACACTGAGTGTGTGCATGGGTTGGCTTTTGCCGGTCAGGCGACCCATTTGTGCCAGTTCCAGAAAGCCTTCAAGGTCAGGGTCCAGGGGCATTGCATCTTCCTTGTGAAATGGAGTGAAGCGCCGCCCCTGACCAGCAGGGGCGGCAACGGTTTCAGCTGGCTACGGGTTGCAGCGCCAGGTGCTGCAACAGCCCGTGAAGCAGGGCCGGGTGATTGAGGATGTCGTAGTGGCCGGCCTGGATCTGCTCGTTGCTGCGGGCGCAGGGCAGGTTCGAGGCGGGCTGGCCGGGCGTCGCACTGGCCCACCAGCAATCGGCCTGGGCCCGGGTGGGCGGCAGACCTTGCAGGCGCTGGGACAATGCCTTGAGTTTCATCGCCACCTGGAAGGTGTGGGCCAGTTCCTCGGCACTGATTGCGGCGTACACCGATTGCGCGGCGGCGCCCCCCTGGACCTGCGCGATCAGGTGCTCAAGGACCGCGCTGTCGGTGGTCGCGCTGACCTCAAGGGTCGGCAGGCTTTGCGCCGGCAGACCGAACAGCACCGCCAGGAAACCGCGCAAGTCTTCGCTCCAATCGTCGCTGACGACGTCTTCGCCCGTGGGAATGAAGCTGTCGACCAGGCCCAGGAGCGCCACCCGTTGACCCTGGCTTTCCAGCTCCTGGGCCACCAGCACCGCCAGCGTGCCACCCAGCGACCAGCCCATCAGGTGATACGGGCCACTGGCTTGTTGCTGGCGGATGTATTGGCTGTAATCGATGGCCATGGATTCAAGGGATTCATCCTCCCACTGGCGGTCCAGCAACATCCGGCATTGCAGGCCATAGACGCTGCGCTGCCCATCCAGGCGGCGGGCCAGGGGCTCGTAGTCGAACACTGTGCCAAAACCGGCATGCAGGCAGAACAGCGGCGGGCTCTGGGGCGTTTCACTGTTGAGCAACAGCAGCGGGTTCAGGCTCGCGTCATCCTCGGCAAAGCCGGACAGTTCGGCGATGGTCGGCTTGCCGATCATGTCGCGCAGTTTCAATTCGATGCCGATATCCGGCTGGCTGCGCACCTTCGACAGGACCTTGAGAATGCGCAGCGAGTCGCCGCCCAATTCGAAGAAGTTGTCGGTGACGCCCACACTCTCCAGTTCCAGCACGTCCTGCCAGATCGTCGCCAGTTGTGCTTCCAACTGATTGCGTGGCGCTACGAAGGCACGGCCCTTGAAGTCCGGGTCGGGCAGGGCCTGGCGGTCCAGTTTGCCGTTGGGGTTGAGCGGGAAGGCCGAGAGCACGAGGATTTGTGCCGGCACCATGTAGTCAGGCAGTTCGCCCTGCAAGACTGTACGCAGGCGTTCGCCCAGGCTGGTCGAGGCTTCGGCCACCACGTAGCCTATCAGTTGCTTGCCGCCGCCGGTGTCGCGGGCGATGACCACGGCGTCCTGCACTTCGGGGCACTCGCGCAAGCGTGATTCGATTTCTCCCAGCTCGATCCGGAAACCGCGGATTTTCACCTGGTTGTCCAGACGGCCGAGGTAGTCGATCACGCCGTCGGGGCGTTGGCGCACCAGGTCGCCGGTGCGATACAGGCGGGTGCCGTCGGCCGCGAACGGGTCGACCACAAAACGCTCGGCGCTCAGGCCGGGGCGCCGGTGGTAGCCACGGGCAACGCCTTCGCCGCCAATATACAACTCGCCCGCCACGCCGTCGGGCACCGGGTTGAGGTGTTCATCGAGCACATACAGGGTACGTTCACCGATGCGTGTGCCGATCGGTGCGTACACCGCCGCGCAAGTTTGATCGGCACTC
This sequence comes from Pseudomonas synxantha, assembly GCF_900105675.1. Classification (NCBI taxonomy): domain Bacteria; kingdom Pseudomonadati; phylum Pseudomonadota; class Gammaproteobacteria; order Pseudomonadales; family Pseudomonadaceae; genus Pseudomonas; species Pseudomonas synxantha. The sequence continues at coordinate 2,722,484 of NZ_LT629786.1, read as the reverse complement.
ACTTTCCACAGCAGCGGGGTGACCACGGTTTCGGTAGGCCCGTATCCGTTGGTCAGGAACTGCGGCTTGAGCACGCGCTTGACCAGCTCGAAGTTGGCCTCGGCCACCGCATCGCCACCAAAGCAGTAGATGCGCACGGGCGGCGGCGCGCCGTTCTGGCTGTCGCCATACTCGGCCAACTGCTGCAGATACGCCGGCGGGAAGCAGGCAATGCTGATGTGGTGGGCGTGCAGGGCCTGCCAGGTTTCTTCCGGGGTCCACAGTTGATTGCCACGTACCACCAGGCGCCCGCCACTTTGCAGGGTAGACAGCCAGCGCTCCTGGGCACCGTCGAAAGCGAACGACATGAACAGCAACTCACGGGTGCTGGCGTCCATCTTGTAACGCTCGGCAATCGCCTGGCAGTGCATGCGGATCTGCCCATGCGCCACGGCCACGCCCTTGGGCTTGCCGGTGGAGCCCGAGGTGTAGATCAGGTAGGCCAGGTTGTCGTCGTGTGCCGTTTGTATCGGGCAAGTCGCCGGCCAGTCCGCCAGTGGCAGGCGATCAAGTTCGATCAGGTTGGCACCACCGAGGTCATCGAAACGCGAGCGCAGCGCGTGCTGGCTGAGCAGCACCCGCATGCCCGAGTCTTCGACGATCCACTGCACGCGGTCTTGCGGGTAGTCGATGTCCAGCGGCACGTAGGCGGCGCCGGTTTTCATGACACCATAGAAGGCGACGATGACATCCACCGAGCGTTCGAGCGCGACGCCGACAAACATTTCCGCACCGATACCCTGGGCGATGAGGTAATGCGCCAGGCGGTTGGCGCGGGCGTCCAGCTCGCCATAGCTCAATTCGATTCCGTCGCAGACCACCGCGACCGCGTCGGGACGCTCCTGCGCGTGCTGGCCGATTACCTGGGCCAGGTGGGCGCGCGGCGCCGTGCCGGGGTTCAGCAGGTTACGTTGGCGCAACAAGTGCTGCTCGGTGTCGGCCAGCATCGTGAGGCTGCCGAGATTAGCCTGGCTGTTGTTCAGCAGCTCCAGCAGCAGGGTTTCAAAGCTGCGGCGGATTTGCGCGGTGGCGGCCTCGGTAAAGCGGTTGCGCAGGTACAGGAACTCGATCTTCAGAGTGTCGCCAAGGTTGATTGCCAGGTCCATGGCAAAGTTGGTGACATCGCGGCTGCTGACCTCGCCGAAGCTCAGGTGCTCTTGCCCGGCTTGCTGCAGGCGTTCGTCCACCGGGTAGTTTTCAAACACCAGGATGCTGTCAAACAGCGGCTGGCCACCCTGGCCCGACCAACGTTGTACGTCCGCCAGGGACGCATGCTCGTGGTCGCGCACCTCCAGGTTGTAGGCCTGCAAGGCTTGCAGCCATTGGGCGACGGGCATGTGCGGCTGCGGCGTCTGGATGATGGGCAGGGTGTTGATAAACAGCCCGAGCATGTCTTCCGAGCCCGGCAGGCTGGCCGGGCGACCGGCGACGGTGGCGCCGAAGCACACGGTGTCCTGGCCCGTGTAGCGTTGCAACAGCAGCAGCCAGGTGGCCTGGATAAACGTGTTTGGGGTGACGCGCAGGCGTTGGGCCTGTTCACGCAGTCGAGCGGTTTGCACGGCATCCCAATCCAGATACAGCGCCGCATGGCCGTCCAGCTCGGTGCTCGGTTTGGGCGAAAAGCTGTTGGCCAGGGACGAGGTGCCGCTCAAGTCCTGCAGCCTGGTTTTCCAGAATTGTTCCAGCACGGTCTGGGACTGCGCTTGCAGCCAGCGGATGTAGTCGCGGTAATGCCCGCGCTTGGCCGGTGCGGCCTGGCCGTTGTAGATCGCGAAGACTTCACCGAGTAAACGTGAGTTGGACCAGCCGTCCATGAGAATGTGGTGGCTGGTCCAGATCAGGTAGTGGGTCTGCGGATCGAGCTGTACCAGGGTCAGGCGCGTCAGGGGTGCACGCAGGAGTTCGAAGCCTCGGGCGCAATCCTGGCTGGCGAGGGCTTGCAGGTCTTGCGCGCTGACCTCGCGCTGCTGCCAGTCGAGAGTTTCGACGGGCATGCTCGCAGCGCGATACACCACTTGCAGCGGCTCGGCCAGTTGGTTGTCGGCCCAGAACCCGGTACGCAGGATTTCATGGCGCTCGATCACGGCGTTCCAGGCCGCAGTGAATCGCGCGACGTCCAGGCCGCTGACCGAGACGGCCATCTGGTTCACATACAGTGCACTTTCCGGTGCTTCCAGGGTGTGAAACAGCATGCCCTGCTGCATCGCCGACAACGGGTAGAGGTCTTCCACCTGGGACAATGGCACCGGCAGGCGGTCCAGTTGCGCCTGGCTGATGCGCGCCAGCGGGAAGTCGGAGGGGGTCACACCCAGGTTCGCGCTGTCGCAGCAATGCTCGATCAGGGCCAGCAGCTCCTGCTTGAGGTCATCGGCCAGTTGGGCAATGGTGGCTTCGTCGAACATCTCGCGGCTGAACTGCCAGCCCAGGGTCAGCTCCTCGCCGTACACCTGGCCATTGAGGCTCAGCCAGTTGCCCAGCGGTGCCCCCAGCGCGTGCTCGCGGCCACTGCCCTCGGCAGCGGGCGCCAGCCACGAGCCTTGTGCTGCATCGAAGCTGCCGTCGAACTGGCCAAGGTAGTTGAACGTGATGCGTGGTGCCGGCAAGGCAGCAAGGCTCGCCTGTGCCTGCGGCGTGCCCAGGTAGCGCAGGGCGCCATAGCCCAGGCCTTTGTCGGGGATCGCGCGTAACTGTTCCTTGATCTGTTTGATCGAATCGCCAAGACCCGCCGCCGGTGACAGCTTGACCGGGAACAGGCTGGTGAACCAACCCACCGTACGGGTCAGGTCGATGTCATCGAACAGGTCTTCGCGACCATGGCCTTCCAGCTCGATCAGGCAATGCCCGGTGCCGGTCCAGCGGCTGATGACGCGCGCCAGGGCGGTCAGCAGCAAATCGTTGATCTGTGTGCGGTAGGCCTTGGGTGCCTGCTGCAACAGTTGGCGTGTCTGCCCGGCGTCGAGGTGGGTGTGCAGCGTGTGGCTATGGCGATTGTCCAGGCTGGCGTTCGGGCGCTCGCACGGCAGGTCGACCACGGCGTCGCGCAGTTGCGTCTGCCAGTAGCTGAGTTCGTCCTGATCGCGGTCGGCACGCTGTTGCAAGCGCTCGGCCCAGGCCTTGACCGAGCTGGTACGGGCTGGCAGCTGCAGCGGTTGCCCGCTGCTCAGTTGTTGATAGGCGTTTTGCAGATCTTCGAAAAGAATCCGCCAGGACACGCCATCCACTGCCAGGTGGTGAATCACCAGCAACAGGCGTTGAGTGCCATCGGCCAGGTGAATCAACAGGGCGCGAATCAATGGGCCCTGTTGCAGGTCCAGGCTGCCCTGGACTTGATCGCACAGCTGCGACAACTGCTCGGCGGTGGCGTCCACTTGTTGCAGCTGCCAGTCGCCCATTGGCCGGTAATGCGCGCTCCAGTCGGCGGGCTGCTGTTGAAAACTCAAGCGCAGGGCATCGTGGTGCTCGATTACGGCGTACAACGCCCGTTGCAGCGCCTCGGCCACTAGCGGTTGCGCAGGTTTGAGCAGCACCGACTGGTTCCAGTGATGACGCTCAGGGATCGCCGTTGCAAAAAACAGCTGATGAATCGGCAGCAGCGGCAGGGTGCCGGTGGCGGGGCCCTGGTCGATTACTTGGGCCGTCGCGCCGCTACGGGCGACGCTGGCCAGGCCCTGCACGGTCTGGTGCTGGAACAGCTCCTTGGGGGTAAAGGCGATGCCTTGCTGACGAGCGCGGCTGACCACCTGGATGGAGATGATCGAGTCACCGCCCAGCTCGAAGAAGTTGTCGTTCAGGCCGACGCGTTCCAGTTTGAGCACGTCTTGCCAGATGGCTGCGATCTGCTGTTCCAGCGGGCTTTGCGGTGCCACGTAAGCTTTTTGCAACAGGCTCGCATCCGGTTTCGGCAAGGCCTTGCGGTCCAGCTTGCCGTTGGGGCTCAGGGGCAGTTGATCGAGGAAGATCAATTGCGCCGGCACCATGTAGTCGGGCAAGTGTTCGCCCAGGCACTGTTTGATCTCGCTGCGCAGTTCATCGGTGTCGCGGGTTTCGGTCGGTACGGCATAGGCGACCAATTGACCGTCGGCGGCGATCACCACGGCTTCGCGCACGCAGTCCAGTTCCATCAGGCGGGTTTCGATTTCCCCCAGCTCGATACGCAGGCCGCGGATTTTCACCTGGTGGTCGATACGTCCACGGTATTCGATCACGCCATCGGTGCGATAACTGGCCAGGTCGCCAGTACGGTACAGGCGTTGACCATCCCCAAACGGGCTGGTCATGAAGCGCTCGGCGGTCAGGGCCGGGCGGCGGTGGTAACCGCGGGCCAGGCCGGCGCCGCCCAGGTACAGCTCGCCGATCACCCCAGGCGGCACCGGTTGCAGCTCGGCGTCGAGGATGTAGGTGCAGAGGTTGGCAATCGGCTGGCCGATGGGCACGCTGGCCTTGCCTTCTTCGCGGCAGGTCCAGTGGGTCACGTCGATGGCGGCTTCGGTAGGGCCGTAGAGGTTGAACAGCCCGGCATTCGGCAGCTTGGCGAAGACTTGTTGCTGCGCGTCCACGGGCAAGGCTTCGCCACTGCACACAATGCGTTTGAGGCTGGTGCAGCGGGCGACATGTTCATCGAGCAAGAACACCTGCAGCATCGACGGCACGAAGTGCAGGGTGCTGACCTGGTAGCGCTGGATCAGGTTTACCAGGGTAGCCGGGTCGCGATGGTCGCCCGGGCCGGCTACGGCCAGGCGTGCACCGGTCATCAGCGGCCAGAAGAATTCCCACACCGACACGTCGAAGCTGAACGGGGTCTTTTGCAGCACGGTGTCGGCGTCGGTCAATGCGTACGCCTGCTGCATCCAGCACAATCGGTTGGTCAGGGCCGAGTGCCGGTTGCCGGCGCCTTTTGGTTGGCCGGTGGAGCCGGAGGTGTAGATGACATAAGCGAGGTTTTCGCCGTCAACGGCAATCTCAGGATTGACGTCGGCATAGGCGCTCACATCCAGTTGATCCAGCGCCAATGCGGGCAGCGCCTCCGGAATCGGCAATTGCGAGAGCAAATGCTGCTGGGTCAACAGCAGGCCAATGCCGCTGTCCTCGATCATGTAGCTCAGACGGTCCTGCGGATATTCCGGGTCCAGCGGCACATAGGCGCCACCGGCCTTGAGCACGGCCAGCAGGGCGATAACCATCTCCAGGCTGCGCTCGGCGGCGATGCCCACCAGCGCATCCGGGCCGACGCCGAGTTCGATCAGCTTATGCGCAAGCTGGTTGGCGCGGCGGTTGAGCTGGTCGTAGCTCAGCTGTTGCTCACCGAACACCAGCGCTGGTGCCTCGGGCGTGGCGGCCACCTGGGCCTCAATCAACTGCTGTACGCTGTGGTCGAGCGGGTACTGGATATCGGTGTTGTTCCACTCGTCGACGATCTGTTGTTGCTCGCCGCTATCCAGCATCGGCAGGTCTGCAACCCGCTGTTGTGGATCTTCAAGGAGACTGCGCAGCAGCTGTTGCCAATGCCGACCGAGGCGCTCGATGGTGGCGGCGTCGAACAGGTCGGTGGCGTAGGTCAGGCTCGCGCTCAGGCCTTCGGCCGACTCACTGGTGCTGAGGGTCAGGTCAAATTGCGAAGTACTGCCTTCCCAGTCCAACCCCTCGACCTGCAACGCCGAAGGCAGTGATTGGCCATCGGTGCTGCTGCGCTTGTCGGCACTCTGGTGATTGAACATCACCTGGAACAACGGGTTATGGCTGAGGCTGCGCTCCGGTTGCAATGCCTCCACCAGTTGTTCGAACGGCAGGTCCTGATGCGCCTGGGCATCCAGTGCATGTTGCTTGACCTGTTGCAGCAGCTCTTCGACGCGTAATTGCGCGCTGAACTCGGCTTTCATGATCTGCGTGTTGACGAAGAAGCCGATCAGCCCCTCGGTCTCGATGCGGTTGCGGTTGGCGATGGGTACGCCGACGCGGATATCGTGCTGGCCGCTGTAGCGGTGCAACAGAACCTGGAACGAAGCCAGCAACAGCATGAACGGCGTGACACCGAGGCGTGGGGCCATGTGCTGCACCGCGTCGCTCAGCCCAGGCGCCAGGGTGAGTGACAGGTGGGCGCCACGGTAGCTTTGTTCCGCCGGGCGCGGGCGATCCGTCGGCAACTCCAGTACGCTGTTTTCTCCGGCCAACTGGGCGGTCCAGTAGGCCAGTTGGCGCTCACGCTCGCCGGCGTCCATCCATTGGCGTTGCCATACGGCATAGTCGGCATACTGGATCGGCAAGGTCGGCAGTGGGGCAGGTTGCCCAGCCTGGGCCGCGCCGTACAGGGTGATCAGCTCTTCAACCATCAACTGCACTGACCAGCCATCGGAAACGATGTGGTGCTGGGTAAGTACCAGCACGTGGTCATCATCCGCCAGGCGCAGCAGCCTGACCCGCAGCAGCGGGCCGCGTTGCAGGTCGAACAACTGTCTGGTTTCGTGTTCAACAAAAGTTTTGAGCGTGGCGTCGTCCGGCGTGCCGTGCAATGTCTCGACCACGAGGGCCAGCGGGGCCTTTGCGGCGATGACTTGCCGGGGGTGTTCGTTGTCCACTACAAAGGTGGTGCGCAGTGTTTCATGGCGGGCGATGAGTTGGTTGAAGGCTTGCTCCAGCGCCGCGACATTCAGCGCGCCCTTGAGACGCAAGGCAGCCGGCAGGTGGTAGGCGGCGCTGTGCGGGTCCAGTTGCCAGAGGAACCACTGGCGTTCCTGGGCGTAGGACAGGGGCAGCGCCTGATCGCGTGCGATGGGCGCCAGAGGCAGCTCATCCTGACGGGAGCGGCCGTGCAGGCCGGCGACGAAATCCCCAAGCACGCTGCGTTCGAACAGGCTGCGCAGGGCCACGTCAAGGTTCAGGGCCTGGCGCACCCTGGAGATGATCTGGGTCGCCAGCAACGAGTGGCCGCCGAGGGCGAAAAAGTCATCCGTGAGGCCCACCTGCTCAAGGCCGAGCACACTTTGCCAGATCCCGGCGACCTGGATTTCCAGCGCCGTTCGCGGCGCCACGTAGTGGTTTTGCTGTTGGCTGGCATCCGGTTTTGGCAGGGCCTTGCGGTCCAGCTTGCCGTTGGGGCTCAGGGGCAGCACGTCGAGGAACATCAGCAAGCCCGGCACCATGTAGTCCGGCAGTACCGCCGCCAAGGCCGCCTTGATCGACTGGCGCAACTCAGCTTCCGGCAACGCGGTGGCGTGAGGCACCACATAACCTACCAACTGCAAGCCACTGGCCGCCGGCTGCGCGAGGACGATGGCGTCTCGCACCTGCTCCTGCTCCAGCAACCGGGCCTCGATTTCCCCCAGCTCGATACGGAAACCGCGGATTTTCACCTGATGGTCGATCCGCCCGACATATTCGATCACACCCGAGGCGTTGTAACGCGCCAGGTCGCCAGTACGGTACAAACGCCCGCCATTCTGGCTGAACGGATCGGGCATGAAGCGCTCGGCGGTCAGGTCCGGGCGGTTGAAGTAACCACGGGCCAACAACTCGCCGCCGATCACCAGTTCACCCACCACGCCGATCGGTGCCGGGGCACCGCTGTCATCCAGCAGGTAGATGCTGCGCCCGGCCAGGACCTTGCCGATGGGCATGGTCAAGGGTGTGGGGCGGGCGCCGGTCACGTAGTCGGTGCAGTCGAGGGCGGTAACCGTCACCGTGGCTTCGGTGGGGCCATAGGTATTGAGCAGCTTGACGTGCCCAAGACCGGCCTCGGCCCACGCGGCAAGGCCTTCGGGCGGCATGGCTTCACCGCCGGCGTGGACTTGCTTGAGGCGCCCATAATCGCGCGGACCGGCCGTGGCGAAATCCTTGGCCAGCAGGTTCCAATAGGCGGTGGTGAGGTCGACCACACTGATCTGGTGCTTGATCAGTTCGCGGTAGAAGGTCTCGGTGTCCCAGATCTCGGTGCCGCGCAGCACCACCGAGGCGCCGCAGATCAGCGCCGGGTACAACTGCTCGACGAAGCCGTCGAAGTTGAAGGTGGAAAACTGCAGGATGCGGTCATCGCCCTTGAGGTTGAAAAAATCCAGCGCCACATAGGCATGGCGAGTCAGCGACAGCTGGTTGATGCCCACGCCTTTGGGCCGGCCGGTGGAGCCCGAAGTGAACATCACATACGCCAGGTTCTGGGCATGGGCGCGGTTGCTCAGGTTGCTGGCGTCCAAGTCGACCCAGGCCTGGTCCTGGTCCAGGCACAGGTGGTCGACATAGTCGGGAATCGCCAGGCGTTCACGTAAGTGACTCTGGGTCAGCATCAGCCGGGTGCCGCTGTCTTCGATCATGCACAGCAGGCGGTCCTGGGGGTATTCCGGGTCCAGGGGCACGTAGGCGCCGCCGGCCTTGAGCACCGCCAGCAGGCCGATGATCATGTCCAGGCCGCGCTCCACGGCGATCCCCACCAACACGTCGGGGCCGACGCCCAGGCGCACCAGATGCCGGGCCAGGCGGTTGGCCCGGGCGTTGAGTTCGGCATAGGTCAGTTGACGGTCTTCGAAGAGCAAGGCCGGTGCTGAAGGTTGCTGCGCCACCTGGGCTTCGAACAGTTGATGAACCCGCTGCTCACTGGGGTAATCGAGAGTGGCGGTGCTCCAGTCATGCAGCATCAGGTGATGTTCTTCGCGGCCCAGCATGTCCAGTTCACCGAGGCGTTGCTGCGAGTCACGCACGATCGCCTGCAACAGGTTCTGCCAATGCGCGGCCAGGCGGCGGATGGTCGAGGCCTCAAACAGATCGATGGCGTAGGTAAGGGTTGCCTGCAGTGTTTCGGTGGACTCGAAGGTGTCCAGCGAGAGGTCGAACTGAGTGCTGGGCAACGAGCCTTCCAGCACTTCCAGGCTCAGGCCGGGTAGCGTGACGCGGGTTTGCGGCTGCATGCTGGCATGGTTGTACATCACCTGGAACAGTGGGCTGTGGCTGAGGCTGCGTTGCGGCTGCAGCGCTTCGACCAATTGCTCGAAGGGCAGGTCCTGGTGAGCCTGGGCCTGCAAGGCATGCTGTTTGACCTGTTGCAGCAACTCGACAAACCGCACCTGGCCGTCGAGCGTTGCGCGCAGTACCTGGGTGTTGACGAAAAATCCGATCAATCCCTCGGTTTCCACGCGGTTGCGGTTGGCAATCGGCACGCCGACACGGATATCGGTTTGCCCGCTGTAGCGATGCAACAGGGTCTGGAACGACGCCAGCAATAGCATGAACAAGGTCACGCCTTGCTCACGTGCCAATTGCTTGAGCGCCTGATTCAGCTCGCGGTCCAGCACCAGTTCCAGTTGCCCACCTCGGTAGCTTTGCTCGGACGGCCGGACGTGGTCGGTAGGCAGTTCCAGCACCGTTTGCTCATCGCCCAGTTGACCGGTCCAGTAGGCCAGTTGGCGCTCGCGTTCCCCAGCGTCCATCCATTGACGTTGCCACACGCCATAGTCAGCGTATTGGATGGGCAGTTCGGGCAGGCTGACGTCCTGTTGCCGGCTGAACCCCGCATACAGGGCGACCAACTCCTGGATCATCACGTTAATCGACCAACCGTCGGAGACGATATGGTGCTGAGTGATGATCAGCACGTGATCGTCAGGTGCCAGTGTCAGCAACTTGACCCGCAGCAGCGGGCCGTGCTGCAAGTCGAACAGCTGCTGGGTTTCGTCTTCGACCCACGCACGGATCGTCTGCGCGTCGGCTTCCGGCCGCGATTCGATACTCATTGCCAGGTGGGCGTGGGGGGCGATGCGCTGCACGGTGCGTTCACCCTCCTGGGAGAACGAGGTGCGCAGGCTCTCATGGCGGGCAATCAGGCCGTCAAAGCTGCGTTGCAGGGCCTGGGTGTTCAGGTGGCCGCGCAGGCGCAGGGCCGCCGGGATGTGGTAGGCCGTGCTGCGGGGATCGAGTTGCCAGAGGAACCACTGGCGTTCCTGGGCATAGGACAGAGGCAGCGGCTGATCGCGCTCAACCCGCACCAATGGCGGCTCATGGCGCGCCGGCTCCTGCGCCAGGCTGGCAACGAACGTATGTAGGGTGCTGGACTCGAACAGGTTGCGCAGGGGCACATCGGTGTTCAAGGCATGGCGCACCCGGGAGATCACCTGGGTGGCCAACAGGGAATGACCGCCCAGCGCAAAGAAGTCGTCGTTCAGGCCGACGCGTTCCAGTTTGAGCACGTCTTGCCAGATGGCTGCGATCTGCTGCTCCAGCGGGCTTTGCGGCGCCACATAGGTCTTTTGCAACAGGCTCGCATCCGGTTTCGGCAAGGCCTTGCGGTCCAGCTTGCCGTTGGGGCTCAGGGGCAGTTGATCGAGGAAGGTCAATTGCGCCGGCACCATGTAGTCGGGCAAGTGTTCGCCCAGGCGCTGTTTGATCTCGCTACGCAGTTCATCGGTGTCGCGGGTTTCGGTCGGTACGGCATAGGCGACCAATTGACCGTCGGCGGCGATCACCACGGCTTCGCGCACACAGTCGAGTTCCATCAGGCGGGTTTCGATTTCCCCCAGCTCGATACGCAGGCCGCGGATTTTCACCTGGTGGTCGATACGCCCCCGGTATTCGATCACGCCATCGGTGCGATAACTGGCCAGGTCGCCAGTGCGGTACAGGCGTTGGCCGTCGCCAAACGGGCTGGTCATGAAGCGCTCGGCGGTCAGGGCCGGGCGGCGGTGGTAACCGCGGGCCAGGCCGGCGCCGCCCAGGTACAGCTCGCCGATCACCCCGGGCGGCACCGGTTGCAGCTCGGCGTCGAGGATGTAGGTGCTGAGGTTGGCAATCGGCTGGCCGATGGGCACGCTGGCCTTGCCTTCTTCGCGGCAGGTCCAGTGGGTCACGTCGATGGCGGCTTCGGTGGGTCCGTAGAGGTTGAACAGCCCGGCGGTCGGCAGCTTGGCGAAGACCTGTTGCTGTGCGTCCACGGGCAGGGCTTCGCCACTGCACACAATGCGTTTGAGGCTGGTGCAACGGGCGACATGTTCATCGAGCAAGAATACCTGCAGCATCGACGGCACGAAGTGCAGGGTGCTGACCTGGTAACGCTGGATCAAGCTCACCAGGGCGGCCGGGTCGCGATGGTCGCCCGGGCCGGCTACGGCCAGGCGTGCACCGGTCATCAGCGGCCAGAAGAATTCCCACACCGACACGTCGAAGCTGAACGGGGTCTTTTGCAGCACGGTGTCGGCGTCGGTCAATGCGTACGCCTGTTGCATCCAGCACAACCGGTTGGTCAGGGCCGAGTGCCGGTTGCCGGCGCCTTTCGGTTGGCCGGTGGAGCCGGAGGTATAGATGACATAGGCGAGGTTTTCGCCGTCAACGGCAATCTCAGGGTTGACCTCGGCATAACCGCTGACGTCCAGGCGGTCCAGTGCCAGCACCGGCAGCGCCGCCGGAATCGGCAATTGCGAGAGCAAATGCGCCTGGGTCAACAGCAGGCCAATGCCGCTGTCCTCGATCATGTAGCTCAGACGGTCCTGCGGATATTCCGGGTCCAGCGGCACATAGGCGCCACCGGCCTTGAGCACGGCGAGCAGGGCGATAACCATCTCCAGGCTGCGCTCGGCGGCGATGCCCACCAGCGCATCCGGTCCGACACCGAGCTCGATCAGCTTATGCGCAAGCTGATTGGCGCGGCGGTTGAGCTGGTCGTAGCTCAGCTGTTGCTCACCGAACACCAGCGCCGGTGCATCGGGCGTGGCGGCCACCCGGGCCTCGATCAGTTGCTGCACGCTGTATTCGAGCGGGTAGGCGGTACGGGTAGTGTTCCACGTGCTGACAATCTGCTGATGTTCGGCGAAATCCAGCATGGCCAGTTCGGCCAAACGCTGTTGTGGCGCCTCAATCAGACTTTGCAGCAAGCGCAGCCAATGCCGGCCCAGGCGCTCAATCGTAGCCGGGCTGAACAGTGCCGTGCTGTACTCGATGTCCGTCGTGATCTGTTGCGGCGCGTAGTCCACGTGCATCGACAGCTCGAATTTGGCTTCATGCTGCGCCACTGGCAGGAACGCCAAGGTCAATTCGCCCAGCGTCAGCGTGTCCGTTTGATCCTGGCTGACACGCCAGTTGAACAGGGTCTGGAACAGCGGGTTGGCCTGGGTGCTGCGTTGCAGTTGCAAGCGCTCGATGAGCAGTTCGATCGGGTAGTCGGCATGTTCCATGGCCGCCCGGGATTGCTGGCGCAGCGCCTGGAGAAAAGCTTCGGCGGTCAGGTCGTCGGTGAGTTGTGCGCGGTAGATCTGACTGCTGACAAAGTACCCCACCAGGTCCTGGGTCTCGCTCTGGTTGCGACCGGCATTCGGTACACCGACCGTGAAGTCCCGCTGGCCGCTGTAGCGGCTGAGCAGCAGTTGCCAGGCGCCAAGCAGCACGATAAACGGCGTCAAGTCGTGTTGGTGGCAGAAGCCCTGCAACTGTTGGCTCAGGTTTGCAGGTAATGACAGGTGCAGATTGCCGGCGCGGTGCTGTTGCTCGGCGCTGCGGGGGTAATCGGCCGGCAGGTCCAGAGTGGGAATCCCCTGTCCCAGGTAGTCGGCCCAATACTCGGCGGCACGCAGTTGTTCGGGCGTGCCGGGGTATTCCTCGCGCTGCCAGCGGGCGTAGTCGGCGTACTGAATGGAAGGTCGCGCCAACGGCGTGGTATGGCCCTGGCAGGCGCGCCGGTAAGCCTGGGTGAGGTCTTGCATCAGGATCGGATTGGACCAGGCGTCCGAGACGATGTGGTGCATGTTCAGCAGCAGGATGTAGTCATCGTGATCGAGCGTGATCAAAGTGGCGCGAATCAGCGGGGCCAGGCCCAAGTCAAACGGCGTGCCGGCCTCGGCCGCAATACGCTGGGCGACGGCAGCGGCCCGGGCGTCGGGCGCGAGACCCGACAGGTCGTCTTCGTGCAGATGGATCCGGGCTTGCGGGTCAAATACTTGCCGAGGTTGGTCGTCCAGGGTCTGGAACGCAGTTTTCAGCACATCGTGTCGGGCGATAACCTGCTGCAGGGCCGTGTCCAGCGCTGCGGTGTTCAAGGGGCCGCGCAGGCGCAGCGCGTTGGGCAGGTTGTAGGCGCTGCTGCCGGGCGACAGCTGCTGCAGGAACCACAGGCGTTGCTGGGCGAAAGACAGAGGCGTGGGGCTGCGATGGGGTTGAGCCTTGATGGAATGCTCTGAGCCGGCGTCGTCGGCCATCAACAGGGCCAGCAAGTCGTCGTCGGGGAGTTGATTCAGTGGGTTCATGTTGGGTCTCGTCGCCATCGGCTGCGTAAATATGCGTTGTCAGAAAGACGAAGCGTGGCCGACGAGATTTAGGTGTGACACGGGACTTCAATGGCCGGCGGCGAACGGCAGGGCGCTCGCCGCAGGGGCGGTTCAGGCGACGGCTTTTTCGCTGATGACGCGCCCGGCCTCCATGCGCACCAACTGGTCGGCGACGTCGAAGTAACGGTCGTCGTGGGAGATGACGATGATGGTCTTGCCCAGGCGCTTGAGGTCCGGCAGCAACTCGGTATAGAACACGCGGCGGAAGGTCGGGTCTTGGTCGGCGGCCCACTCGTCGAATACCAGCACCGGTCGTTCGTCGAGCCAGGCGTTGATCAAGGCCAGGCGCTTGCGCTGCCCGGTGGAGAGATCGGTGGTGGTGAACGCGCCGTTACGAATGCTGACCTTGTGGGCGATCTCCATGCGCTCCAGGTACTGGTTGGCATCCTCCGGCAGGGCTTTATCGCTCTGCACCAGTTCGTCGAACAGGTAATAGTCGGCAAAAATGGTGGTGAACATCTGCCGGTAATCATCCAGGCCACGCGCGTCGACGGCCATGCCGTTAAGGCGGATTTCGCCACTCTGTGGGGTGTACAGCCCCAGCAGCAGTTTGATCAGGGTGGTCTTGCCGCAGCCGTTTTCACCGACGATGAACAGGATCTCCCCAGGCTCGATGCTCAGGTTGACCGGGCCCAGGGTGAAAGGCTCGCTGCCTGCCACGGGCGGGAAGGCGTATTGCACGTCGCGCAATTCCAGGTGCTTCATGGGTGGGGTGCCGCGCTCATCGGCGTCCAGCAGCAGGTGGGGCTCGGGCGATGAAAAACGCTCGGACAGGTCAGCAATGCGGCGGAAGGCGATCTGCGCACGGCTGATGATCGGCAGGTTGGCGATCAAGTTTTCCAGTGGGCCTTTCATATAGAGCAGCACCAGCACGAAGCCGCTCATCATCGCTGGGTTGCTGCTCGGCCAGAACGATTGCAGGGTCAGCGCCAGGCCGATGACCACAAAGAACAGCATCGAACCCAGGCTTTTGGCGATCACAAAAATATTGATCGAGCGTACGTGCGTGTCGCAGATGTGGTCGGCGGTGGCCTGGATATTGCGGGTCAACATGGCGTGGCGGCGCTTGCGGTGAATCCTCAACTCCTTGGCGCCTTCGGCGATGGCCGAGTAGTGCCTTTGCAGGCTGTCTTCCGCGTCGCGTGCCTCATAGAAGCCTTTGATGCCCTTGCCTTGTGCGATGAACTGGATGGCCGAGCCGATGCCGATGGCCAGCAATGTCATGAGGAAAATAGGCAGCGACAGGCTCGCCAGATAGCCCAGGCAGCCAAGGATCACCGTGATCGAAATGGCCAGCGGGGCGAAGGCGAAGGCGAAATCGCTGATGGTGTCGACATCGTGGGTCAGCACCGGAATAAGCCGGTGGCTGCGATAGCGTTCGATCTGCTCGATCGGTGCCGACAATACCTTCGCACCCAGATCCTTGCGCAGTCGGGCAATGACTTTTTGTCCGACAAAGTTGCTGCCAATGTCGGCGGCAATGCTGCTGAGCAAGGCGAGTACGCACAGGCCGGCAAAGGCCAGCACCACCGCAGTGGTAAGGCCGGATTCGCTGTGCAGGCCCTGGTTAACCGTGGCCAGCAGCGCGGTGACGCTCAGGCCTCCAAGGATGCCGAACAGAATCGAGAGGGTGACGGTGTAGCGATAGGGCTTGAGCAGGCTCAAGAGTTCGCGAAGGGCGCTACGCGGTTTTGCAGTCATGAAACTACCTCGGTCGCGACGTGGCTACGTGCTATGGGCGAGTGGGGGCTGCGTCGATCGAGCTGATCGCCGGCGGGCTTTTGTAGGAGACGTTTCGACTCTGGCGCGATTTAGCTTTATCGCGCCGGACCTGGAGGTGGTGCGCCGTTGTGGGCGCTGATCAGCAAGGGCGGGCGCTGCATTGGCGCAAGATTCTGGTGGCGCACCTAAATTTTTCCTGCCGACAAGCGTTTTAGTTCTGATAAGGCCGGGTTTCATTTCCGGTGGGGGCGGTTAAAAAAAACGGGTAAATGAGTCTGGTTTTCATTAGGCCATCCGTCTCATTCACCAGAGGCGCTCAAAGACGCCGCTATTTCTGCCAATCACACGCCTCATTGCTCAAGGATTGCTGTCGATGTCTTATCCCCTTTGGTTGTCTACGCCCAAGCGTTACGCATTGAAGAAATTGCCGCAGGCCGTGCGCCTGATGATGCTGGGGGCTGTACTGGTCGTGCCGGCGGCTGCTACGTTTATGCCGGGCGCCGCGTTCGCCCAGGGCGAGGCGGGCAAGGTCGCCTTCGCGATTCCGGCCGGTCAATTATCGCAAGCGCTGATGGCGTTCGGTTCGGCGGCCGGCGTCTCGATCTCCTACGACCCGGCGCTGGCCAGCCAGCAAACCACCCGCGGGCTGAGGGGCCAATTCAGCGTGGATGAAGGGCTGTCCCGGTTGTTGTCGGGCAGTGGCTTGCAGGCCAGTCGCGAAGCCAGCGGCAGCTATGTGGTGATGCCGCCTGCCAGTGGTTCGGCGGTGATGACGCTGGGGGCGACCAATATCAGTGCCGAGGGGCTCGGGGCAACGACCGAAAACAGCGGTTCCTACACCACGGGCGCGACCAGTACTGCAACCAAGTTGCCATTGTCTCTGCGTGAAACCCCACAGTCGGTCAGTGTGGTCACCCGGCAACTGATGGATGACCAGCACCTGTCTACGCTCAACGAAGTGATGGCCTTCACCCCTGGTATCAGCATCAACCATCGCGACAGCGAACGGTTCGATTTCAACTCCCGTGGCTTTACCATCCAGAACTTCCAGTACGACGGCATTCCGTCGCAAGTGGCCAACGAGTCCCAGCAATACGTCGGCGCCATTTCGGACATGGCTATCTATGACCGCGTCGAAGTGATTCGCGGCGCTACCGGTCTGATGAGTGGCGCGGGGACTCCGTCCGCCACCATCAACCTGGTGCGCAAGCGTCCGACCAAGGACTTCCAGGGCTACGTGTCCGGGGAGGCGGGGGCATGGGATCGCTACCGCTCCGAAGTCGATGTCTCCGGGCCGTTGACTGAAACGGGCAATGTACGTGGGCGCTTTGTGGCGGCCTACCAGAAACAGAATTCGTTTATCGACTGGTACGGCCAGGAAAAGCGCGTGATGTACGGCGCGTTGGATATTGATCTGAACGACAGCACGACGCTACGCACCAGCCTCGACTATCAGAACAATGATGCCAATGGCAGCAGTTATGGGCATATCCCGCTGTTCTTCAGTAACGGCAAGCAAACCAATTTCTCCCGGTCATTCAACCCGGCCTCGCGCTCCAGTTACATGGACAACACCAGCTACAACTTCACCACCATGCTGGATCACAAGCTGGACAATGACTGGAGCCTGAAAACAGCTTACAGCCATCAATACTCGTACCGTAAAGGCCAGGGCGCATCGGCCAGTGGTGGCTACCCTGACCCGGCGACAGGGCAGGGCACAGGCGTATTCATTTATCGCCTGGACAGCTACCAGACCCAGGACACCCTCGATACCTATGCGTCCGGCCCGTTCAACCTGGGTGGGCGCGAGCATGAGTTGGTGGTCGGTGCCAGTGCCTCGCGTACGCACCTTAACTTCCCCAACTACGCCAGCCACAACGATGACGGCGATTATGGGTCGGCGAATATCTTCAACTGGAATGGCAATGAGTACGGGCGGCGTCAGTATTTCAAGGATGGCGGCACCGTCACCACCTTGCAGCAGACCGGCCTGTATGGCGCCTTGCGTTTGAAGCCGTTCGATCCGCTGACCATCATCCTGGGCACCCGGCTCAGTTGGTGGAACCAGGAAGACGAGGTCAGTGATTACCTCAAGGGCACCAAGGCCACCGACAAGACCAAGAAAACCGGGGTTGTCACACCTTATGTCGGCGTTGTCTATGAACTGAACGACACCTATTCGGCGTACGCCAGTTACACCAGCATCTTCCTGCCGCAGACCTTCTACAAAACTGGATCGGGCGGCTCACTGGCTCCGCTTGAGGGCGACAACTATGAGATCGGTCTCAAGGGTGAGTTCTTCAACGGCGCGCTGAATGCCAGCATCGCTGTGTTCGACATTGAGCAGAAGAACACACCTGAGCAGGCGGGCGTGGATTCTGCCGGCCGCGCGGTGTACAAGGCCATCAGTGGCACCAATACCCGTGGCGTCGAGACCGAGATCTCCGGTGAAGTGGCCAGCGGCTGGAATGTGTTTGGTGGCTATACCTACCGTGAGTCCCATGACAAGGATGGCGGTCGGGTCCAGACCAACCAGCCGATCAACCTGTT
Organism: Pseudomonas synxantha; assembly: GCF_900105675.1. Lineage (NCBI taxonomy): Bacteria > Pseudomonadati > Pseudomonadota > Gammaproteobacteria > Pseudomonadales > Pseudomonadaceae > Pseudomonas > Pseudomonas synxantha. Next base: position 2,704,881 of record NZ_LT629786.1, on the reverse strand, counting down.
CAAGTTCGGCACGACTTATCGCTTGCCGGGTGCGTGGAGCAAGTTGACCGTCGGCGGTAACGTAACTTGGCAAAGCGAGATGTACGCGTCTTCGCAAATCAACTATACAGGCCCTTATTACAAGGCGACCCAGGATCCGTTTGCGGTGGTCGGCTTGTTGGCCAAGTACAAGGTCGATGAGCACCTGACCGTAGGTTTGAACGTCAACAACCTGTTTGACCAGAAGTACTACGATGGCATGGGTACATTCAACTCGGGCTCCTATGGCGAGCCGCGCAATGCCATGGTCAACGCCAAGTGGACCTTCTGATTCGCTGAGGCGCTGGGGTCGAAGAGGCGGGAGGGAGTTGACTCCCTCCCGCGTTCGTTCTGTATTGATGGGTAAGGCGGCCTGGATCAGAGGTCACGAACGACCCTGAAACCGAGCCAGTCCCCGCGGGTATCCGGGTAGATGGTATTGCGGTTGCCCGAGCGCGAAAACACCGGTGCCTCACCCCAGTCATTGCCACGAATCTGATAGCCCTCACAGTTGGGCTCCACCCACGCACTGCCATCAGTCGGTGCGCCGATGTAGTTCGGATGTTCGCAATCAGCCACCCGCTCGTACACATTGCCGTGCATGTCATACATGCCAAACGCATTCGGCGGGTAGCTGCCGACCGGCGACGAATAGCTATAGCCATCTGCCGGGCCGTAGGTGTTGGCGTGCTTGGCGATGCTGTAGCCCTTGCCCTCGTCGAACGGGAAGGGGAACGGGCCGGTTGTGCCGGCACGAGCGGCGTATTCGCGCTGGGCTTCGCTGACCATGTAGTACTGCTGGCCGGTCTTCTTCGACAGCCAGCTCACGTACTGCTTGATATCGTCCATATCCATGCACACCGCCGGCTGGCGCGGGCCTTGAGGGTAGCGCGGCTTGCTGGCGATGCATTCGCGGCCAGGGCGATCGTCGCCGTTGGCGATCTTCACGCCGGTCTGGCGCACGTAGCTGTCCCATTCAGCGGCGGTGATATGGAAACGGCTCATGGCGAACGGCTTGGCGAAGGTCACGGCATGCATCGGGCCTTCGTCGGGCTCGCGGCCGACTTCGCCTTCCGGCGTGCCCATGGTGAAGGTGCCGGCAGGCAATACCACCATTTCCGGGCAATCCTTGCAGTCTTTGAATACCTTGCCGGGTTGTGGTGTGGCGGCCTGGGCCAGGTTGGGCAGCAGCGCGCCGCACAGGGCGGTGAGCGCCAGTGCGGTCAGGGGTTTGAGTCGGAATGGAGTCATGTGGGCATCTCGTCCAAAGGGAAAAAAGGTCATAGCCGTTGGCTCAGCAAGGTCACGAAGCGCTGGAGCTCATCCGAGCTGTTGAGCAGGCCGGGCGCGGTACGAATCACCGGGCCGACGTCACGATCGACTGCGTCCACCACCACGCGGTTTTTCATCAGGTAGGCCGCCACCTCGTCGCTGTTCTGGCCCTTGACTCGAAAGAAGGTGAAACCCGCCGACAGTTCAGGGCTGCGCGGCGTGACCAGCTCGATCTGCGGGTGGGCCAGCAACTGGTCCTTGAGTTCGGTGTTGAGGGCATGGATACGTGCCTGCACCGGTGCTTTGCCCAGCTGCAGGTGCAGCTTGAAGGCTTCGTCGGCGGCCCAGCGATGTTCGAAGGCGTGATAACCACCTGGCGTCATGCTGGTGGCGAAGTCCTTGTCCTCGGAAAAAGTCGGCACCATCGGCGTGACGTATTTGTTCTCGGCGTCACGGGCGCACACCAGGCCGGTGCCGCGCGGGCCGAACATCCACTTGTGGGTGCCGGCGATAAAGAAGTCGCAATGCATGTCCGGGAAATCCAGGTTCTCGACGCCGAAGCCGTGTACGCCGTCGACCACATAGAGGATGCGGTCGTTGTCGTCACGGTTGCGGTTATGTTCGTTCACCAGTTGGCCGATCTCGCCGATGGGCAGTTTCACACCGCTGCCGGATTGCACCCAGGTCATACCCAGCACACGGGTATTGGGGCGGAGGTTGCGTTGGATGTTGCCCAGCACTTCGTCGGCGGATACCTGGGCGGCGTTCTCGAACAGGTGGATACGACGCACCCGGGTGCCCTGCTTGAGCGCACGAAAATCCAGGCTGCTCTGCGTGGCGTAGTGCTCATGCACCGTGGTAAGGATTTCCTGGTCCGGTCGTACCTTGATCCCGCCATAAATCATCGCCAGCCCTTCGGACGTGCTGCCGGTGAGGGCGATTTGTGCAGGGGTTGCATTCAGGTAGCGGCCGGCCCATTCGCGCACCTGACCTTCACGCTTCCAGGTTTCCTGCAGGTCCCAGTCCATCGCCAGCCCTGGGTTGCGGTCGATTTGCATGCGGTAGCGTTCAATGGCCTCGCGCACCGGCTTGGGGTGCGAGGCCACCAGGAAGTTGGAAAGGTGCAGGTAATCCGGGTCCTGGTTGAACAGCTGTTTTAGTCCCGTCCATGGGTCGTTCGTAGTGGCTGCCACTGCCTGGGGTAGCAGTGCGGTGCCCAGTGGCAGGCTCGCGGCAAAGACGCCGGCCTGCTTGAGAAATGTACGGCGGTCGGTCATGGACTTACTTCGTGGTGATTAGCGGTTGGCCAATGGCTTGGCGGCTTTTTGTACCTGGTCCCACACGCGCAGGAAGTTGCCTCCCCACAGCTTGGCGATATCGGCTTCGGAGTAGCCGCGCTGGATCAGTTCGGCGGTGACATTGCGCACTTCGCCGACGTTCTCCCAGCCCTTGAGGCCGCCGCCGTCGTTGAAGTCCGAGGCGATGCCTACGTGATCGATGCCGATCTTGCGCACGGTGTAGTCGATGGCGTCCCCCAGGTCCTTGAGGGTGGCCTTGGGTTCTTCCTCGAGGATGGCGTACAGCGCGCTGGCGTATTGGCCGAAGCGTTGCTCGGGCCAGGCGGCAATGATTGCGTCGCCGGGCATCAAGGCCATGGCCAGGTTGGGCAACGGCGGCAGGTCGAAGCGCGCGCGCAGGGCGTTGAGCTTGTTCTGGGTCGGTTGGCTCAAGGGGCGCAGGTACGCGGGGAAGCCCACCACCTGCACCACGCCGCCGCTGTTCTTGATCAGTTGCAGTTCCTTGTCGCTGAGGTTGCGTGGGATATCCACCGACGCCCGTGGCGCCGAGTGGGACGCCACCATCGGCGTGCGGCTCAATTGCGCGACTTGCTCCAGGGCCTTGGTCGACATCTGCGACACGTCGATGATCACTCCCAGGTCATTCAGGCGGTGCACCGCTTGTTGGCCGATGGGCGACAGGCCCTCGAGGGCGTCGGTCGAATCATTGAAAAACGGCAACGGGCGCGACGAGTCGGACCAGGCGTTATTGCCGATGTAGCTGAAACCGAACATGCGCATGCCGCGTGCGGCCCACAGGTCGAGCTGGTTCAGATCATTGCCCAGGGGATAGGCGTTGAGCATGCTGATGAAAATTGCAAACTTGCCTTCGCCGTGCAGGCGCCGCATATCGTCCGGGGTGTAGGCGATGCCCACCTGGTTGGGAAAGTCGCGGACCATGCCGGAAATGATCTTGTAGCGCACCTCCTGCTCATGGCGGGCCTCTTCGACAAAGCCGTCGGTGGGCTTGTGGGGAGCGTTGGGGCCGCTCCAGATTTCCGGCCAGCCAAAAATCGTCAGCGCGGCGCCGGACAATCTGCCACGCGCTGCCTTGGCCAGGTCGAACTGGCCGCTGCCATCCTTGTCGGCCTCATTACCCGCCGTGCCGAAATCCAGGGGCACGGTGATATGGCTGTCAAACGACAACAGGCGATCCTGCATTTCATTGGCTTGCTTGATCACCTCCAGCGAGTAGCCGGCGTTGCCCTTGAACCACTGGTCCCAGATCAGAAAACCGGACCCGGCGCCGATAGCCAGGGCCAACGGCAGGCCGATATACAGCGCCTTTTTCGAACGTGATTTTGTCATTGCCATCTCAGTCAGTTGAGGCCTTTGCTATCAGGAAAGAACGAGCGATGACGGGGGAAATTTAGGTGCGGGGGCGCGGCGGTAAATTTCAGCGGGCTGCAAACGTTCTAGCTCTGATTAAGCCGTTTCCTAAGGTAGACAATGACAATCTCTCGACGTGGGTTCATCGCAGGCCTGGCGCTGACCGGCGCGGCCGTGCCGGCGGCCTTTTACGCCCATCGCGAGCTGACGCGGGAAGAGTTCCCCATCACCCCCGGCGAAGCCACGGTCGACCTTGCCGATATTCAGGGCCAGCATCTGGCGGACACCCTGCGCGGTGTATGGAGCCTGCGCCTGGAAGGCCGCGATGCCGGGCTCAAGGGCTTGCCGCGGGACGGCTTGGAACTGCTGCTCGATATAGCCCCCCGTGGCCGCGGCCTGCGTGGTTACCTGGACACCGCCGAGAACCTGCGCGCCGACGGCGAGCCGCGCTACCGTGTATTGGGCGATCTGCTCACCGGCGATGGCGCCGTGCTCTATTGGCGCTTGATCGACCGCGATGCGCAGGCCGATGTGCCCGCCTATGAGTTCAAGATGACCCTCGATGAAGTTTGGGCCGACTTCGGCAATGCTGGCAGCGGCACCCTGAGCGGGCAGATTCTCGACCTTGAGCGCCCCCTGGCCTTGACCGAGCGCGACAACCGTTTCATTGCCCACAAACAGCTGTTTCCCGAAGCCCGCCAGCGCATAGGCCTTAATCCGACTTTGCTGGCCTGGCTGGTGTCTCCCGAACACCGGCTGTTTCACCAACTCTGGCACGCCAGCCGTGATCGGTGGCACAAGCTCTCCGAAGAACAACGCGAAGCCCTGCGCGGCATCGGCTGGCAACCCGGGCCCCGGGGCCAGGAGCGCGACGCCCGAGGCAAACGCAAAGATCGCAACGGCTCGGGCATCGACTTTTTCTTCATGCACCGCCATATGCTCGGCACCGCACGCTCCATGCAGGATTTGCTCTCATGGCCGCAATTCCCCGAACCGCAACCGGCGCTGGAGCGTGATCGCCTGGGTTTTTTGCGGTACTTCGACAACCACGACGGCTTTGCGCTGCCCCCTTGTTGGTCGGCACCGGATGACGCCGACTACACCCAGTGGGTCAGCGACATCAAGGCGGCCGAAACCTACCACAGCAACTTCCAGGTCTGGGAATCCCAATACCGCGATCCGCGTTACCTGGCCCAGTTGACCCTGGGCCAACTGGGCTCGGAGATGGAGCTGGGCCTGCACGACTGGCTGCACATGCGCTGGGCCTCAGTGCCTCGCGATCCGTCCAACGGTGCGCCGGTGCCGTTCGCCCGTGACCCTGCGGACTTTGCCCCACGTTGGTACGCGCCGGAAAACGACTTTCTCGGCGATCCGTTTTCATCCCATGTAAACCCGGTGTTTTGGCATTTTCATGGCTGGATCGACGACCGTATCGAAGACTGGTTCCGTGCCCACGAACGGTTCAACCCTGGCGAGGTGACGCGGATGAAGGTCAACGACGTGGCCTGGTTTGCACCGGGCCGCTGGGTGGAGGTGGGCGACCCATGGCTGGGCCCGGACACCCACGGCTGCAGCACCACACCGGGGCTGCAACAGGGGCGCTCGATGGAAATGGACCCGGAAATCATGAAGCTGGCCCTGCGCATCACCTTTGGCGCCGATGAGGAACTGCTTGAAGGTTTGTTCAAGCGCGTACCAAAACGGCCGTGGTATGCACGGCACTTGAAGGTCAAGCGCGAGGTGTAAGGCCCGGATAACACCGCATTTGTGGCAAAGTAAACATTGACACTTTCACGCCTGGGCGTAACGATCAACTCAATTTTTGAAAATTGAGTTTCAGTCATGGCCAAGATCCAAAAGCCAGTGGATTTCGAGGTGCTGTTAAAACGTCACGGTCTGGAAATCTTTGAGTTGGCCCGCACCTTCAAGGCGATTGACGAGAAAGGTCGGTATTTGCACTGGGATGAGTTTCGACGCTATCCCGCGCCGGGTATCAACAAAGAAGCGGCATGGGCAGCAATCAAAATGTCACGGGCCTGTGCGAGCAAAACCTTGGAGTTGCGCAGCGAATGCGACAGGCCTTTTTTCTTGTACACCACTGATTTTTGCGACGCGGTGATTCATGCCGTGGAATCGGTCACATCCAGGTTGGGTGGGGCTAAGGCTTCGTCTCCCCAATACCGCGACAACACTCAATACCTGGTCGACTCACTGATGATGGAGGAAGCGATCTCCAGCGCCCAGCTGGAAGGCGCCGCGACCACGCGCAAGATCGCCAAGGACATGCTGGCCAAGGAGCGCACGCCTCAGAATGATGATGAGCGGATGATCCTGAATAACTATCACCTGATGAAGCAAGCCAAATACAGCAAGGACGATAACCTCTCTATTGCGCTGATCTGCGAGTTTCACGGCATTGCCACGGCGGGCATTGAAGAGGACGAGGCTCATCCGGGGCAGCTCAGGGGCACTGACGATATTTTTGTGGGAGGTGCAGGGGATGAAGTCGTCCACCAACCGCCTCAGGCAACGCTGCTGCCGGCCAGGCTGGAAGCGCTTTGCCGATTTGCCAATGACCGACATGACGGCCAGGATGGCAGGCACTTTATCCATCCCGTAGTGAAAGCTATCATCCTCCACTTTATGCTTGGTTACGAGCACCCCTTCAGGGACGGCAACGGGCGAACGGCGCGGTGTTTGTTTTACTGGTTCATGCTCAAAAGCGGCTATTGGCCCTTTGAGTACATCTCCATCAGCACGCTGCTCAAGGAGGCGCCCATGCAATATGGGCGCTCATACATCCATACGGAAACTGACGCTTTTGATTTGACCTATTTCGTCATTTATCAACTACGGGTTATCGAGCGTGCCATCAATGAATTCATGGCGTACTTCGAAAGCAAACGCAAAGAAGCCGTGGAACTGATGAGCTGGCTGAATACGCTTGGGTTGCAGGATGACTTGAATAACCGGCAGGGGCATTTCTTGAAGAAAGTCCTGCAACACCCTGGGCGCATCTTCATGCCCAAGGAACTCACCCATGACTATGACATTTCGGAAAACACCGCACGCAAGGACCTTGAGAAGCTGGCTGCCATGAAGGTGCTGTTCAAAGTGCAGGAAGGTAAGAGCTTCCTCTACGTTGCCCGCGAGGATGGTCAAGCCAACTTGAAGAAGCTGATATCGGCAGGCTAGGTGTTTTCAACGCTGTTCTTCTGCCCGTAGTTGCACACTCATCTCATCGCAACTACGTGCCCATTCACTCAGCCATTGCGGCATCGGCGGTGAGACTTCGTCCAACCCCAGCTCTCGCACAAACTCCGCTGGGGGCAGGGTGCCTTTGGCGCTTCGGAACACTCCACGCATCACCACCACGCCAATCACTCGGCCATTGCTGACGAAACGGTGCTCCATCAGGCTCCACTTGTGGTCCCAGCCGAGCATGCGGGTGTGCACGTCGAAGACCTCGAACAGCTTCAATTCTCGGCGAAACTTGCCCCAGGTATCGCCCACGATCGGCACCGCCTTGTGACGCAGCGCCACACGGAAGGCGCCCGTGCGCAAGACAAAATCCATGCGTGCAACATCCGCCAGGGTGAAATACCGGCCATTGGTGACATGCCGATTGAGATCCAGATCCAGGGGCCAGACGCGCATGCGCACCACCGTGGTGTCCAGGCCATGTACCGGTTTGCGCCAGGGGCGGCGCAACAGCATGTGCAGTAATCGAAACCAGAGATTCATGAAACTACTCGACAGTTGATCAATGGCAGCACTGTAAAGGTGCGGGATCGGCTAGGGTAGGTCCGCAAATGACTTATTACATGCGAAAAGCGCAAATCGGGTTCTAATATGCACATTGTTTTGCTGCGGTTTCTTTTTACTCTCAAGGGGGCCTTGCCGACGGTTGCCCACAGCCGACCAGTGCCTGACTGATGCTCTCGGTCCAAATGTGGGAGGAGGCTTGCTCCCGATAGCGGCCTGACAGCTGACCAGTGCCTGACTGATGCTCTCGGTCCAAATGTGGGAGGGGGCTTGCTCCCGATAGCGGCCTTACAGCCGACCAGTGCCTGACTGATGGTCTCGGTCCAAATGTGGGAGGGGGCTTACTCCCGATAGCGGCCTGACAGCCGACCAGTGCCTGACTGATGGTCTCGGTCCAAATGTGGGAGGGGGCTTACTCCCGATAGCGGCCTGACAGCCGACCAGTGCCTGACTGATGGTCTCGATCCAAATGTGGGAGGGAGCTTGCTCCCGATGGCGGCCTGACAGTTGACCAGGATGTTGGATCAGACCGAGTACATATCCATTATTTAGGTAACGGCCACTATTGGTTCCGCTTTTACAGCGGGTCACTTTGAAAAGCGCAAAGTAACCAAACGCTCTTGCCCCACCACTCGGCACCTCGCTTAGGCTCGGTGTGCCCGCAATCCGACAGGGATTTGGGGGGCCGCCGCCACGCGCCATCCATGGCGCGGGGCGGCTAAACCGGCATCCCTGCCGGTTTACCCCCCAAATCCCTGTCGAATTCCGGCCAGCGTGGTTTAACGGGGCGCCTGAGATCAAAAGCAGATCAAGATCAAGAGCGGCTCGCTGCGCATCGTGGTTGGCGTTGGGCGATGCAGGATTTTGCGATATCCATGCAAATCGCAGACGAAAAAAAACCGGCTGATCAGGCCGGTTTGGGGTGTCCCGCCAACAGAGCGGGGTTATACGTGGGTGCTCAGCAAACGTTCGGCACCACCTTCAGCGAGGCCACGTTCCTGCAGGCGCTCCGCACCACCTTCAGCGAGGCCACGTTCCTGCAGGCGATCCGCACCACCTTCGGCGAGGCCACGTTCCTGCAGGCGATCCGCACCGCCTTCAGCCAGGCCACGTTCCTGCAAACGATCCGCGCCACCTTCGGCAACGCGGGTTTCTATCAGGCGGTCCGAGCCGCCTTCGGCGACTACCGGGTGGGCAAAAGCGTTTGCAGCGAGTACCGAGAAAGCGAGGCTAAGCAAGAGTTGGCGTTTCATGATGGTGTGCTCCGAGTGTCTTGGTTGGGTGCCGTTTGGCATGGGTTTGATGTTACGCGTTGGTTTTTTTAAGAGAACTTCATTGCGCTGATGGTGACTATCGATGCCAGCGATGGTCCTTGCCGAACCATCACTGCAAGCGTCACGGCATCTGCGGCAGCTCATTGGGGCGCAGGTCGAACACCAGCACCTCGGCGTCCTCGCCATGGCTCAGGCGAAGCTGGCGCTCTTCACGCACCCGCACACCGTCGCCTTCCTGCAAGCGTTGGCCATTGAGTTCAACGCTGCCGCGCGCCACATGAACGTAGGCGTAGCGATCCGGCGCCAGCTCCAGGCGTGTGCTTTCGTCGCCGTTGAATAGCCCGGCATACACCCGTGCATCCTGGCGAACGTTCAGCGAGCCATTGGCGCCGTCCGGGGAGATGATCAACTGCAAGCGCCCGCGCTTCTGCGCTTCACTGAAGTGTTCCTGCTGATAGCGCGGCTTGGCGCCGGCCTCGTTGGGCACGATCCAGATTTGCAGGAAGTGCACCCCCAGGCGTTGGCTGTGGTTGAACTCACTGTGGGCCACGCCGCTGCCGGCGCTCATCAACTGCACATCGCCGGGGCGGATCACCGAGCCGGTGCCCAGGGTGTCCTTGTGTTCCAGGGCGCCTTCGAGCACGTAGGAGAAAATCTCCATGTCGCGGTGCGGGTGCTGGCCAAAGCCTTTGCCGGCGGCGACGCGGTCATCGTTGATGACCAGCAGGTCGGAAAAACCCTGTTCGTTGGGGTTCCAGTAGTTGGCGAAAGAGAAGGTGTGGAACGACTTCAACCAACCGTGATTGGCGGCGCCGCGTTCGGAAGCTTTGCGAAGGGTCAGCATGGTCCAGTCCTCAAGTGAGCGCAGGCTGCGAGATGCAGGGCGCTTGGGTGAGGAGAAGATTAATGGTTATCGAATTATTCATTAACGAGGTGAAAATAGAATAACTGTCTCCCTCTGGTTGACACTCAAAGTCATGCCATAATGCCCGCCGCATTTCTGTTCAATGGACTTTCCCCGCTTATGAAAACCGTGGCCATGGCGCTGTTCCCGGACTTCCTGCTGCTCGACATGGCCGGGCCGCTGGAAGTGTTTTCGATTGCCAACCGCTACCTGCCGGCAGCCGACCACTATCAGATCCTGACCATTGGCACTGAGCCCGGTCCGCTGCGGGCCTCCAACGGGGTGATGGTGCAGACCGATTTGCTGCTGGAGCAGGACCATGCCGCCTATGACCTGCTGCTGGTGCCGGGCGGCCCGGGCGCCTATAACGAATGCCATCCCGCGCTGCTGCCCTGGCTGAAAACAGCGGCGCCACGGTCCCGGCGTTTCGGCTCGATCTGCACCGGCGCCTTCGTGCTCGGGCATGCGGGCTTGCTCGACGGGCACCGCGTGACCACCCACTGGCATTACACCGAGCGCTTGATCAAGGCGTTCCCCAACGCCATTGTCGAGACCGATCGCATTTACTTGCAGGACGGGCGCCTGATCACCTCGGGTGGCGTCACCGCCGGTATCGACCTGGCCCTTTCGGTAGTTGCCCAGGACCACGGCAAGCAAGTGGCGGTGGATGTAGCCAAGGTGCTGCTGGTGGTGATGAAACGCCAGGGCGGTCAGGCCCAGTTCAGCCCGATGACCGCTGCCGTGGCGCCCCAGGAAACCGCGATCACCCGCGTTCAGAACCATGTGCTGGCGCATCTGGAGCAAGCCTTTACCATCGAGTCCATGGCCGAACTGGCCGGCATGAGTGCACGGCATTTTGCGCGACTGTTCGCCAAGGACGTGCAGATGACGCCCATGGCGTTCCTGCAGGGCGCACGCATCGACCGTGCCCGGCACTTGTTGGAAACCACCGACCTGCCGCTCAAGACCGTGGCGTTCCACGCAGGCTTCGGCAGCGTGCGGCATATGCGCTTTCTGTTCAGTGAGAAGCTTGGCCTGAACCCTACCCAATACCGACAACAGTTCAGTTAACGACACAATGTCCGTCCAGGGCACTCGATTGTCCGTATCGCTCCCCGTGCCAGCATTGCCCTGTCATCGCCAGCTGGCAAGATAGCGCCGAGCCCATGGAAAAGGACGCGCAGGCACTCAAGCACGGGTGTTCCAGCGCTTTTAGCGGACATGCACAACTCTGCGGCGATCAGCTTCGGCCCTTACACTTTTCATCGGCAACAGCGCCTGGTCAGCAAGGCGGGCCTGCCGGTGGCGCTGGGCGGACGCGCCCTGGATATTCTCGCGGTGCTGCTCGAGGCGCCTGGGCAATTCATCAGCAAGGCGACCTTGATCCAGCGGGTCTGGCCCAACAGCGTCGTCGAGGACAATAACCTGCGCGTGCACATTGCCGCATTGCGCCGGGCGCTCGACGGGCCACGCCTGATCCTCAATCACCCCCAGCGCGGCTACTGTTTCGTCGCCCCCGTGCAAGGCTCGGCGCCGACGTTACTGCCACAGCACAACCTGGCGGCGCGGCTCAGCCCAGTATGTGGCCGCGATGAGCTTGTGCGGGTGCTGGCGCGACGCTTGCCCGGGCAGCGGCTGTTGACGCTCACCGGGATGGCCGGCATTGGCAAAAGTACATTGGCCCTGGCTTTGGCCGAGCGGGTATTGCCCCGCTATCGCGACGGGGCGTGGTGGGTCGACCTGACCCGCATGCATGCACCCCACGAACTGCTCAGCAGTCTGGCCACGGTATTGCAACTACAGCAGTGCGAGCGCCTTGATGAGCTGTGCCGCCAATTGGCCTCGCGCCAGCTGCTGCTGGTACTCGATGGTGCCGACCTGTTGTTGGGGGCGTGTCGCAAGCTGGTGCGCGCATTGCGCGAACGGGCGCCCGGCGTCAGCGTGCTGGTCAGCAGCCGCGAAGCCTTGCTGGCCCCCGGCGAGTGGGTGCTGCGCGTGCCGCGGCTGGCCGTGCCGTCGCCCTCGGCATTGAGCAGTGTCGAGCAGGCCATGGCCTGTCCCGCGGTGCAGCTGTTCATCGCTCGGGTTTGTGCCAGCCAGCGGGGGTTTGTATTGCGGCATCAGGATCTGGCAGCGCTACGCGATATTTGCCGGCGCCTGGACGGTATCCCGTTGGCCCTCGAACTGGCAGCGGCCCAAGTCGACGCATTGGGCATCAGCGGTGTGCAGAGACAATTGCGCATGGGGCTGCAGACGTTGACCCGCGGGCGCCGCACGGCGGTGGAACACCATCGATCACTGACTGCTGCCTTGGACTGGAGCTACGAACGCCTGAGCCTGCCGGAATGCTGGCTGTTCCTGCAGTTGGGGTTGTTCAAGATGGCAGTGACCTTGCCTGCCTTGAGCGAGCTGGTGAGCGGGACCGAGCTTGAGCACGCCGACCTGGCGTATCTGCTGGCGCGCCTGGTCAATGTCTCGCTGCTGAGCGTCGAACCTGGGCTAGGCCCGCAGCGCCGCTACCGCCTGCTCAACTGCGTGCGCAGCTATGCCCTGGCGCAACTGCGTGACCCGCGTCAGGTCGAGCGTTTGCAGCAGGGCTACGAGCCATGTGTGGGCGCTTTTTCAGGCCGGCCGTTTGTCCTGCAACTGGTCGAGCAGGCTGCCTGCGCGGACTAAATCACGGGTGGTGAAGCCTTCGGTAAATCGCCCGTAGACTGAACCCAGCAGGTCCCGCGCGGCCTGCAAGCGCCCCTGCTGTTGCCACAGTTGTGCCAGGGAAGTCGCACAGCGAAGTTCCCAGGCCAAGGCACCTTGCTGGTGCGCCAGGCCCAGGGTTTCGAGCAACAGGGCTTCAGCGGCGCGGCTGTCGCCCCGTTGCACCCACTGTTCGGCACAGACCCGCAGGATTTCAGGCGCGCACCAGCCCGCAGAGCCTGCGCGTGCGCGCTCGAAGGCTGCTTCATTGACTTCGTCGGCGCCGAATGTGATCAGGGTGTCCTCGATCAGTCCCAGTCCCTGCAAATCCTGGTCGACCAGGATACCGGCGTAATGCCCGGCCCAGGTCTGGAACAACTGCGCCGAATGCTTGTGCGACTGTTCCAGCAGTAGCCTTTGCAGGGCTTGCGCATCGTCTTCGGCGCCGTTGTAGCGGGCGATGACGACCCCGGCCAGGGCCAGGGTGTAGCAGATCGACGTGCCATGATTGATCTGCAGGGCCAGCTCCAGCGCCTGGCTGGCGGTGCGCCAGGCACTATCGGGAAAACCCTGCAACCACAGGATCCGCGCCAGCAGGGTCAAGGACGCCACGCTTTGATCGTATTGCACCCCGACGCCATGGGCGAACCGGTTCACATGGCCGCTGTGGCTCATGCGCTGCAGCACTTGCTCGGCATTGTGTCGGGCGAGCGCCTGGTCCCCGGTGTAATGCTGGGCCAATGCGCGCAGTCGTTGGGCGCTCAACTCCAGCAACGGCTCGGTGCGCGGGTCGAGGCGATCAAACTGCAGACTTTGTTGCAGTGCTTGGGCATAGCGCCCGGCACACAGGTTTACAGCCATTTGCCCGGAGACCGCCCGCAGTTGCCCTGCAACGTCGCGACGTGCCAGGGCTAGGCGTTCGGCACTGACAAAGGCTGCAATGGTGCGGGGCGCAGCGCCCATGGCGTGGTAGGAGAGGCTGCCCAGGGCCAATTGCAATTGAAGGATCAGTTGCGTGCAGGGCGTATCGACCTGGCCTATCAGCGCCAGTGCCTTGTCCACATAGCCGCCATGCTCACGCAACAATGACAATTCCTGCCACAGGGGCATTGCGCTGACCGTCAGGCGGATGGCCAGCAAGTGCCCGACATCCTCGGCAAAGCCCCAGTCGAGTGCGGCGCGCACGTCTTCGCGCAACGGTGCATAGCGGTCGAGCCAAGGCTGCGTGGCCAGCAGTTCCCAGTCGGTCCGGGCCTGTTCCATCAGCGCCAGGCAGCGTGCCGCATGGCGCTCTCGAGTGGCTGGCAATTCGCCGGCGAGGCTGAGCTTTTCCAGGGCATAGGTGCGGGTGATATCCAGCAGGCGATACACCATCTCGTCATCGCCGGCTTCCACATTCAACAAAGACTTGGCCACCAATTGCGTGATGGAGCCCAGCACTTCGGCGGGGGCGATCGTTTCTCCGGCGATCACCGCTGCGGCGCTGGCCAGGCTGAAGCCTGCGCGAAAAACCGCAAGGCGGCGCAGGCAGGTTTTTTCGCACTCGCCGAGCAGGTCAAAGCTCCAGTCGAGGGTGGCCCGCAGGGTTTGCTGGCGCGGCAGGGCGCTGCGCCGCCCGCGGGTCAGCAGGCGGAAATTGTCTTCCATCTGTACCAGCAGCCCCTGCAAGCCAAAACGCTCGATTTGCGCGGCCACCAGTTCAATTGCCAGGGGAATGCCGTCCAGGCGCTGGCAGATATCAATCGCCAGGGGCAGGTCAGCTTCGCTGAGGGCAAAGCTGTCCTGATGGGACATGGCCCGTTCGACCAGCAATTGCATGGCCGGGTAACCCAGGGCCTGGGCACGGTTGCCGGTGGCGGGCGGGCAAGCCAGCGGCTCGAGGCGTTGCACATATTCACCGTCGGCGCGCAGGGCTTCGCGGCTGGTGGTGAGGATGTGCAGGTGCGGCGCATGGCGCAATAGGGTTTCGCTGATCAGGGCGATGTCGTCGAGCAAGTGTTCGCAGTTGTCGATCACCAGCAGCATCTGGCGTGCCTGCAGGCTACGGGCGAAGCTGACCAGCGGTGCATTCGCAGCGGGTGTCAGGTCGAGGAGCGCGGCGAGGTTGGGCAGGATCATCGAGGCTGCGCTGAGTGGCGCCAGGTCCAGCAGATGAATGCCGTCACGGTAATGCCCGATCAACAACTCGGCGACGCGCAGGGCCACGGTGGTCTTGCCGATGCCACCGGCGCCGGTCAAGGTAATGAAGCGCTGCTGCGGCAGTTGCTGCACCAGGGCGTCGATCAGGGCTTGGCGGCCGATCATTCGCGTACGCCGCAACGGCAGGTTATGGCTCGGGCGCTGGGGCATGCCACCTGTGGGTAGCGTCATCGGTTCAATGCTCAGTGGCGCAACAAAACTGTAGCCGCGCTGAGCGACCGTGACGATATAGCGCTGCCCGGCCTGGCCATCGCCCAGTGCCTTGCGCAACGCGGCCATGTGCACCCGCAGGTTGCCGTCTTCCACCACGGTTTTGGGCCAGACCCGCGAGATCAGCTCCTGCTTGCTCACCACATTGCCGGCGTGCTCCAGCAGGACCAGCAGAATATCCACGGCCCGCCGCCCCAGGCGCAGCGGGCGGCCGGCTTCCAGCACCAGGCGCTGGCGCGGGTGGACACGGTAGGGGCCGAAGTGCACGGCCTGGTCGCTCAAGTCAGTCATGGCTGCCCAGGTTCCGGAGTCGAAGATGGGCCAGCATATTCCAGGTGCGTGAAGACCACTAGGCGGCGATCACCAAAGGCTTGTGGCGCGACTGGTGGTTTCGCCAGGTCATCGGGTTCACGCCTTCGCTGCGCGTGAACATGTGGCAGAAGTGCGCCTGGTCGCAGAAACCACATTCCAGGCTGATTTGCGTGAGGCTCAAGGACGAACCGGTGATCAACTCCTTGGCACGCTGGATGCGTTGCTGGCGGATCCATTCCTGGGGCGATAGCCCGGTGGTGCATTTGAATGCGCGGGAAAAGTGGCTGCGCGACAAGGCGCAGGCCTGGGCCAGGTCGGCGATAGCCAGGCTTTCGCCGAGGTTGGCGAGGATCAGTTGCTTGGCTATTCGTTCGCGCCGGGGGCACAGGCCGCCGGTGGCGGACAAACGTGGGGCGTATTGCTCGAGTCGGGCCATGACAGATATCCGTAGTCGATGGGAGCGTTCCCGGTGGATGAGTGCAGTGTAGACGCCTGCATTCTTGGTGCAGGAGCACCGGCCTGACGAGTTAATCGTTGTTAATTTCGCCAGTTGCAGGCGTAGAAAAGACAGCACAGGCATGCAATCGCGGGTATTGCGAATATGCTTCCCTGACCGTCTGGAAAACGTTTGGATACCGCCATGAACCGCAACGACCTGCGCCGCGTCGACATGAACCTGCTGGTGATTTTCGAAGCCTTGATGTTTGAAAAAAACCTGACCCGGGTCGCCGAAAAACTCTTTATGGGCCAACCGGCGGTGAGCGCCGCATTGGGCCGTTTGCGCGACTTGTTCGACGACCCACTGCTGCTGCGCAACGGCCGCGGCATGGAGCCCACGCCCCGTGCGGTGGCGATACTCAAGGAGCTGCAACCGGCCATGGACATCATCTCGGGCGCCGTCAGCCGCGCCAAGGACTTCGACCCTTCCAGCAGCAGCGCGGTGTTTCGCATCGGCCTGTCCGATGACGCCGAGTTCGGGCTGTTTCCGGCGTTGCTCAGCCAACTGCGCGAAGAGGCACCGGGTATCATTGTGGTGGTGCGCCGGGCCAATTACCTGTTGATGTCGGCACTGCTGGCCAGCGGTGAAATCTCGGTGGGCGTCAGCTACACCACCGAACTGCCGGCCAATGCCAAGCGCAAGAAACTGCGGGACATCCCCTGCAAGGTACTGCGCGGCGATGACGGCGTGGCGCCGTTGACCCTGGATGACTACTGCACCAGGCCCCATGCGATGGTGTCGTTTTCAGGGGACTTGAGCGGCAATATCGACCTCGACCTGGCACGCATCGGCCGCTCGCGCCGTGTGGTGCTGGCTGTACCGCAGTTCAGCGGGTTGCGCGCACTGCTGGCGGGCACGCAGATTATCGCCACCGTGCCGGATTACGCGGCCTGCGCTTTGACCGAGGGCACCCGCTTGCGCGCCGAAGACCCGCCGTTTGCGATTGACGCAGCGGAGCTGTCGATGGTGTGGAGCGGGGTGCATGACAATGACCCGGCGGAACGCTGGTTACGAGGGCGGATTGCGGAGCATATGTCGGTGGCACACTGACTTCCGTCCACATCCCCGTTCTCCAAGAAACCCAAACAGCACATACATCCAATTCCGCACACCCCTGGCCCCGGCAAACTCCTCCCATCGCTCAATCCTGCGGGGGAGTCACCCAACCATGGACCCAACACCCAAGACCAGCCCTGACGAAGTCGTCACGCTGGTGGTCAAGCACCGGGTCAAGCCCGGATGCGAAACCGAATACGAAGCCTGGCTGCGCCGTATCGTGCGCATCGCTGGCGAACGCCCCGGCCATCTTGGCGTCGATGTGGTGCGCAGCCGGCAGAACGGTATGGCGCTGTTCACCTGTGTGCTGCGCTATCGCTCCACCGATGCCCTGGAGCTGTGGCTCGATTCCCCCCAACGCCAGGCCCTGATCGACGAAGCCGCGCCGATGCTGGCGGACGGCGACCAGACTGAAATCGGCGCCGTCAATGAGTTCTGGTTCGCGACCCAGGCCGAGGGCGCTGTCCAGCCGCCGCGCTGGAAACAGGCAGTGGTCAGCCTGTGCGTGATTTTGCCGCAAACCTTGCTCCTGCCGTTTATCTGGGGGCCGATCCTGCGCCTGCACCCGTTGCTGTCCAACTATGTGGTCTCCACCTTCCTGATCACCCTGACCATTGTGCTGTTGGTGGTCTACCTGCTGATGCCGGCGGCCACCCGCTTGTTCGCTCCCTGGCTTCAACCTTCTGTAAAGGAAACCCTATGAACGCCGATCTGATTCTGTTCAATGGCCAGTTCCACACCGTGGACCGGGAAAACCCACGCGCCACCGCCGTCGCCATTCGTGAGGGGCGCTTTGTCGCCGTGGGTACCGACGGTGAAGCCATGGCCCTGCGCGGCAGCGGCACCCAGGTCATCGACCTCAAGGGCCGCACGGTGATCCCCGGGCTCAATGACTCGCACCTGCACCTGATCCGTGGCGGGCTGAACTACAACCTCGAACTGCGCTGGGAAGGCGTGCCGTCCCTGGCCGATGCCTTGCGCATGCTCAAGGACCAGGCCGACCGTACTCCTACGCCGCAATGGGTGCGCGTGGTCGGCGGCTGGAACGAATTCCAGTTCGCCGAAAAACGCATGCCCACCCTCGAAGAACTCAACCAGGCCGCGCCGGACACCCCGGTGTTTGTGCTGCACCTGTACGACCGCGCCTTGCTCAACCGTGCGGCGTTGCGGGTGGCCGGCTACACCAAGGACACGCCCAACCCGCCGGGCGGCGAGATCGTGCGCGACAGCCACGGCAACCCCACCGGCATGCTGGTGGCACGACCTAACGCGATGATCCTGTATTCGACCTTGGCCAAGGGTCCGAAATTGCCCTTGGAATACCAGGTCAACTCCACCCGCCAGTTCATGCGCGAACTCAATCGTCTGGGCCTGACCAGCGCCATCGATGCCGGCGGCGGCTTCCAGAACTATCCCGATGACTATGCGGTGATCGAACAGTTGGCCAAGGACCAACAGTTGACGGTGCGCATCGCCTACAACCTGTTCACCCAGAAGCCCAAGGAAGAACTCAGCGACTTCAAGAACTGGACCGGCAGCGTCACCCTGCATCAGGGCGATGACTATCTGCGTCACAACGGCGCTGGCGAAATGCTGGTGTTTTCGGCGGCGGATTTCGAAGACTTCCTCGAACCGCGCCCGGACCTGCCGCTGACCATGGAACAGGAGCTGGAGCCAGTGGTACGCCACCTGGTGGAACAGCGCTGGCCGTTCCGCCTGCATGCCACCTATGACGAATCCATCTCACGCATGCTCGATGTGTTCGAGAAGGTTAACCGCGACATTCCCTTCAATGGCTTGCCATGGTTTTTCGACCATGCTGAAACCATTACCCCGAAGAACATTGAGCGCGTGCGCGCCCTCGGCGGCGGCATTGCGATCCAGGACCGCATGGCGTTCCAGGGTGAATACTTTGTTGAGCGCTACGGTGCCAAGGCCGCCGAAGCCACGCCGCCGATCAAGCGCATGCTCGCCGAAGGCGTGCCGGTAGGGGCGGGCACCGATGCCACGCGGGTCTCCAGTTATAACCCGTGGACCTCGCTGTACTGGATGGTCAGCGGCCGCACCGTCGGTGGCCTGGAGCTGCACGCCGAGGGTCTGCCACGCCTCACCGCGTTGGAGTTGTTTACCCACGGCAGCGCCTGGTTCTCGTCCGAGCAGGGCAAGAAAGGCCAGATCAAGGTCGGCCAGTTGGCGGATGTGGCCGCGTTGTCGGCGGACTTCTTCAGTGTCGACGAGGAAGCCATCAAGTGGATCGAATCGGTGCTGACCGTGGTCGGCGGCAAGGTGGTCTACGGCGCGGGTGACTTCGAAGATTTCGCCCCACCACGCGTGCCGGTGCTGCCGGACTGGTCGCCGGTGGTCAAGGTACCAGGGCACTGGCGTCCGACCTCGCCCTTGCAGGCCCAGGTCCACCAGTGCAGCGGCCCGTGCGGCGTGCATGCCCACAGCCATGAAAAAGCCCGTCTTTCCAGCGTGCCAGTCAGCGATTTCCAGGGGTTCTGGGGTGCGTTTGGCTGTTCATGCTTTGCCTTTTAATCCAGAAACCAAAGGAGTTACCCCATGACTTATAAGCGCTTGAACAAAGATGACGCGGTTGTCCTGCTGGTCGATCACCAGACTGGCCTGATCTCGCTGGTGCAGGATTTCTCCCCCAACGAATTCAAGAACAACGTGCTGGCCCTGGCCGACGTGGCGAAGTTCTTCAACCTGCCGACCATCCTGACCACCAGTTTTGAAGGCGGTCCTAACGGTCCACTGGTGCCAGAGCTCAAGGCACTGTTTCCGGATGCGCCGTACATCGCCCGCCCCGGTCAGATCAATGCCTGGGACAACGAAGATTTCGTCAAGGCCGTCAAGGCGACCGGTCGTAAGCAGATCATCATTGCCGGCGTGGTCACGGATGTGTGCGTAGCCTTCCCGACCCTGTGCGCTCTCGACGAAGGCTTCGAGGTTTTCGTGGTCACCGACGCCTCCGGCACCTTCAATGAAACCGTGCAACAGGCCGCCTGGGCACGTATGACTGCCGCCGGCGCACAGTTGGTCAACTGGTTCTCCGTGGCCTGCGAGCTGCAGGTTGACTGGCGCAACGACATGGAAGGCCTGGCCAACCTGCTGTCGCCGCGCATCCCCAACTACCGCAACCTGATGAACAGCTACTCGGCGTTCACCGCCAAATAAGCAGATCTGCCAGATGTAGGTAATCCCCTGTGGGAGGGGGCTTGCTCCCGATGGCGGTGTGTCAGTCACAGCATTTTTGACTGAAGCACCGCCATCGGGAGCAAGCCCCCTCCCACATTAGGTTTGTGGTGTGCCTCTGAACCCGTTATAAATCAGTCCATCGTCCACCGAGAAGCGACAATGAACCCCTTCGAAGACATGCGCCTGTTCTGCCAGGTCATGGAGTCCGGCAGTTTCACCGCCGCCGCCGAGCAACTGGGCCTGTCCAAGCAATTCGTCAGTCGTCGCCTGATCCAGCTGGAAGAGCGCCTTGGTGTGCGCCTGCTCAATCGTTCTACGCGGCGCCTGGATGTCACGCCACTGGGCCAGAGCTACTACGAATCCGCCCTGCGCCTGCTCGGTGAAGTCGAGCAAGTGGAGCAGGGCATCGCCGGCCAGAACAGCGAACCGCGTGGCACTATCCGCCTCAGCGCGCCGTTGTCATTCGCCATGGCTCACCTGGGCTGCCTGCTGCCGTTGTTCCTGCAACGTCATCCGCAGGTGTCGGTGGAAGTCGACCTGAGCGACCGCCCGGTAGACTTGATCGGCGAGGGCTACGACCTGGTGCTGCGCATCGGCACCCTGGAAGATTCCACCCTGATCGCCCGCCGTATCGCCAGCGTGCAGCGGGTGTACTGCGCCAGCCCTGATTACCTGGCGCTGCGCGGGACGCCATTGAAACCCGAGGACTTGACCGCGCACGACTGCCTGCCCTACGGCCATGGTCGCCAGGTGCAATGGCGCTTCAAAGGCAAGTTGCAGGGGTTGAATGTCAGTGGGCGTATGCGCGTGAATAACGGCGAGTTGTTGCGTGATACCGCCATTGCCGGGCTGGGGGTGACCTACCTGCCGACCTTTATTGTCGCGGATGCGTTGAAAGACGGGCGCCTGGTGACACTGCTGGACGACTTCGCCCCCGAAGCCCTGACCCTGTCGGCGGTGTATCCCCAGCACCGGCAAAGCTCACGGCCGGTGCAGGCGCTGGTGGAGTTTTTACGCGAGCGCCTGGCTAGCGGCTGTTGAACAGCTGGCGGATCAGGTTCGGGGTGCTGCCGGTCCAGCGCTTGAATGAACGCCGGAAGTTCGCCGCATCGTTGAAGTTCAGGTACGCCGCCACTTCATCGTTGCTGTAGCCCTTGAGCTGATACAGGTGCAACGCTACCTGCTTGCGTACCCGGTCCACCTGCTGTTGAAAACCGGTGTCGTGCTTGTTCAACTTGCGCTTGAGGGTCGCCGGGCTCATGGCGAAGGCCAGGGCCGCCTGTTCCAGGCTGGGCGGCTGGCGTACCTGGTCGCGCAGGTAGTCGTAGAGACAGTCGAGAAAACTGCCGGCAAAACCCAGCTGTTCGATCTGCTCGCGGGCCTGCCGACGCGCAACCTGACCGGCCGTGACCGAGGCGCCAGGCCAGGGGCGGGTGAGGTATTCACGCGGGATGCTCATCATGTCCAGCGGGCGTTCGAAGCGCGTGTCTTCGCCCAGGTGCACCCAGTACTGCTCGATATAGCGCGGCTCGGCATGGCTGAAACTGCATGCCCATGGCAGGCGCTCGCCGCTCAGCCATTGGCTCATGGCAACCAGCGAGGTCATGCAGGCTTCCAGCAGGAAACGCCAGTGCTCGCCGGCGCCGCAACTGTCCAGCCAGTACAGGTAGGCGCGATGCTCATCCAGCTCCAATTGCAGGGTGGCCAACGGGCTGAGCAGCACCTGTTGCTGAATCAGGATCTCCAGGGCCTGGTGCAGGTTCTGCGCATGGCCAAGGGCGTGGCTGGCGGCGCCGTAATAGCCCGGCAGCAGACGTTGGCCAAACAAGAAGCTGCTGTCGTCGGCGTCCAATAACTTGCGGCTGTTGCCGATCAGGCCGAAGAACTGTTGCGGGCTCAGGTGCGCGGTGCCGGCCAGGATGTCCTCGTGAAACAGGCCGGTGCCGCGCAGCAGGCGATGGCTGTCGATGTCGCGGGACAAGGCCAGGTCGATCAGCGCGGCGGGTTGGAAATGCCCTGGGATGAAGCGGCTGTCGGCTTCATACCAGCTGGTTTTCACGGCCATCTCAGGCACTTTTCGCAAGCGGTTGCTTGGCCCTGGCCAACGCCAGGTTCAGGCGCTTGAGCAAGTCCTGGGGCGGTTCTTCAAGGGCCATGACCACGGCGGTAGTCGCGGCCAATTGCAGGCGTTCGCCTTGGTGCCGGGTCTTATGGGCCAGGCCGAGCACTGCCTGCTGCAACTCCAGCGCCAGCTCCCTTGCCTGGCGTTCACCGGTATTGGGCAGCAGCACCACAAAGCGGTCGCCGGCCAGGCGGCACAGCAGGTCCTGGCGGCGCAGGTTGAGCAGCAGCAAATGGCTGAGGGCTTGTAGTACCGCGTCGCCCTCGGCATGCCCGTAGGCCTGGTTGATGGCAGCGAAGTTGTCCAGGTCCAGGGCCAGCAGCGACAGCGGTTGTTGCTGGTCGCGGCTGTCTTGCAGGCTGTCAGCCAACTGGCGCTTGAGGTAATCGGCGCCGGCCAGCGGCGTGAGTTTGTCGAACAGCCGATGCTCACGGAACAGCCGCTCGCGTTTTTCCATCTGCGCGCTGATCGCCAGTTGTTCGCGGTGCCAGTGGTAGATGCCGATGGTCAGCAGAACCATGCCCACCGGCATCGGCCCGGACTCCAGCCAATGGTCCCAGGTGATGCTGTCGGGCAGGCGGATAAACTCGTCGAGGCTGTCGATCCACCAGGAGAAAAAGATGCACGACAGGCCCAGCGCCAAGTAGTTGGTGACGCGCCCTGCGGGGCGGCTTTTGAGCACCAGTCCCAGCCACACCAAAGCGAGCAGAGCGGAACCGCCTTCGCCGACAATATCCAGCCACACCCATTCACTGACGCTTTTCAATTCGCCACAGGCCAAGTGCAGGATCAGCCCGAGATTGGCGGCGACCAGCAGCAACGAGAGTTTCCAGCGGTGGGGCTTGAGCACGCCAGGCATGGCTGCGATTCCTTGGGCGAATGAGCGATGGGCGCCAGCACAGCAGATGGATGTGACCGTTGGATGACGGTGGGCGAGGGTCGAATCAGCTCATCTCACAGGCAACAAAGATTAAACATGTGGGAGGGGGCTTGCTCCCGATGACGGTGTATCAGTCAGCTTATTTGTAGCTGTCACACCGCTATCGGGGGCAAGCCCCCTCCCACATGAGAACTGCTGAGGTCATATCAGCTCATTCCAAGCCAAAAAATCGTGCAAACCTGCAGTTTACGGGCATGACCACTCAATGCTGTCACAGAACCGTCATCCCCCACCCCTAGCGTGCCCTCCCAGTTGCCGGGCCCTCTTGCCTGGCGCCAACGGATTCTTGGGGAGGATTGCATGTACAAGCGCACCGGGCTCGTCAGCTTCACGCTTACCGCCTTGGCCCTGGCGATGGCCAGCGAGCGGCTCACGGCGGCCGAGGCGGCCACCACCGAGCATGTCGAAGTGGTCGGCCAGGCCGCTGCCATGGACAGCGCCCTCAAGGAACAACGTTCTTCCGACAGCATCAGGAGCGTGGTACATGCCGACGGTGTAGCCCAGTTACCGGATGAAAACGTCGCCGAAGCGGTGCAGCGCCTACCGGGCATCAGCGTGGAGCGCGACCAGGGCGAAGGGCGTTTTGTCAGCGTGCGCGGCCTGGGCCCGGACCTCAACAGCGTCACCATCAACGGCACCCTGGTGCCCGCGCCGGAGAGCGAACGCCGCGCCGTGGCCCTCGATGTGCTGCCCTCGGAGTTGGTGCAGTCGCTGTCGGTGATCAAGACCCTGACCCCGGACATGGACGCCAACTCTCTCGGTGGCACCGTGGATGTGAAGAGCCTGTCGGCGTTCGATCACAAGGGCTTGTTCTATACCGGTAGCACCGAAGCCAGCTACGACAAGAATACCGGCCAAACCAGCCCGAAATTCTCCGGTGCCGCCAGTAATCGCTTCAGCCTCGGCGACGGCATCGACAACTTCGGCGTGGCCGCAGCGCTGAGCTGGCAAAAGCGCGACTTTGGCTCAGACAACGTCGAAACCGGTGGCGCCTGGGATTTCACCGACGGCGCCAGGCTCAACGAGTTCGAACAGCGCGACTACGACATCAGCCGCGAACGCGCAGGTGGCGGCTTGAACTTCGACTACAAGCCCGACGACCTGAGCAGCTATTACCTGCGTACCCTCTACAGCCGCTACAAGGACACCGAAACCCGCAACGCCGCCAGCCTTGAATTTGCCGACCCGCAAGCGCCTGGCGAGCTGGGCGATGCCGAGGGCAAGCGCAAGCTGAAAAACCGTGAGGAAACCCAGCAGATCCAGTCCTACGTGTTCGGCGGCGAGCGCATGCTGGGCCTGTGGACCCTCAGCGGCCAGGCCGGCTACAGCCAGTCCAGCGAAGACAGCCCGGCGCACATTGCGGGCGCCACCTTCGACGGCGGCGACTTTGCCAACAGCGGTTTCTACGACAAGGACAAACCTCGCCCGATCATCGCCAACGGCTTCTACGACGCCAGTAACTTCAGCCTCGACAAGGTCGACTGGGAGAAACAGTACACAAAGGACACCGAGAAAAACCTGCGCCTGGACCTGGCCCGTGACTATGACCTGAGTGGCTATGCGTCTCAGTTCAAGTTCGGTGGCAAGGTCAGCCGCCGCAACAAGGACAACGACTTGGAGGCCTGGGTCTACAAGGACTTGGATCAGCAAGGCTTCAGCGATGAACAGCTCAACCTCGCGCAGTTCCAGAAGGGCAGCGTCGACTACCGTCTCGGCCGATATGGCCCAGGCATCAGCGCGGGTAATATCCGCCAGCTGATTGGCGGCCTCAATCGGGATGATTTCTACGACCCCACCGAATCCAGGGTCAACGACTTCACCATCCGCGAAGATATCAACGCCGGCTACCTGATGAACACCATCGATATCGATGACTGGCGCTTCATCGCCGGGATGCGCTACGAGGGCACCGAATTCGAAGCCAAGGGCACCGGCGCCACCGACGGCCAGTTCAGCGATACCGAAACCAAGCGGCGTTATCACCATTGGTTGCCGGGCCTGCACGCACGCTATCAGATAGATAAGAACACCCAGGTGCGCGCTGCCTGGACCCAATCCGTGGTGCGCCCAACATTCGGCCAGCTGGCGCCGGGTTTCGTGATCGACGATGACGAAGCCACCTTCGGTAACCCGGACCTCAAGCCCCTGGAGTCGAGCAACCTGGACTTGGGCATCGAACACTTCATGGGCCGCGCCGGCACCGTATCGGCGTTCGTGTTCTACAAGGATATCCAGAACTTCGTCTATAACACCGACGTGGCCGGCACGGGTGCCTGGGCCAACTTCTCCGAGGCCCACACCTACGCCAACGGCGACAGCGCCAAACTCTACGGTCTGGAGCTGGCCTACTCACAGAAGTTCGACTGGCTGCCAGCACCGTGGAATGGCTTGCTGGTCGGTGCCAACAGCACCTTCAGCCGCTCCAGCGCGGATATCGAGGGTTTCGACAGCGCCAGCGGGCGCAACCGCAAGCGCAGTATCAGCCTGCCCAATCAGTCGGACACGGTCGGCAACCTGATGCTTGGCTGGGAAGACGACAAGCTCAGCCTGCGCCTGTCGGCCAACTATAAATCGGCCTATCTGTATGAACTGGCCTCGATCAACGACAAGGCCCATGACCTGCACGTCGACGCGCAGACCTTCGTCGACTTCAGTGCGCGCTACTCGGTGACCAAGAACCTGCAAGTCAGCTTCGAGGCCCAGAACCTCACTGATGAATCGTACTTCGTCTACACCGGCCACCGCAGCTACAACGGCCAGTACGAAGAGTACGGCCCGACCTACAAGGTTGGCCTGACCTTTACCCATTTCTAAACCACACCTGGATTCCAATGTGGGAGGGGGCTTGCTCCCGATAGCGGTGTGTCAGCCTCCATTGTATTCACTGAACCACTGCCATCGGGAGCAAGCCCCCTCCCACATTGGATCTTTATCGTATTCGAAGGATTTTGCCTGTTCATGAGAATTTCCAAGCTGTACCTGTTGATCGCGCTGGTCACCAGCGCCAATGCCTTTGCCACCGACCTGGCCCTGTCGCCTTGGGCGCCGAGCTTGAATGCCGAAGCCGTGGCCTTCTTGCCCAACGCCACCGAGCGCCTGGCCGCCGGTACCCGCGACGGGCTACAACTGCTCGACAGCCAGGGCGCCGAACTGGCGCGCTTCAAAGGCAACTTTACCAGCCTCGACACCAGGCCTGCCGGTGCACAAGTACTGGTCGCCAGCCTCGACAACGACCGCCAACAGGCGTTGCTGATCAGCCTGGACACAGCCAGCAAAAACTGGGGCAAGCCCATGTACCTGCCAACCCGTGACTACTCGGTGAATGGCCTGTGCCTTTATCGCGATTCGGCGGCCAACCTGTTCGTCTTCCTGGTGGGTGAAGAGGGCAAGGGCGAGCAATGGCTGGTAGGCAACGGCTCGACCCTGCTCACCGAACCCCAGCGGGTACGCGGTTTGCCGCTGCCGCCGTCGGCGCAGTTCTGCCAGGTGGACGATGCCACCCAGCAGTTGGTGGTCAATGAAGAGAATGTCGGCTGGTGGGCCTACCCTGCGCATCCCGAAGCTGATGTGAAACGCACGCCTGTGGCGCTGTTCGACAACCCCAAGCGCGAAGCCGGGGCCATGGCGCTGGTGCCGGGTGGCATGGTTGCGCTGGACCCGAAGACCGCCCAGTTGCACTTGTTCCAGCAAACCGGCGAGCGCTGGGCGGAGCAATCGAGCTTGAGCCTGGCGGGTCTGAAAGAGCCGCAGCAACTGGCGATCAATGGTCGCCAGTTGTTGGTGCGCGATGACGACAGCGGCAAGCTTTATCAGGCCAGGCTCGACTGGCAGGCCAAGCCCGTTGTAGTCGCCCCAGTGTTGCCGGAGGTCGCAGCCTTGCGCCAGAGCGACCCGGTCGGCCGTCAAGGCGATGCGGCGGATGACCCGGCGATCTGGATTCACCCCCAGACACCGGCCAGCAGCCGCGTGCTCGGCACCAACAAAAAACAGGGCCTGCTTGCCTACGACCTTGACGGCAAGCTGTTGCAGGAGCTGGCGGTGGGTCGCCTGAATAACGTCGATGTACGCCCCAACTTCAAGCTCGGCGCGCAAACGGTCGACCTGGCCGTGGCGAGCAACCGCGACCGCAACAGCCTGAGCCTGTTCAGCATCGACCGTCAGAGCGGCGAGCTGCGTGAAGCCGGGGAAGTGACCACGCCGCTCAAGGACATCTATGGCATCTGCCTGTTCCAGCCTGCCAGCGGCGAGATCTACGCGATTGCCAACGGCAAGGACGGCACCTTCCTGCAATACCGTCTCAGCGCGCCGGATGGGCGTGTGCAAGGCGAGCTGGTGCGCCAGTTCAAGCTCGACAGCCAACCCGAAGGCTGCGTGGCCGATGACCAGCGCCAGCGCCTGTTTATCGGTGAGGAAGACGTCGGTGTATGGGCAGTGGATGCACGCGCCGATCAGCCGGCGACGTTGACCAGCGTGATCAAGGTCGGCCCGCAGCTGCATGCCGATGTCGAGGGTCTGGCGCTGTACCAGAGCGATCAACGTGACTACCTGGTGATCTCCAGCCAGGGCAATGACAGCTATCTGGTGGTGGACGCCGAACCGCCGTTTGCCGTGCACGGTGCCCTGCGCGTTGGCTTGAATGCCGCCGCCGGCATCGATGGTGCCTCCGAAACCGACGGCCTTGAGGTTACGGCCGTCAACCTCGGCGGGCCGTGGAGCCAGGGCATGCTGGTGGTGCAGGACGGGCGCAAGCGCATGCCCGAGCAAACCCAGAACTTCAAGTTCGTGCCCTGGGCCGAGGTGGCCCGCGCCTTGAAGTTGCCTTGAGCCTGTCATCAGGCAGTCATTCATTTTCAATCGAATAGGAGTTTGACCATGCACGCGACGATGGAACATATGACGATCTGGGGGTTGATCAGCGACGCCAGCCTGTTGGTCAAGGCGGTCATGCTGACCTTGCTGTTGGCGTCCTTGCTCAGTTGGTACCTGATAATCCAGCGCGGCAGTGTGCTGCGCCGCCTGGAACGGCAGTTGAACGGTTTCGTGCCGCGTTTTCGTGCCGCACCGGATTTGCTGGCGCTGTCCCGTGAGATCCAGCAGGCGGGCGAGGGCGGCATGGCGCCGATCTTTATCGCCGGGGTCCAGGAGTACCAGCACCTGCACAATCATGACCCGGCCGTGCTCGAAGGCGTGGAGCGCGCCTTGCAGGTAGCGATCACCGAACAGGAAATCGAGCTGGAAAAGGGCCTGCAATTTCTCGCCACCGTGGGATCGGTCAGCCCTTACATCGGCCTGTTCGGCACGGTGTGGGGCATCATGAATTCCTTTATCGGCCTGTCTCAGGTGCAACAGGCCACGTTGTCCACCGTAGCGCCGGGCATCGCCGAAGCCTTGATTGCCACGGCCATCGGCCTGTTTGCGGCCATCCCCGCAGTGATCGCCTATAACCGCTTCGCGGCCCGCGGCCAGACACTGCTCACCCGCTACTACGCGTTTGGCAATGAACTGCAAGTGCGCCTGCACCGCTCCCTGCGCGGCACGTCGAGCAACCTGGCCGTGGCCGCCTGAAAGGAGCAATTCCCATGTTAGTCAGGCCGCAACGCAAGCACGGGCCCAAGGCCGAAATGAACGTGGTGCCGTATATCGACGTGATGTTGGTGCTGCTGGTGATCTTCATGGTCACCGCGCCGATGCTGACCCAGGGCGTGAAGATCGAACTGCCCAAGGTCGCCGCCGAGGCGCTGGCCACCGACACCCGCCAGCAGATCCTCACGCTGTCGGTAAAGGCCGACGGTGGCTACTACTGGAACCTCGGTGGCAAAGTCGATACCCAGCACCAGACCGATAGCGCCGTAAGCCTCGACGAAATGGGCGCCAAGGTCATGCAGGTGGTGGCGGCGCGCAGCGATACCCAGGTGTATATCCGCGCTGACGACAACGCCGGTTATGGCCGGGTGGTCGCGGCCATGGCGGTGTTGCAAAAGAGCGGTGTCGGCAACCTGGGACTGGTAACCGAGGCCCCGCAATGACGGCGATGATCATGCACAATCCCACGCCGGCGATGGCGCCCAGGGATGCTTCGGGAGTTTGGAGAAACAGCCTCGCCGCCGGCCTGGCGGTGGCGCTGCATGTGGGCGTGCTGGCCGCGTTGATGATGGGCTGGTCGACGCAAAAGCCTGTGGTGGATGCGCCTCGGGTGATGCGCACGCAGTTGGTCATGTTGCCAGCTGCGCCCGCGC
Source organism: Pseudomonas synxantha (assembly GCF_900105675.1). Classification (NCBI taxonomy): domain Bacteria; kingdom Pseudomonadati; phylum Pseudomonadota; class Gammaproteobacteria; order Pseudomonadales; family Pseudomonadaceae; genus Pseudomonas; species Pseudomonas synxantha. The sequence continues at coordinate 2,675,513 of NZ_LT629786.1, read as the reverse complement.
CCGAACCGCTGGTGGCTACCTCCGCACCCCCTGAGCCTGAGCCTGTGCCGGCAAAGCCCAGGGTCGACCCGCAGGTCCAGGTGCAAAAACTTGAGAAAGCCGCCTTGGCGCGTAAACGCGTCGAGGAAAAGAAAGCCGAGCAACAGCAGGAGCGGCTCGCCACCGAACAACGCAACCGTGAGCTCGAACAACAACGCCTCGATCAGCAACGCCTGGCCGCTGAAAAAGCCCGCGCTGCCGTACCTGCGCCAGCCTTCGACAGCCGCCAATATCAGCCTCTGAGCAAGGCCGCGCCGGACTATCCCGAGCGCGCCCTGGACAAGAATATTGAAGGCGATTGCACCTTGGAGTACAGCGTCAACATTCAGGGCCGCGTGGAGAATCCCAAGGTACTGGACGGCTGCCACCCACTGTTTATCCGGCCTTCATTGGCGGCGGCGAATACCTTTCGCTACCAGCCCAGAGTCGTCGACGGCAAGCCCGTGGCCGTGCCGGCAGTACGCAACACCTTCCATTACCGCATCAAATGAGTATTGCCCGTCAACAAAGAACCAATGTGGGAGGGGCGGTGCGACGATTCGACTTGCTCCCGATAGCGGTGTGTCAGTCTCTATATCTACGGCTGACCTACCGCTATCGGGAGCAAGTCGAATCGTCGCACCGCCCCTCCCACATTTTGATCTGTGTTTGGCGTTATGGATTCGCCAGATTCGCCAAAGTAAGGCCGTCGATATACCGCTCCAGATTCGCCAAAAATGCATCGGCAATTTCATCCTTGCTGTTGGTCGAAATCGCCGACGTATGCGGTGACAACCGCACTCGTGGATGGCTGTACAACGGGTGCCCATCCGGCAAGGGTTCCGGCTCGGTCACGTCAAGCGAGGCCAGGCCGACCTGGCCGTTATCCAGCGCCTCCAGCAATGCCTCCTGATCGAGCAACCCTCCACGCGCAATGTTGATCAGGTGCAGCCCAGGCTTGGCGCTGGCCAGCACGTCACGGTTGATGATATGGCGCGTGGCTTCGGTCAGCGGTGCCGCCACCACCAGGTGGTCGGCGCGGGCGAACAGGTCGTGGATGTCCGTGGCCGCTTCAACACCGGCACTGAAGGGTGCCTGGCTCTGACGCAGCGCGACCACCTTGATGCCCAGGGTCAGGGCCTTTTGCGCCAGGCTTTCACCAATCGCACCAAAGCCAAGAATGCCCAGGGTGGTGCCCTTGAGCGGGCGCAGGGCAGTGAAATGCCACTGGGCGTCCTTCACCCAGATATCCGGCAAGTGCTTGGACGCGGCAAAGATTGCGGCCAGGGCGAACTCGGCGAGGTTGTCGGCGGCGCTGCCCCGGGACGTGGTCACGGGTGGGCCGTTGAACAGCCATTGTGGGTAAAAGTCGATACCCGACGACACCAGGTGCACCCATTGCGCGCCATAGGGCCAGCCCGGCGGCGGTGTGTCGGGCGCGGTGTAGCCGCGTACGTTGATCGGACGCAGCAACAGGATATTGGCCTGGGGCGGCAGGTCGCTGGGCACGCCGACCGGCACGCCGAGCACCTGGGCCTCGGGGTGCAGCGGTGTCAGGCGCTCGCGGATCACCTGGTTGAAGTCTTCGTCCAACTGACTGGCAATAATCACCTGGCTCATGTGCGTTCCTTCTGGCGTTGGGTGAACACGGCTTTGCCGACGCCTTGCAACACCGCGTCGTTCTGCGGGGTGTGTACGCGGCTGCACAGCACGTCGCGATAATGTCGTTGCAGCGGGCTGTGGCGTGACAGGCCGGGGTTGCCGGATGCCTCGATGGCCAGTTCCACGGCGCGAATGGCGTTATGGGTGATCAGGTACTTCAACTGTGCAGCGTTAGCGGCCGGGGTATGCACCTCGGCGGCGGCGTCGAGCAGGCTGCGGTTGGCGAATAGCAGGGTGTCGATATGGCCGACGGTCTCCTGGAAACGCGGCAAGCTGGACAGCGCCGCGCCGAGGTTGGATGGCTTGCGTTCCTCCAGCCAGTTCACCAGCCAGTCCCGCGCCGCCTGGGCCACGGCGTCGTACACCGACGACAGCAGCACCGACATCCACAGCAAGCCGTCACCGTCGAGCTCCGGCTGCGGTGCGCTCCAGGGGCTGGTGCTGACGGCGTGGTCCAGCGGCACCAGCACGTTGTCGAGTACCACCTCATGGCTGCAGGTGGCGCGCATGCCCAGATGATCCCAGGTGTCGATTATGCTCACGCCGGGGCTGTCCTTGGGCACCAGCCAGGCGCCCACCAGCGGGTCGGCATCATCGCTGCGCGCCCACACGCTGAACCAGCTCAAGCCATGGCTGCCGGTGGAGTAGAGCTTGCGCCCGCTGATACGCCAGCCGTCGGCGCCGCGCACCGCGGTGGTGGCCGGTAGACCACCACGGGCCGGGGTGCCCAGGTCCGGTTCGACACGCAGGGCGTTGATCAGCGCGCCGTTGCGCACTGCATCCTCAGCGACTTTGACACGCAGGTGTGCGGGCCAGGCCTGGCTGTCTTGCAGGCGACTGTGTTGCAGGTACTGCATCACCAGGATCAGCGCCGTGGACGGTTCGCCCTTGGCTATCGCGCTGATGGCCTTGCGCGCCTGGGCCAGGCTGGCACCGCCGCCGCCGAGGGCCTTGGGCACGGTGAGGGCGAGCAGGCCATGTTGGTGCAACAGCTTGAAGTTGGCGTGGGGGAAGGCGCCGCTTTCGTCATAGATGTGGGCGGTGCTGGCCAGTTCGGCGCTGAGGCGTTCGAGCGTGGTGTCGAAATCGACGACGTCCACAGCCCGTAGAGATGAGTGAGTCATCAGCAGGTACTCGGTCAAAGTGGGAGGGGCAGTGTCCAGGCCAGCGCTTTGAGCGGGGCTGGCACTACAGCTGGGGCGCACGCTTGGTGTTGAAACTTGGATCGAAGCCCTGGGAGACGTCGATATGCGTGGGCAGCAGGCCTTCTTTGACATAGGTGTCGGCGGTGGTTTGCAGGCCGCGGACCACGCTGTCGTCAATCGCGACCGGTGACAGGTGGGTGTCCTTGGCCACTTCGACGTGCACGGCCAATGGCAAGCCCGTGATCCTGGCCTGGGCGGCGGCATATTCATCGGGGTGGGTGTTGGCCCAGGCGTAGGCGCGGTCAACCCGTGCGACAAAGTCGTCCAGTTGCACGCGTTTGTCGGCGATCGCCTGGCCGGTGGCGGCGAAATAGAGGTGATTGCTCAACAGGTTCTTGCCGCTGACCAGCACGCGGGCGTTGCTCTGTGAGGTGACCACGGTGGTGTAGGGGTCCCATGTTGCCCAGGCATCCGCAGTGCCGTTGTCCAGCACCAGCCGTGACTCGGCGGGCAGCAGGAAAATGAAGTGCACATCCTGGGTGCTCAAGCCGGCATCGTTCAGGGCCCTGATTGCCAGGTAGTGCCCGATGGAGCCGCGGCCGGTGACGATTTTCTTGCCCTTGAGATCCGCCGCAGTCTTGATCGGCGAGTCCTTGGGCACCAGCAGTGCGGTGGTGTTACGTCCTTCGGCATGGATGATGCTGATCACTTTGATCGATGCGCCCGCGCCCAAGGCAAACACATAGGGAGCATCGCCCAGGGCGCCGACATCCACGGCGCCGGCGTTCAGCGCTTCGCCCAGGGGCGAGGCCGAGGGGAATTCCGACCACTTGATCTCATAGGGAACGTTTTGGCTTTCGCCAGAAGCGTCCAGCAGTGCCTTGATCGTGGACTTCTGGTTGGCTACGCGCAGCGGTTGCAGGTCGGCGGCCTGGGCGGTGGACAGGCCGAGGGCCAATGCGGCGCCCAGCAGCAGGCGTTTGAATGGGGTGGCGTACAGCATGGGGCAAACTCCAGGCGTTGGATAAAAGGAGATACCTCCGCCTGGAGAAGGGGTCGGATGTCCGTGGGAACGGTGCAGCGGTGGCTCAGATCACATAGAAACCATGGGTGCCGTCGCGGGCCAATTGCGCGACCAGGCCGAACTCCCAGTCCAGGTACGCCTGCATGGCCTCCCGCGGGTTATCGGTGCCTTCATAGGGGCGGCGGTAACGGTCGATACGCGGCGAGGCCAGGTGGGTTTCGCCTTCTTCCAGAGGCAGTTGCGCGGCGATCCAGCCGGCGGTGCCGTCCTGTAGCAGAAACACCTGCTTGCCAGTCAGGGTCTCGACTTCGGCCACCGCCAGGCGCGCCAGCTGGCTGCTGCCGCAGGTCAATACGTAGCGTTGCGCAGGCGGCACATTGGCCAGGGCCTGGGGCAGTTGCCCGCGAAGGATCCACCAGGCCCCGGGAATATGGCGTTTGACATAGTTGGCGCTGGCAGTGAAGTCCAGCACCATGGTGTCGCCATGGCCCAGCCAGTCGGCGAGGGTAGGCGCGCTGATCAGTTCGGCCTGGGGCGGCGCAGGCACCGGTGCGACCCAAGCGCCATGTTCGCTGAAATGCGCCGCTTGCAGATCATCCAGTACATGCACCTGCCAACCCAACTGGGCCAGCCAGGACGCAGACATATTGGCGCGCACGCCGTCGTCGTCCACCAGCACCAGGCGCGCCCCGCGTACGCTGGCAACGTGATCGGTTTCCTGCACCAATTGGCCGCCGGGCGTGGAGCGTGCGCCGGGCAAATGGCCGATTTCGAATTCTTCCGGGGTGCGCACATCGAACAGGTAGGTGGTGCGCGTCGCATCCTGCTGCCAGCGGTGAAGATCGTTGAGAATGGCGCGACCGACCCGGGCCTTGTCGGCGACGCGGCGCGCAGCCTCGGCGGCGCGCTGGCGGTGTTCCTCTGGCGTTGGCGCGAAGCGGCGGGCTTGGCCATGGGCCAGTGTTTGCCCGGCCAATGTCCAGCCGATCGTGCCGTTGCGCAGGGCTGACACGGGGTTGGGAACGCCGGCATTGATCAGCGACTGGGTGCCGATAATGCTGCGGGTGCGCCCGGCGCAGTTGACGATAATGCGCGTGGCCGGGTCGGGTGCCAGTTCGCGGGCGCGCAGTACCAGTTCGGCGCCTGGCACGCTGATGCCGGTGGGGATGCTCATGGTCTGGTATTCGTCGAAGCGGCGGGCGTCGAGCACCACCACATCGGCCTGGCTGTCGAGCAGGTCCTGCACGTCTTCGGCGGCCAGGGACGGTGTGTGGCGCTGGCTCTCGACCAGTTCGCCAAAGGCCTTGCTGGGTACGTTGACGTCGATAAACAGCTCGCCGCCGGCCCGGCGCCAACCCTCCAGCCCGCCTTCAAGCAGGCTGACCTGGGTGTAGCCCAACGCAACCAGGCGTTCGGCGGCGCGGCTGGCCAGCCCTTCACCGTTGTCATACAGGGTGACTTGGGTATCGCGGCGTGGAATACGCGAGTACACCTCCAGTTCCAGCTTGGACAGCGGGATATTCGCGGCGAACAGCGGGTGGGCCTCGGCAAACGGCGCTTCCTCGCGCACGTCGATCAGCGCGACTTCTTCACGGTCCAACAAGGCCTGGCGAATCTGCGCATAGCGGCGGGTCGATACGTTGGTCATAGGGCAGGGCTCTTTTCTTTGGACAAGTCCCAGATATTCGGGAGATAGGCGTTGGAATAACCAGAGATAAACAGTTTTTCGCTGCCGTCAGGCTGATACACCGCACGGCGCACCGCACCGATATTGGCGCCGTACACATGGATGCTGATGGACACCTGATCGGCGTGGGCATTGCTGACCTGATGAATATCGCCAATCCTGGGCGACACTGCTTCGACTTGACCCGGCAATAGCTGGATCGGTTTGCCTTCAGCCATCAGGCTGCCATCGGGGGCACGGGCAAACCCCTGGGAAAATTCCGAGCCGCGCAACATGCCGATCAGCCCCCATACCCGATGGTCATGAATCGGTGTGCGTTGCCCCGGCCCCCACACGAAGCTGACAAGGCTGAAACGTTGGCGCGAATCGGCATGCAGCAAAAACTGCTGGTAGCGCTCGGGGTCAGGCTGGGCGAATTCGTCAGGGAGCCAGTCATCATGGCTGACCAGTTGCGCCAGCAGCTTGCCGCCACGGTGCAGCAGGTCGCCTTCGCGCGGGTTGGCTTCGATCAGTTCCGCCAGGGCGCCTATGAAGGCTCTGAGTCTCTCGGGGTGTCGGGCCTGGGTCATGACCATTCCATCGGCTGGGTTGATGGGTTTATATAAGCATAATGTTTGCAGTTAATATGCTATTTTTTAATGATTAGCTTATAGCCGAAGGTAATTTAGAACAGGTGTGAATAGCGTTAGACGTTATCGATCACAGCGTGGGCTATCCAGACTGGTTGGCGGCAACTATGCTTCACGCACATCTTAATGACTGATCTCTATGTGCGGCCCAAATGAAAATTGACGATATCGATGCCTTTGTCGAAGTGATTCGTTGCCAGTCCATCAGCCATGCCGCCGAGTCGTTGCAACTGACCCAGCCGGCCATTACCCGGCGTGTGCAGAACTTCGAGCAGGCCCTGGGCGTGGAGCTGTTCGACCGCAACACCAAGCCCCTCAAGCCGACGCTGATCGGCACCCGCGTCTATGAACAATGCCGGCTGATCCTGCGCGAGATGGACGCCCTGCGCGAACTGGTAGCTACCGATGCGCCGCCCACCGGCGTGTTGCGCCTGGGTGTACCGCAGACCATCGGCGACGTGGTGTTGCTGGACGCGCTCAAGCACCTGCGCACTGAATACACCGACCTGCGCGCCCAGGTCGCCACCGGCTGGGGCAGCCAATTGGTCGGCAAGATCGAACGCGGCGAGCTGGATGCGGCGGTGGCGTTGTTCCCGGCGGGCAAGATCTTCCCGGACAACATCGTCGGTGAGTCCATCGGCAAGATGGAGCTGGTGGTGGTCTGCGCCAAGGCGCAGTTGCCGAAAAAGCCGTGCAAGCTGGCGGATGTGTACCAGAACGGCTGGATTCTCAACCCGGATGGCTGCGGCTTCCGAGCCGGCTTGCAACGCACCTTGTCTGACCAGGGCCTGGCGCTGCGAGTGAACCTGGAAACCTTCGGCACCGAACTGCAATTAGGTTTGGTGGCCGACGGCCTCGGCCTTGGCCTGGTACCGCGCCCGTTATTGGAGCGCAGTGCCCATCGCGAGCAGCTGGCAGTGATGCCGCTCAAGGACTTCAAGCCGGTGATGGACCTGTGGCTGATCTACCCGCACTTCCTTGGCAATCTGCAGGGGCCGGTGGATGCGTTTGGCCAGTGGGTGGCAGACTCCCTGCACAAGATCCGCAACGTCGCGTGATATGAAAAAAAATAATAATTAGCTTAGATTAAAATGTGCTTTTTATTATTTTTTTGCTTCCCCTAGGCTGGCCTTGAGTCCTTAAGGCCATCCAGGAAGTTTTGCCATGAGCAGCGTCACCTCGCTTTCCAGTGTTTCCAATACCGTCCGCCAGCGCGTCACGCCAGAGGAGTGGGAGGTGCGCGTCAAACTGGCCGCCGCCTACCGCCTGGCGGCCTTGTACAAGTGGACCGACCATATCTATACGCACTTCTCGGCCCGTGTACCGGGGCCCGACGAGCATTTCCTGATCAACGCCTTCGGGTTGTTGTTCGATGAAATCAGCGCCTCCAACCTGGTCAAGGTCGACCTCGATGGCACCATCGTCGACGACCCCACTGGCCTGGGGATCAACTACGCCGGCCACGTGATCCACAGCGCCATCCACGGTGCGCGCCATGACCTGCAAGCGGTGCTGCACACCCATACCCGCGATGGTATTGCGGTGTCGGCGCAGAAGGACGGCTTGCTGCCGATTTCCCAGCACTCCATTGCGTTCTCCGGGCGCGTGGCCTACCACGGTTACGAGGGCGTGGCCCTGGACCTGGATGAGCGTGAGCGGCTGGTGGCAGACCTGGGCGACAAGAGCGTGATGATTCTGCGCAACCATGGCTTGTTGACGGCGGGCGTCAGCGTCGAGCACGCCTTCCAGCAACTGCAAAGCCTGGAGCGCGCCTGCAACATACAGATCGCCGCGCAGGCGGCGGGGAATGCCGAATTGATCTTCCCGCCGGCAGAGGTGGTGGCCAAGGTCGAGGAGCAGGCCAAGGTGTTCAGCAATGGGCAAGGGCCCGGAGTGGCGCGGCATTGGAATGCGCTGGTGCGGCAGTTGGAGCGGACTGATACCGACTACAAGAACTGATCCTGAATGCGCGGCAAATCAAATGTGGGAGGGGGCTTGCTCCCGATGGCGGTGGGTCAGTCTCTATATCTATGACTGACCCACCGCTATCGGGAGCAAGCCCCCTCCCACATTTTTTGACTTGCTGTGTGCTTAAGCCACTTGCTGGGCCTGTTCCCGCTCGGCAACCAGCTGGCGGGTGAGGGGAATCAACTTCTTGCCATAGTCAATCGCATCATTGAGCGGGTCGAACCCACGAATCAGGAAGGTGGTAATTCCCAGGTCGTAGTAATCCAACAGCGCCTCTGCGACTTGCTCAGCAGTGCCCACCAACGACGTGGAATTGCCCTGCGCCCCGAGCAACCCGGCAATCCCGGTCCACAAACGCTTATCCAACCGCGACCCCTGAGCCGCCGCCGCCAGCAACCGTCGCGAGCCTTCATTCGGCGGCTCGCGGCGCACAAAGCCATTCTTCTCGGCCAGCGCCGTGGCCTGCTGCAGAATCTGCTCGGCACGTTGCCACGCCAGTTCCTCGGTGTCGGCGAGGATCGGCCGCAACGACAGGCTGAAGCGAATCGTACGCCCATGCTTGGCCGCTTCGGCGCGCACCTGGGTCACCACTTCGCGCACCTGCTCATAGGTTTCGCCCCACAGCGCATACACATCCGCATGCTTGCCGGCCACGGCAATCGCCGCCGCTGACGAACCGCCGAAATACAGCGGGATATGCGGCTGTTGCGGCGACTTCACTGTGGAGTGCGCGCCTTGCACTTGGTAGTAAGTGCCGGTGAAGTCGAAGGGCTGCTCGCTGGTCCACTCCTGACGCACCACGCTCAGGTACTCGTCGGTGCGCGCATAGCGTTCGTCCTTGCCGATATGGCTGCCATCGGCACGCAGTTCGTTGTCATCGCCGCCGGTGATGATGTGCACGGCAGTACGCCCACCGTTGAACACATCCAGCGTGGCGAACTGGCGTGCAGCCAATGTGGGCTGGGCAAAACCCGGGCGGTGGGCGATTAAAAATTGCAGCCTGGTGGTGACGCTGGCCGCATGGGCGGCGATCAGCGTGCTGTCCGGGCTGTTGGAGTGGAAGGCTATCAGGGCGCGGTCGAAGCCCGCCGTTTCATGGGCGCGGGCGACGCTTTCGACGTAGTCCGGTTGCAGGGTCGGGCCGCTGCGCGGGTGGATTTCCGAGGCGTGGTGGCCGCCGATATAGCCGATGAATTCAATGCTCATGGTCAGGTCCTTGTCGAGGTCGGTAAACAAGCCTCCACCGGGCAGGGGGTCGGTCCGTAGACGTGAAAGTAGAGCCAGCGGCCGAGCCTGTAAAATGCCGTTTGGTTCTAACCTAATTATTAAAATATAAAATGTTGATATTTATTCAATATCAGAAAAATGCATTTAGTTCGCGGCCTCGCGCATCGCAATGCCGGGTTGCGCGCCCTGACTCGTCGCACCCATGCGGTCCGCCAGGTAGCGCGCCGGCGGCTGGCCCATCGCCTTGCGGAACATGGTGATAAACCCGCTGGCATTTTCGTAGCCCAGGTCCAGGGCCACGCTCTGCACACTTTCGCCGTTGGCCAGGCGCTGCAGCGAGAGGATCACGTGCAGTTGGCGGCGCCAGCGGCCGAAACTCAAACCGATCTGCTCCAGCAACAGGCGCGTCATGCTGCGCTCGCTCATGCCGATGCGCATGGCCCACTCGCCCAAGGTGGATTTGTCGCCGGGGTTGGCCAGCAAGCTATTGGCCAATCGGGTCAAGCGTGGGTCTTGGGGCATTGGCAAATGCAGGGCCTCGATGGGGGCCTCGGCCAGCTCATCCAGCAAGGTCGCCACCAGCCGGCCCTGGGCACCGTCTTCGTCGTAGAGCGGCGGAAAACTGACCGCCTTGCCGATCAGCGCGTGCAGCAATGGCGACACCGACAGAGTGCAACATTGGTGGGGCAGGGCGCTGGCAGCGCCAGGGTCGATCAGCAGGCAATACACATCGGCTTCCCCGGCCCCCCGCGCCGCGTGGGTCACACCGCCGGGTATCCACAGTGCGCACTGTGGCGGCACGATCCAGATACCGGCCTCGATCACACAATGCACCACGCCGCGCAAGGTGTAGATCAATTGCCCGTGCTGATGGTGGTGGGGGGTATGTTCCCAGCGCTCGGAGGTACTGGATGCACCCACGGCAACTATCGGGCGCGGGATGGCAGCGGCATCGCGTACCCGGCTGGGGTCGTAATGGTCGAGGCGGTGATGAACCATGGTGCTGGCTACCTTGGCTGGTTTGCGAAACATTCTGGCTATTGTGTGCAATGCCGTCCAGCAACTTGGCGCTTATGATGAGAACCAATCTCATCCAAGGAGCTTTGCCATGCGACTCGACAGTTCTGCTTTCCCCGTGGTGAAAATCGTGTTCGACGCGCCCAATCGAGGCGGGCCCGAAGATGCCTTCCTGATCTTCGAACGCCTGCTGGCCCGCAAGCAGCCCTTCGTGCTGCTGCACGAGAAAGCCGTGGATGAAAACAATCACGCGCACTCCCATGAAGAACGCAAGCAGGCCTCGATCTGGATGAAGACGCACAAGGCGGTGTTACGCGCTTACGTCAGAGGCATGATCCAGGTCGAACCCAGCGCCGCCAAGCGCCTGGCCCTCAAGCCCTTTGCCGTGACATTCGGCAAGGCCTGGGGCTACCCGTTGCTGGTGGTGGAGTCCAAGGACCGCGCCTGGGCGCTGGCCCGGGATGTGCTGGATGAGCAGGTCTCGGATGTGGCGCATTTCTAAGCCTGGCCAACGCTCGACAGCGCCCACAATTGAACTACCTTGATTGACGAGCCTTCCCACTCGGTACTCAAGCATGCGCACGTTATGGACGCGGTATCTGGCGTTGCTGGACAACGACCTGAGCACACAGATCTTCGACAACGTAAAGAATCTGCTGGTGTGCGCGCTGTTGTTCGCGGCGGGGACCAATACGCTGGTGGGGCAACGTGAGTTGTTTATCGGGGTGTTCGCCTCCAACGTCGCCGGTTGGGGGTTGATTATCCTGTCGACGCTATTGATGTTGCTGAACGTCAGTGATGGCATTCGAAGGCTGGCCAACTTGCGCTATCACTTGGCGCTGCAACTGTTGTTGATCCTGATGTACGTGGTGGTTGCCGAGCGGGTGGTAGAGATTGTGTGGGGCTTCCGCGCCCATTAACGTATCCTGCGCGCCTGGTTTTTTACTGATTCAAACAAAGATGACAGGACAAGATATGCAGGCGCTGCTCGAGTCAATTCTCGACGAAGTGCGCCCCCTGATCGGCCTCGGCAAAGTGGCCGACTACATCCCCGCGCTGGCCGATGTGCCGGCCCAGCAGCTCGGCATCGCGGTATACGGTAATGACGGCGCAGCTTATTGCGCCGGTGACGCCGACACCCTGTTCTCGGTGCAGAGCATTTCCAAGGTGTTCAGCTTGGTGCAGGCCATCGATCACGGCGGCGAGAGCATCTGGGAACGCCTGGGCCATGAACCGTCGGGGCAGCCGTTCAACTCCATGGTGCAACTGGAATTCGAACGCGGCCGCCCGCGCAACCCGTTTATCAATGCCGGCGCCCTGGTGATCTGCGACATCAACCAATCGCGCTTCGCCGTGCCGATCCTGTCGATGCGTGACTTTGTGCGGCGCCTGTCGGGCAACCCGCAGATCCTGGTCAACAGCGTGGTCGCCGAGTCCGAGGCCCAGCATGGCGCACGTAATGCGGCCATGGCCTACCTGATGAAATCCTTCGGCAACTTTCACAACGATGTGGACGCGGTGCTGCACAGCTACTTCAACTACTGCGCCTTGCAGATGAGCTGCCTGGACCTGGCCCGGGCGTTCAGTTTCCTGGCCAACGAAGGCGTGAGCGCCCACAGTGGCGAGCAGATTTTGACAGCGCGTCAGACAAAACAGGTGAACTCGATCATGGCCACCAGCGGGCTGTATGACGAGGCGGGCAATTTTGCCTACCGCGTCGGGTTGCCGGGCAAGAGTGGGGTAGGTGGCGGGATCGTCGCGGTGGTGCCGGGGCAGTTTACGGTGTGCGTGTGGTCGCCGGAGTTGAACGCGGCGGGGAACTCGCTGGCGGGGATGAAGGCGTTGGAATTGTTGAGTGAGCGGATTGGGTGGTCGGTGTTCTGAGCACATCACCAAAGCAAAATGTGGGAGGGGGCTTGCTCCCGATGGCGTAGTGTCAGCAATAAATGTAGCGCCTGACACACTGCATCGGGGGCAAGCCCCCTCCCACATTTGGATCTCCAATGGTTTGGAGGTCTTCATACGGTCTTGTCTTTACGCGACGGGGTGGGTTTCATCCAGCACCTTGCCTACCAGTAGCTGCACGCCTTCGAGCATTCGGCAGATGCCCAGCGCTACATTGCGGTGGGCGCCGTCGATTTCGAAAGCCAGTTGGGTGGCTATGTCGGTGATGGATGCCAGGTCTTGGGACGCATTGACCAGCAGGGTTTCAGTGCTGAGGTTGGGGCAGACAGTGAAAAGGGTTTCTGGGGGATTTGGGGTGTTTTTGATCATGGTGAAACTCCGTCGACAAGTGGAGCCGCCAGCGTTCGCGGTCAAACGAAGAGGGTGGCAGCTGTACGCGGGTTGACCGACCGGTTGTCAACGAACCCGGCATACCCGAAGGTATCCCGCGCACAACTGCCGCGACACGATACCTCAGGCACAAAAAAAACGCCTGAAGAGGTGCAGGGCGTAGCAGTTCGTTAACAAGGTCGGACGGTCAAATCCGGCCGCTGAATTGGCAGCGACGGCCCAGAGGTTAGTCAGTGAAGTTCCGATCTACAACCTGAAACAACTGTGGGAAAAGTCTGAGCGGTTGCTCGGTCCCACAGTGGCACGAAGCCCATTCCGCACGGGTTTTGTGTTGTTCGGTCGAGTCGGGGTCAGCTCACATTCAACCGATCCAACAAGCTGTACCAAGCCACCCCAGCTCCAATATAAAACCGCTGCAACCCATGCAACGGCAACCGCTGCAACGGCGTCACCGGGTAGGCAAACTCTGCATGGCTGTCGCACAGCCGCCCGGCCAGTTGCTGGCCCAGGCTGGTACACAGCGCGATCCCACGCCCATTGCAGCCCAGTGCCAAGGTCAGCCCCGGCGCCGGTTCGTGGACATGGGGCATGAAGTCCCGCGTGATCGCGATACGCCCGGCCCAGCGGTAGTCGAATTGCAGCGGTCCCAACTGCGGAAACAGCAGTGCCAGTGAGCGTTCCAGGTGGGCAAAGTCTTCTGGCCCGGTGGGATCGTTGAACAAACCACGGCCCCCCATCAGCAGACGCCCATAGGCATCTTTACGAAAATACAGCAGCAACCTCTGTGCGGTAGACACGGTTTCCTGGCCGGGCAAGATGCTTTCGGCCGCGTGACCCCTCAATGGCTTGGTGGCGACGATAAAACTGTTGGCCGCCAGCACACTCTGAGCCATGCCGGGCCACAGGTTACTGCTGTAGCCATTGGTCGCCAGCACCACTTGATCGGCCGTGACCTGCGCGCCACCCGCTGTTTGCAACTGCCAAGCCGAACCCTGGCGCTGCAACCCTGTCACCGCGCTGTGGCCATGCACCCGCGCACCGGCCGCCAATGCCGCTGCGACCAAGCCACGGGCGTATGCCAAGGGTTGGATCGCGCCGGCACGCCCATCCAGCCAGCCGCCGGCAAACGCCGAGCTGCCCATGCGCGCCGCCACTGCACGGGCATCCAGATGTTGCACCGGCACGCCGCGCCGACCCCATTGGTCCGCACGCGCATGCAGCCTGGTCACGCCTCTTTCGTTGTAAGACACCTGCATCCAGCCCTTACGCACTGGGGCGCAATCGATGCCATGTCGCTCGATCAGCTTGAATACCAGGTCTGCCGAGCCCGACACCGTGGAGATCAGCGTCTCGGCGCGCTCCGGCCCGTACATCCTTACCAGTTGCTCCGGGTCATATTTGAGCGTGGGGTTGACCTGCCCACCGTTACGCCCCGATGCGCCCCAACCTGGCTCATGGGCTTCCAGCACGCACACGCCCACGCCACGCTCGGCCAGGTGCAGCGCTGTCGACAAGCCGGTATAGCCAGCGCCGACAATCGCCACATCGACCTTCACTGACTCGTTCAACGCGGGCGTGGGCACTACTGACGGTGCAGTCGCCGACCACAACGACTTCATGACAGGCTCCGCGTGTTGCCGGTGGGGTGCAGCACGCGCCGCAGGAAGTCCTGGGTGCGCGCATGCTGTGGGTTGCCCAGCACCTGCTCGGCGGGGCCGCTTTCGACGATGTAGCCGCCATGCAGGAAGCACACACGGTCGGCTACTTCACGGGCGAAGCCCATTTCGTGGGTGACCACGATCATGGTCATGCCTTCATCGGCGAGCGTGCGCATCACCGCCAGCACATCGCCGACCAGCTCCGGGTCGAGGGCCGAGGTGGGTTCGTCGAACAACATGGCCTCGGGTTTCATCGCCAGGGCGCGGGCGATGGCCACGCGCTGCTGTTGGCCGCCGGAGAGTTGTTCCGGGTAGGCGTCGGCCTTGGCGCTCAGGCCGACTTTCTCCAGCAGCACCAGGGCTTCCTCGCGCACTTGCCGCGGCGGCTCACCTTTGACGTACACCGGGCCTTCCATCACGTTTTCCAGCACGGTGCGGTGGGGGAACAGATTGAAGCGCTGGAACACCATGCCCATGCGGCTGCGCAGAGTGTGCACGGTCTTGCTGGCGCGCTGCACAGTTTCACCGAACACCTTGATATGGCCACCGTCGTAGGCTTCCAGTGCATTGATGCAGCGCAGCAGGGTTGATTTGCCCGAGCCCGAGGGGCCGACCAGGCACACCACTTCGCCCTTGGCCACGTCGAGGTCGACGCCGTGCAGCACGCGGTGGTCGCCGTAGTGTTTTTGCAGCTGACGAATCTCGATCATGCTTTTTTCCTCCGGCCCAGGTACTGCTCCATGCGGCGCAGGCCATATACCAGCGGCAAGCTCATCAGCAGGTAGAGCAGGGCGACCAGGGTGTAGACGGTCATGTTCTGGAAGGTCGATGAGGCGATCAGTTGGCCCTGGCGGGTCATCTCCGCCACGGTGATGGTGGACACCAGGGACGAGTCCTTGAGCATCATCACTAAAGTGTTGCCGTAGGGCGGCAGGGCGATGCGAAATGCCTGGGGCAGGATCACCCGGCGCATCATCAGCATCGGGCGCATGCCCAGGGCCTCGGCGGCTTCACGCTGGCCCTGTTCGACGGCAATGATGCCGGTGCGGAAGTTCTCGGCCTGGTACGCCGAATAGGCTATGCCCATGCCAATTACTCCGGCGTAGAACGCGGTGAGGTGGATGCCCATGTCCGGCAGCACGAAGTAGATGTAGAACAGCTGCACGATGATCGGCAGGCCACGGATCACATTGATGATGGTACTGGCCGTCCACGACAACGCACGGATCGGCGACAGCTTGAGCAACGCCAGCACCAGGCCGATGGCGCTGCTGAGCAGGAACGACAACACCGTGATCTGGATTGTCACCCAGGCGCCTTGCAGCAGGATCGGCAGGAAGTCCTGGGCGTTCTGCAGGAACTCAGCCAGGTTCATGGGCGCGCCTGGGTATCCAGCCCCCATTTCTTGAGAATACTGTCCAGGGTGCCATCGGCCTTGATGCTGGCGATGGCTTTGTTCAGGCGCTCCAGGGTTGCGACATCGCCCTTGCGCACCACCAGGCACACTTCGCCGACATTGGTGGGCTGGTAGTCAGGCGCCAGTTTCACGCCTTTGAACAGCTTCTGGCGGATCTGGTAGGCCACCACCGGTTGGTCGCCAACGGCGGCTTTGATGCGGCCCAGGGACAGGTCGCGGACCATCTCGCCGATGGAGTCGTAGGTGCGGATTTCCTTGAAAATGCCCAGTTTTTTCAATCGGTCGTAGAAGATCGTCCCGGCTTGCACGCCGACCACCTGGTCTCTCAGCGGGGTGAGGTCGGGATAAGCGCCATTGTCGTCGGCGCTGACGATAAGGCCCTCACCATAGGCATACACCGGTGCGCTGAAGTCGACCACCTTGGTGCGTTCTTCGGTCTTGAGCATGCCGGCGGAAATAAAGTCCAGCTTGCCGGAAGTCAGCGACGGGATCAGCGCGGCAAAGTTGGTCTGCTCGATCTGGCTGCTGAACCCACCGGCCTTGCCCACGGCTTCGGCCACGTCGACCATCACACCCTGAATGCTATTGCTCTTGATATCGAGGAAGGTAAACGGCGAACCACTGGCCGTTGCCCCGACTTTGTACGAGGACGCACTCTCGGCGTGCGCAACGCTGATACAAAGCGCGGCACACACACCGAAGGCAAGGCGGCGAAACAAGGGCGAAAGACTGTTCATCGGGTTGCTCCATAAGAAAAACAGAAGTCAGTTGCGCAAGCGAATGCTGATAAAACCGCAAGCTCTATGCCATTTTGAATCGGAAAAATCGTAAACGACCTAATAAAGTTGTAGAAATGAACTTATCGTATCGCTATGCGATATTTTGTGGTCATTTCATAGCTTTTAAGGTAGAAATATCGCCACGCCTGATTGACCAGCCCGCGAGTTCGCCATGCCCGAAGACCGCAACAGTTTGCACAACCAATCCCTGGAAAAAGGCCTGTCGGTGCTCAAGGCATTCAGCGCCCAGCGCCGCAGCATGAGCCTTGCAGAGGTGGCCGAGGCTGCTGGCATGACCAAAAGCTCGGCCCAGCGCATGGTGTTTACCCTCGAAAGCCTGGGTTACCTTCGGAAACACTCGCGCACACGGCATTACCAACTCACACCTCGGGTGCTGGAGCTGGGGTTCAGTTACCTGGATGCGCATTCGCTGATTGAAGTGGCCAACCCGTTCTTGTCCGAGTTGACGCGGTTGACCGGTGAGACGTCGTGCCTGACCGAGCCGGCGGGCCAGGACATGACTTACATTGCGCGGTTTGTCAGTGCCGGGTTTGTGCCGGTGCACATGCCGATCGGCTCGCGGGTGCCGATGTACTGCACCGCGTCGGGGCGGGCTTATTTGAGCGCCTTGCCGCAGGATGAAGCGCTGGCACTGATTCAGAACAGTCAGCGAGTAGCGCACACCAGCCATACCGTGACAGACGTCGACCGAATTCTGGAGTCGCTGCAGCAAGTGCGCGAGCAGGGGTATGCGGTAAATGGCCAGGAACTGTTCCTGGGCGACATGACCATCGGCGCCCCCGTGCTGGGCGCCAACGGTCGACCGGTAGCGGCGGTGCATGTGGTGGCGCCGACCAGTCGCTGGAGCCAGGCGGCGGCTGAAAAACAGCTTGCGCCGGCGTTGTTGCAATGCTCAAGAGCGCTGAGCAACTCGGCGCGAAACCTGGAATAACAGGCAAAGCAGATCAAAATGTGGGAGGGGGCTTGCTCCCGATGGCGGTGGGTCAGTAAAGAATAGGCTGGCTGACATACCGCCATCGAGAGCAAGCCCCCTCCCACATTGGATCTTCGGTGGTCTAAGGATCTGTGTACCACCCAAGCAAAAATATAGTGGGAGTTGGCACAAGCTCTTTGAAGCGCTCAAGAGCGCTGAGCAACTCGGCGCGTAACCTGGAATAACAGGCAAAGCAGATCAAAATGTGCGAGGGGGCTTGCTCCCGATGGCGGTGGGTCAGTAACGAATAGGCTGGCTGACACACAGCCATCGGGGGCGAGCCCCCTCCCACATTGGATCTTCGATGGTCTAAGGATCTGTGTACCACCCAAGCAAAATATAGTGGGAGTTGGCACAAGCTCTTTGAAGCGCTCAAGAGCGCTGAGCAACTCGGCGCGTAACCTGGAATAACAGGCAATGCAGATCAAAATGTGGGAGGGGGCTTGCTCCCGATAGCGGTGGGTCAGTAACGAATAGGCTGGCTGACACACAGCCATCGGGGGCGAGCCCCCTCCCACATTGGATCTTCGGTGGTCTAAGGATCTGTGTACCACCCAAGCAAAAATATAGTGGGAGTTGGCACAAGCTCTTTGAAGCGCTCAAGAGCGCTGAGCAACTCGGCGCGTAACCTGGAATAACAGGCAAAGCAGATCAAAATGTGGGAGGGGGCTTGCTCCCGATAGCGGTGGGTCAGTAAAGAATAGGCTGGCTGACACACAGCCATCGGGAGCAAGCCCCCTCCCACATTTGACTCTCCAGCGTTCTGGGGATATCTAGGATACCCAAACAAAAAATGCGCCCGGTTGGGCGCATTTTTTTGTGTGGTCAGCTATCGCCTATCAGGCAATCGCATCCCAAGCGCGATCACCGTTCTCGTCCTTGATCCGGGTCGGCAAGCCCATCACATCCAGCGCCTTTAGGAACGGCTCAGCCGGCAGTTCCTCAACGTTGGCCATGTGCTTCACATCCCACTCGCCACGCGCAACCAGCAGCGCAGCAGCGACCGGTGGAACGCCTGCGGTGTAGGAGATGCCCTGGCTGTCGGTCTCGGCATACGCCTCTTCGTGATCAGCCACGTTGTAGATGAACATTTCCCGCGGCTGGCCATCCTTGGTGCCTTTGACCAGGTCGCCGATGCAGGTCTTGCCGGTGTAGCCCGGGGCAAGCGAAGACGGATCAGGCAGCACGGCCTTGACCACTTTCAACGGCACCACTTCCAGGCCTTCGGCGGTCTTGACTGGCTTCTCGGAGAGCAGGCCGAGGTTTTTCAGTACGGTAAACACGTTGATGTAGTGTTCGCCGAAGCTCATCCAGAAACGCACGTTGGGCACGTCGAGGTTTTTCGACAGCGAGTGCACTTCATCGTGGCCGGTGAGGTAGAGGTTCTGCGAGCCAACTACCGGCAGGTCGTCGGTGCGTTTGACTTCGAACATGGTGTTGCTGGTCCACTGGCTGTTCTGCCAGCTCCACACCTGCCCGGTAAATTCGCGGAAGTTGATTTCCGGATCGAAATTGGTGGCGAAGTATTTGCCATGGGAGCCGGCATTGACGTCGAGAATGTCGATCGAATCAATGCGGTCGAAATGCTGTTGCTGCGCCAGCGCGGCGTACGCGTTGACGACACCTGGGTCGAAGCCCACGCCAAGGATGGCGGTGATGTTCTTCTGTTTGCATTCTTCCAGGTGATTCCATTCGTAGTTGCCGTACCACGGCGGGGTCTCGCAGACCTTGCCCGGCTCTTCGTGGATGGCGGTGTCGAGGTAGGCCACGCCGGTATCGATGCAGGCGCGCAGTACCGACATGTTGAGGAACGCGGAACCGACGTTGATGACGATCTGTGACTCAGTTTCGCGGATCAAGGCCTTGGTCGCTTCCACGTCCAGGGCGTTCAGCGCAAAGGCTTGGATATCGGCGGGTACCTTGAGGCTACCCTTGGCCTTGACGCTGTCGATGATGGCCTGGCATTTGGAGATGTTGCGCGACGCGATAGCAATACGACCGAGTTCGTCGTTGTGCTGCGCGCACTTGTGGGCCACCACCTTGGCGACACCTCCTGCACCAATGATAAGAACGTTCTTTTTCAATTGCTTTATTTCTCCTATATCCGCCAGCTTAGGAAAGGCTGGACAGGTAGTCGTCGTAACCAAATTCACGAACCACCTCGACTGTACCGTCGAGTTGTTTCACTACGATGGACGGCATTTTCAGGCCGTTGAACCAATTTTTCTTGACCATGGTGTAGCCCGCGGTGTCGATGAACGACAGCCGATCGCCGATGGCCAGCGGACGATCGAATTGATACTCGCCGAAGATGTCCCCGGCCAGGCAGGATTTGCCGCACACCATGTAGGTGTGTTCACCCTCGCTTGGCGCCAGCTTGGCATTGAGGCGATAGATCAGCAGATCCAACAGGTGGGCTTCGATGGAGCTGTCGACCACGGCCAGGTGCTTGCCGTTGTAGAGTGTGTCGAGCACGGTGACTTCCAGGGAGGCGCTGTTGGTGATCGCAGCTTCCCCCGGTTCCAGGTACACCTGCACGCCGTACTTCTCGGAGAACGCCTTCAAGCGCGCGCAGAACGCGTCCAGCGCGTAGCCTTCACCGGTAAAGTGGATGCCGCCGCCGAGGCTGACCCACTTGACCTTGTGCAGCAGCTCACCGAAACGTTCCTCGATGGTGCCAAGCATTTTGTCGAACAGGCTGAAGTCGCCGTTCTCGCAGTTGTTGTGGAACATGAAGCCAGAGATCTGCTCGATCACGCCGTCGATCTTCACCGGGTCCCATTCGCCCAGGCGGCTGAACGGGCGCGCCGGGTCGGCCAGCAGGTAGTCGGAGCTGCTCACCTGCGGGTTCACACGCAGGCCACGGGTTTTGCCCTCGGAACGCTCGGCAAACCGCTGCAGCTGGCTGATGGAGTTGAAGATGATCTTGTCGCAGTTCTCCAGCATCTCTTCGATTTCATCGTCGGCCCAGGCCACGCTGTAGGCGTGCGCTTCACCTTCGAACTTCTGGCGGCCGAGCTTCAACTCGTACAGCGACGACGAGGTGGTGCCGTCCATGTATTGCTGCATCAGGTCGAACACCGACCAGGTGGCAAAGCACTTGAGTGCCAGCAGAGCCTTGGCGCCGGACTGCTCGCGCACGTAGGCAATCTTCTGCATGTTGACCAGAAGCTTCTGTTTATCGATGAGGTAATACGGCGTTTTGATCATTTTTGAGAGCCTGCGGCGGTGCCTGCCAAAAAAGGACACGCATTGTGCCCGCACTTGGAACAGATCGAAAGGTTAGCGGGCGGATTTTGCGCGCCGTGTTCAAGCATAGGGCCTGAGTGTGACCGTTCGTTGGGAGGAGGGCGGTACTACCCATCAAGTTAACGTTCGCGTATTGAAGCATGAACATGAGCAGATCTTGTGATGATCTATAGAATAATGAGTTTGTCTCATTATCACCCTCTGCCGACAATGGCTGCCATCAATAACGACATTGGAGCTTTAGGTCATGGCAGTCGCTCATTCCCTCGGATTTCCGCGCATTGGACGCGACCGCGAACTGAAAAAAGCGCAGGAAGCGTTCTGGAAAGGCGAGCTCGACGAGGCCGGCCTGCGTGCCGTGGGCCGTGACTTGCGAAAGACCCATTGGGAACTGCAAAAACAGGCCGGCATCGAACTGCTGCCCGCCGGTGATTTCGCCTGGTACGACCAGGTACTCACCCACTCGCTGATGTTCGGCGTGATTCCCGAGCGCTTCCGCCCGGCCGATGGCCAGGCCACGTTGCATACCCTGTTCGCCATGGCCCGTGGGGTCAGTGACAGCTGCTGCGGCGGTGCCCACGCCCAGGAGATGACCAAGTGGTTCGACACCAACTATCACTACCTTGTGCCGGAGTTCAGCGTCGACCAGCAGTTCCACCTGGGGTGGGACCAGCTGTTCGAAGAGGTCAAGCAAGCCCGTGACCTCGGCCACACCGTCAAGCCAGTCGTGATCGGTCCGCTGACCTACCTGTGGCTGGGCAAGACCAAGGGTGGCGATTTCGACAAGCTTGACCTGCTCGAGCGCCTGCTGCCGCTGTACGGCCAGATCTTCCAGCGCCTGGCGGACCTGGGCGTGGAGTGGGTGCAGATCGACGAGCCGATCCTGGTGCTCGATTTGCCCCAGGAGTGGAAGAACGCGTTTGAGCGTGCCTACAACCTGATCCAGCGTGACCCGCTGAAAAAACTGGTGGCGACCTACTTCGGTGGCCTGGAAGAGAACCTCGGTTTGGCCGCCAACCTGCCAGTGGATGGCCTGCACATCGACCTGGTGCGAGCGCCGGACCAGTACCCGACCATCCTCGACCGCCTACCGGCTTATAAAGTGTTGTCCCTGGGCGTAGTCAATGGCCGCAACGTTTGGCGCTGCGACCTGGAAAAAGCCTTGGCCACCTTGCAGCATGCCCACGAGAAATTGGGCGATCGCCTGTGGGTTGCGCCGTCCTGTTCGCTGCTGCACAGCCCTGTGGACCTTGGCCGTGAAGACCAGCTGGATGCCGAGCTGAAAAGCTGGCTGGCCTTTGCTGTTCAGAAGTGCGAAGAAGTGGCGGTGCTGGCCCAGGCTGTTGACCAGCCCGAAGCCCCCAACGTACTTGTCGCCCTGGCCGAAAGCCGAGCCGTACAGGTTGCCCGCGCTGCTTCGCCACGGATCCATAAGCCTGCCGTTCAAGCCCGTGTCGCCGCCATCACCGCCCAAGACAGCCAGCGTCAGTCGCCGTTTGCCCAACGCATTGCGAAACAGCGGGCCGGCCTGGACCTGCCGCTATTCCCGACCACCACCATCGGTTCGTTCCCGCAAACTGCGTCGATCCGCCTGGCACGCCAGTCTTATAAGGCCGGCAAGTTGAGCGAAGCCGAATACGTCGAGGCCATGCACAGTGAGATCAAGCACGCCGTCGAGGTCCAGGAAAACCTCGGGCTGGATGTGCTGGTGCACGGTGAAGCCGAGCGTAACGACATGGTCGAGTACTTCGCCGAACAACTGGATGGCTACGCGTTCAGCCGTTTCGGCTGGGTGCAGAGCTACGGTTCGCGCTGTGTGAAACCGGCGGTGATTGTGGGTGATCTGAGCCGCCCGAAAGCCATGACCGTGGAGTGGCTCCGCTACGCCCAGGGCCTGACCGACAAAGTGATGAAGGGCATGCTGACTGGCCCGGTGACGATGCTGATGTGGTCGTTCCCAAGGGAAGACGTGAGCCGCGAAGTGCAGGCCCGGCAACTGGCCCTGGCGATTCGTGACGAAGTGCTGGACCTGGAAGCGGCCGGGATCAAGATCGTGCAGATCGACGAAGCCGCATTCCGTGAAGGCTTGCCGTTGCGCCAGGCGCAGTGGCAGCACTACCTTGACTGGGCCACCGAGGTGTTCCGCCTGTGCGCCTGTGGTGTGCGAGACGAAACCCAAATCCACACCCACATGTGCTACAGCGAGTTCAATGATGTAATCGAGTCCATCGCGGCAATGGACGCCGACGTGATTACCATCGAAACCTCGCGTTCGGACATGGAGCTGCTCGACGCATTCGAAGCCTTCGCTTACCCGAATGAAATCGGCCCGGGGGTGTATGACATCCACTCGCCACGGATACCGGATGCCTCGGAGATGGCCAACTTATTGCGCAAGGCCGCCAAGCGGATTCCGGCAGAGCGTCTGTGGGTCAACCCCGATTGCGGTTTGAAGACGCGGGGTTGGCCGGAGACGGAGGCGGCGCTCATTCACATGGTCACCGCCGCCCGCCAACTGCGCGCCGAATTGGCCTGACACAGTCTAAAAAATGTGGGAGTCCCCACCACATTTTCGATGTGACGCTGTCGCGCAGCAAACTGTTTGGTAAGAGGGGTTGCTTGCCATAGCGGTGGGAGGGGGGCTAACAGCCGACCAGGATGTTGGGGTTTTGACCGAGTACATATCCGTTGCTGCGGTAACGGCCACTTAGGGTTCCGCTCTTACAGCGGGTCACTTTTGGAAGGACCCAAAAGTAACCAAAAGGTCCTCGCCCCACCACTCGGTGCCTCGCCTAGGCTCGGCATGCCCGAACGCAGGCTTGAATCCGTGGGCCGCCGCAATGGGCCATCCATGGCCCAGTGCGGCTAACCCGGCGTCCTGCCGGGTTACCCACGGATTCAAGCCTGCGTTCGGCCAGCGTGGTTTAACGGGGCGCCTGAGATCAAAAGCAAGATCAAGAGCCACTCGCTTCGCATCGTAGATACGCTGGCGGCGCTTCTGCTTTTCTGTAGGAGCGAGCTTGCTCGCGAAAAACCCGAGTGCGCCGCGCTCATCCTGAGTTCCCGCGTCATCGTTAACGACCTTCGCGAGCAAGCCCGCACACAGGGGAACGCGCCCGCCTCAACGATCAGGTCGGCTCTAAGGCCGCCTCGCTTTTGTTTTTGATCTTGATCTTAGGCGGCCCGTTAAACCACGCTGGCCGGAATCTGACATGGATTTGGGGGGTAAACCGGCAGGGATGCCGGTTTAGCCGCCCCGCGCCATGGATGGCGCGTGGCGGCGGCCCCCCAAATCCATGTCGGATTACGGGCACACCGAGCCTAGGCGAGGTGCCGAGTGGTGGGGCAAGAGCCTTTTGGTTACTTTTGGGCTCTTTCAAAAGTGACCCGCTGTAAGAGCGGAACCAATAGCCGCCGTTACCTAAATAACGGATATGTACCCGGTCCAACAACCAACCACTCGTTCACATCGCCGACGTGACGCTGTCGCGCAGCAAACTGGGCCGCCTCCAAAATATCTGGTTTAGAGACTAAATTTTAACTCTGTAAAATCAGTAGCTTATTTGATGTTTGATAAGAGGGGGCTTGCCCCCGATGGCGGAGTTTCAGTACCAAATCCATTGGCTGAACCACCGCTATCGGGGGCAAGCCCCCTCCCACATTTGGAGTAGCGATAGTCAGAGATATTTGAGCCAGGCGATGTCGCGCCGACGCGCTTTGAGCGCGGCAAACCAGCGCACGGGCGGGTACAACGCCAGCGGCATCCACAGCGCGGCCAGCCACACCGCGCCGATGCTGTCGAAGCCGAAATAATTGCCGTGGTTGAGCCCAAGCAACGCAGCACAGGCCACATACAGTATTTTCAGCACATACAGGTGCAACAGGTAGAAGAACATCGGCGCGGCGCCAAACACGGCCAGTACACCGATCCAGCGTTTATGCCCGACACGTTCGAACGCCAGCAGTACCAACAAGCCAATGCCCAGCGTCAACGCCAGGAACAACAGCGAAGGCGGGTACTTGGTAATGTTGAAGAAGCTCATCAGTGTCTGCACGCCGCTGTCATACGCCTGCCAAGGCTTGTCGCCGTACCCGTTGAGCATTCGCAACAGCACAAACCCCACCAGCGCGCCGATTCCCGCCGTCAGCAAATAACGCTGGCGCCTGGCCGGCGGTGTGACATTGGCAAACCAGGGGCCGACGCTGTAGCCCAGGGCAATCACGCCGATCCACGGCAACACCGGGTAGGTCACGCGCAGCCGCAGGTTTTCAGACACCTGGATCCAACTGCGTTCATGCAGGATCGACCACAGCGCCTGCGACGTCGATCCCGGGGCCAAGTGCACTGCATCGAGCAAGTTATGCCCGGCAATGATCACCAGGGCCAAGCTGATCAGCAACGCACGCGGCAACCACACCAGGGCGGCGAGGGCGATCATGCTCACGCCGATTGCCCAGATCACCTGCATATAGATCACCGTGGGCGGCAGCTGGAAGGTCCAGGCGAAGTTGACCAGGGTGAACTCCAGCACCACCAAAAACAGCCCGCGCTTGAACAGAAACGCCGACACGTCGCGCCGGCCCTGGTATTTCTGGCCATACAGCCAAGCCGACAAGCCGGTGAGCAGCACAAACACCGGCGCGCATAGATGGGCCAGGGTGCGGCTGACAAACAGCGCAGGCTCGGTGCTGTCGATGCTCATCGGGTCGCTGACCTGGCGATGCAACAGGAAGGTTTCGCGCACATGGTCCAGTAGCATGAACAGGATCACCAGGCCGCGCAGGGCGTCGATGGACTGCAGGCGTTGGCGTAAGGTAGTAGCGTCAGTCATAAGTGGGAATCACAAGCGGGCAAATAATTGACGTTATCCTATAACATTTGAGGCGCATGATGATCAGCATAAAGACGCAATCAGCCAAGGCGGTGATCGAATTCTGGAAACAGGCGGGGCCCAAGCGTTGGTTCGCCAAGGACGATGGCTTCGACACAACCTTTCGCGACACCTTCTATACCACCCATATGCAGGCCGCACGGCGCGAACTGGAAGATTGGCTGACCTGCGCCGACGGTGCGCTCGCGTTATTGATCCTGCTGGACCAGTACCCGCGTAACGCCTTTCGCGGCACCGCGCATATGTTCGCCACCGACCCGCTGGCACGCCTGTATGCACATCAGATGGTGGACGCCGGGCTGGATCAACAGATCGAACCCCAGTTGCGTGCGTTCTGTTATTTGCCGTTTGAACACTCGGAAGATCCGCAGGACCAGCAACGCTCGCTGACGCTCAACCAGCAGTTGGATGCCAATACCTACCACTGGGCCAAGGAACACGCCGTTATCATTGAGCGGTTTGGGCGCTTTCCTCATCGTAATGCGGTGTTGGGCAGGGCTACGACACCAGCGGAACAGGTTTTTTTGGGTGAGGGTGGGTTTGCGGGGTAAGGCGTAGGAGGGGGCGTGCTGAGCGCCTTCAGCTGATCCAACAGTGCGGTGCGTCGGTTAGCTTGGAGGAGACCTGAATCACTTGAAGAATTCGCCTACAAAGTTTTAGGTTAAATCCCATACTTCGCGTGCTTGTAAAGGTTTCTTGCGTGCTCAAACATCATTATCAGGACAACTGACCTGGGACGCATGACTTGCAGCCAAATGTGCGGATACTGATTTTAGCTTGCAGTACCACCGTAATGGCCCAGCTAGGCGTGACACTTTATCTGCCTGCCACGCCTTACATCGTTAATGCGCTCGGTATGAGTGCGGCTGAAGGCTACAACGCTTTGCTGATGTATTTAAGCGGTGCCGCAGTCCCATTGACTTTCACCGCTCACCTTATTCGGTTATTTGGTCGTTCGGCAGTTCTGTGGGTGTTCTGCTGCATGTTCTTTTGTGGAAGTTTTTTATCCGTGTGGGCTTATGACGATAAAAGCTTTTATTTTTCCAGGCTGCTGCAAGGCTTGGGTGGCGGCGGGGCGGCGTTGCTGGGACGCGCATTGTTATCGCAGGTTTTCTCGGGAGCTCACTTGGCGAGGACTTTATCCCTTTTATCCTATTCATTTGTTTTTGCGTTGGTGGCGGGACAAGTCGCAAGCGGGTTTTTAGTTTCTTTTTTTCGCTGGGAAGTGGTGGCAGTGGTCATGGCGTGCGGCTCAATCATCTGCGCTATCTTGGTACTGCCTGTAAGAGAGATTCTGTCTGCTCTGGATATCGACAGTCAGCAGCGAGTCGGACGTCCAAGGTATGCAGCTATGGTCAGTCATCCCAGCTTTTATTTGCCGGTCATACTAGGCGGGTGTGGTTATGGGGTGTTTGTTGTGTACCAAGGTGTAGGTGTCTACGTTTTTGACGCGCTATTGGAGTGGGATAGCGCGCAATACGGGATGTTTGGGGTATGGCTGGGGCTTGCCTATTTCGGCGGGGCGCTGTCTGTAAGGTATGCATTGAGGTCGGTTAGCATATCTGCACTTTCAATTATGGCCGGCGGTGTGCTGCTTTTTGCGGTGTTGATATTTTTGTTAACAACCTTAAAGCACTTGGATCGTCACTTTGTGTTTTTGGCATATCTAGCAGTCTGGTATGCCCAGGCAATGATCTACCCCTGTGTCGCGTCCATGGCGGTAAAAAAATACCCAGGTATTGAGGCAATGATGCTGTTTAGCTTCTTGCAACAGCTAGTTGCTCTGTTATTCGGAGCATTAGCATCACTGCTCATTGCCGTTGGCATGCATGGCGTGGCATTACTAACCCTTGGTTTAGGCGTCTTGGGAGCGCTGGTGACAGTTTTACTGTCAAATAACAGTAGCAGCTAGGCACCGGGGCGGCTTTTGTATTCCCACCAGGAATGCCCCCATAAAAACCCTGCATTGTCCTTATCGACCCGAATCTCGTAGCTTAGAGGCTCATCCACCGGAGATAGCCTATGAGCCAACTGCGCCTCTACGTTGATTCGCTGTTCACCAGCCCCTACGCCATGTCGGTGTTCGTCGCGCTGCGGGAAAAAGGTTTGGCGTTCGAGACGGTTCCTCTGGATCTGGATGCTGGACAAAACCAGTCGGCAGATTACGCCCAACGCTCCCTGACCCAACGGGTACCCACTCTGGAACACGGTAATTTCACGCTGTCGGAATCTTCGGCAATCACTGAGTACCTGGACCAGGCGTACCCTCAGATCTGCGTTTACCCAACTGATCTGCAGCAGCGGGCAAGGGCGCGACAGGTCCAGGCCTGGCTGCGCAGCGATTTGCTGCCGATCCGCCAGGAGCGCTCGACGCTGGTGGTGTTCTACGGGCAGAAGATGCCGCCTTTATCGCCGGTGGCTCAGGCTGCTGCGGGCAAGTTGATCACTGCTGCTCAGGCACTTCTGGCAGGCAACCCTGAGTATTTGTTCGGTGAGTGGTCGATTGCCGATGTGGACCTGGCGGTGATGCTCAACCGCTTGATCCTCAACGCAGACGCCGTACCGACCGAGCTGGTGGCGTACGCGCAACGCCAGTGGCAACGCCCGTCAGTTCGGGAGTGGGTCAACCTGCAGCGGCCTGTGCTCTAGCTGCCACTCTTCCTCGATACGTCGGTCGAGGTCCTCCCAGTGGGCCATGCCCAGCACCCGTGTGGTGTTCAAGCCCCGCAGGTAGCCGCGTAGTTGTTGGGCGCTAGCCGAGCGTTGTTCAGCATCGGCGCTTGGGTCCAGCAGCACGTCTTCATAATCGACCAGGTAATCGGCGACCCGCTCGCGAAACTCCGGTAGTACGGCTTCGCGGATGCGGTCGAAGGTTTTCTGGTAGGGCTTCATGGCGGGGTCCTTATAGATTTTATCGGCTGCCTGACACTATCGGTTCAAATGATAGTCACCATCAAGGATCACAAGTTCTGTTTTTTCGCCAATCGCGCAGAATCTGCACATCGAAACGCGGCTCAAGGAAATGCGCGATGAGGACAATTATCCAGTTTGCACTAATGGCCCTGATGCTGGGCACGGCGGCCATGACCACCCCGGCGATTGCCGATGAACTGCGTACAGGCCATTTGCTGCCACTTGCCGCTGGCGTAGACTCCCTGCAGCGCGCCCAGTCAGTGGGAGTGTTGTTCAGCGAAAACACTCGCGAGAACCTCAATTACCTTGACCGCTACCACGCCATGGCCCTGAACGGCGCCAAGGACGCGTTGGATGGGCGGATTCGCGAGGCGTTCGTCAACAGCTCCGATCCGGAACTGGCCATCGACTGGTTGATGAATTCGCTACAGGGCACTTTTCTCTCGGTGACGGTCTATAGCAGCCTGGATGCCCTGGTGCGGGCACATCCGGACGTGGTGGTGGTGCTCGATGCCCATAACCAATTGCTGACCCAGCATAACGACCGGGTCGAGGCGCGCTTTGCCGCACGTTTCTATGACGCGAACCTGCAGTACATCGCCAAGGCTGAAGGCTCGGTGGACAAGCATGTGCCGTCGGTGTGGGTGCACGATAAGGCCGCGCCTGAGATCGCCGCGCTGATCGAGCAACAACGCGATGTCCAGCAAGACGCCCTGAAGCAATTCGACGTATCGCTAAAGGCCCTGGTTCGCGCAGGTTGACCCGCGAATGGATGTAAACCCTATTGGTTATTTTCAGGAATCTGTATGCGCTCTTCTTTTGCCCCGGCCCTGGCCTTCACTGCTCTGTCGCTGACCGGATGTATCACTGCCCCGAATGCTCCCTCACTGACCCTGCAAACCGCCAAGACTCCTCAAGGCTATGTGCAGTGCGTATTGCCCAAGCTGGAAAAACACGGCATCACCTCCACCGTGACGCAGAACTCGCGCCACGCCAAGGTGTTGTTGACCAGCAAGATTGCTGCCGATGATGTGCTGGAGGCCTACAAGTCCCAGGACGGCACCAAGGTGTTCCTGTATGAGCGCAAACCGCTGGCCTCGGCGATCAAACCGTCGCGGCTTGAGCAGGCGGCCCAGGACTGTAAGTAAGCCCGTTCTGAAAGGCAATGCATTTCAAAATGTGGGAGGGGGCTTGCTCCCGATGGCGGTGGGTCAGCTACAGATGAGCTGACTGACACACTGCTATCGGGAGCAAGCCCCCTCCCACATTTGGACCATCATTGGGCTCAAGGTTTGGCTTCGTTGCTGAAACTATCGACCGTCTTGATCAGCCCCTGCGCCGCCAACGCCACCAGCTCACCGCCTTTCTCCACCGTCGCCAGCGCCGGGTCCGAACCCATGCGCCCATCGGGGAAGCGTGCGCGGAAGTCCAGGGCTTCGCGGATCGGGCCGGTGTTGGCAATTTGCGGCGAGTACTCGGCCGACTTGATCGACTGCGGGTATGCCCACTGCGTCACTGCGATCTCCGACGGCGTAGCGTGGCTGCCGTGGCCGACCGGAAATTGGCGGTGGGCCAGGTCCGTTACGCCTTCCAGGTCCCACCAATTGACCAGCTTCAGCGCGAAGCCGGCCGGGCGGCGGGCGAAGCTGGCTTCGGCGTACAGCTCGGAGAACGCTGCTTCGATTGTGGCGATATTGCCGCCGTGGCCGTTCAAAAACAGGATCTTTTCGAAACCATGCCCGGCCAGCGAGCGCACCCAGTCGCCAATCGCGGCGATAAAGGTGGAAGGGCGCAGGGAGATGGTGCCGGGGAAGCCCAGGTGATGTTGGGCCATGCCGATATTGAAGGTCGGGCCGATGAGGATGTCGGCATTTTTTTGCGCCTCATGGGCGATGATCTCCGGGCACATCCAGTCAGTGCCCAGCAGGCCGGTAGGGCCATGTTGTTCGTTGGAGCCGATGGGAATCACCACCGTGCGACTGCGTTCCAGAAACTGCCCGATTTCGATCCAGGTGGAGGTGTGTAGAAGCATGCGACGCTCTCTTTTATCTGTGGGGACAGGCTATCCGCCACGGATTGTACGACTACTCGCCACCTGTTGGGGTTTGCAATTGAGGTAGGTCGAGGACTTCAACCAGCGCTGGTCCGGGTACCAGGAGAACATGAACTGCCCACCCTTGAGCTTGTCCACTACCTGGCGCGCCACCTGTGGGCGCACCGCCGGGCAGCCCTGGCTGCGGCCGATGCGGCCTTCGCGCTTGCTCCACAAGGGGCTGACGTAGTCGGCGGCATGGATCACGATGGCACGGTCGCGCGCCAGGTCATTGAAGCCGGGTTCCAGGCCATCCATGCGCAGCGAGTAGCCGTGGGTGCCGAGGTAGCTTTCCTGGGTGCGGAACAAGCCGAGGCTGGACTGGTGGCTGCCCTCGAGGTTGGAGAACTGGGTGGCGAAGTTTTCCCCGGACTTGGCTCCATGGGCCACCAGGTCACGCAGCACGAGAGTCTGTTTGCGCAAATCGAAGATCCACAGCCGACGAGCGGTCGAGGGCTGGGAGTAGTCAATAACCGCTAGGCGATCGGAACGTTCCTCGCCGTTATTGACCGCGCACTGCACTGCGCTCAAGGCGCTTTTCAGCACGGCGGGATTGAGTTCTGGAGCCGAGCGCGCCAGGCTGCTATACAAGGAAGGAGGGGGGCCATTGGCGGCGAGCGCAACATTGCTCAGTAAAGCCAGGCTCCCGGTCATCAAGCCCACGGTGGTTATTCCGAGGCGGCGCATAAAAGTCAGCATCTACAGTCGATCCCCAAGCTGTGGAGTGGAGCTCAGTCAATTGTTCAAAAAACACGCATGTTACTTGAGCATTTGCCTGCTCGTTGCACCATTGGTCGCCATGGCCGATGCACCGCCGCTGGAGCCGTTGCCGGTGACCACGCCGGCGCCGGTCGACCTGGCGCCCGTGCAACAGGCTTTGGCGCAATTGCCCAGCGTCTGCCCCCAGTTGGCCCCGCGGATCGACGCCACCGCGTTGGTGCGCCTGCAAGCCTTTTACCAGCAGCAGGGCAATGCGTCGCTGTGGTCGGCCGACGAGCCCCGCAAAGCCTTGCAAACCCAGCTGCTGATGCTCGCCGACGACGGCCTGGACCCCACCCACTATAGCTTGCCCACGGTGGATGCCACGGCTAACGTGCTGTGCAGCGATATCGCGACCAGCCAGCAGTACCTGCAGGCCCTGCACGATTTGCATTACGGGCGCCTGCTGCAATCGCGCTATGAACCGCTGTGGCATTCTCAACCGCCCACAACAGACCCGAACACTGCAGTATTGGCATTTGCCGCGACCGGCTTGCAGGACATGGTCAAGGCGTTCGACCAGGCGCGCCCCAGTGCGGATTTGTATCGCAGCCTGCGCAATGCCTATTCCAACGTGCGCCAACAGCCTTTACCGCACTGGGACGCGGTGGGCAGTGGCCCGTTATTACGCCCCGGCATGGAAGATCCGCGCGTGCCGGAACTGGCGCGGCGCCTGCACAGTGGCGGCTATCTGGCCAAGTTGCCCAACGGCAAGCAATATCAGGGGGACCTGGTCAAGGCGGCGAAGGCATTCCAACTCAGCCACTCCTTGCAAGCCGACGGCGTGATCGGTGCGGGCACCGTGGCCGAGCTCAATATCAGCCCGGCGGTGCGCCGCGAACAACTGCGCATCAACCTGGAACGTTTCCGCTGGCTGGCCCAGGACCTTGAGCCCGAAGGCGTCGTGGTCAATGTGGCGGCCGCGCAACTGAGCGTGTACCAGAGCGGCATCCCGGTGTGGCAAACCCGCCTGCAGGTCGGGCGCGCCGAACGCCAGACGCCGTTGCTCAAGTCGCGCATCACACGGTTGACCCTCAACCCCACCTGGACCATCCCGCCGACCATCATGCGCGAGGACAAGCTCCCGGCCATCCGCCTCAACCCCGAATACCTGCGCCAGCAAAACCTGCAAGTGCTCGACGCCGAAGGCCACCCGCTGGCGCCCGAGCAAGTTGACTGGGCGCGCCCAGGCAACATCCTGCTGCGTCAGCAGGCCGGCCCGCGTAACCCGCTGGGCAAGATCGTGATGCGTTTCCCCAACCCGTATTCCGTGTACCTGCACGACACCCCCAGCCAACCGCTGTTCACCAAGGGGCCGCGGGCGTTCAGTTCCGGCTGCGTGCGTGTCGAGCAGCCGCTGCTGTTACGTGACCTGCTGGTGACCCCGGCCGAACGCACCCGCACTGATGAATTGCTGGCCACTGGTGTGACCCATGAATTCAGGCTGGCCACGCCAGTGCCGGTGTTGTTGGGGTATTGGACCGTGGAGGTGGATCGCGAGGGAAGCCTGGTCTACGCGCCGGATATCTATGCATTTGATCCGGTGTTGATCAAGGCCATGGGGAGTGTGTTGTAGCGCTCAATGCCTCGGTCCCCCTGTGGTAGGGGGCTTGCCCCCTCCCACATTTGGTTCTCTGTGCCCCGACGATCTAGTCAGGTATCAACTGCTGGCGACACTCCAGTACCAACCGGGCGCCGCCCAGTTCGCTGGTGCCGACGTCGAGCTTGAAGCCGTGCAAGTTGATGATCGCCGCCACAATCGACAACCCCAAGCCAAAACCGCCGTGCTGATCGCTTTCATCCACCCGATAAAAGCGCTGGAATACCGAAGCGCGCTCGGCCGCCGGAATCCCCGGCCCTGAGTCAAGCACTTCGATACGGGTGCTGCCCATATCATTGACCGCCCGCAGGATGACTTTGCCGGCAGGCGGGGTGAACTTGATCGAGTTGCTCAACAGGTTGGCCAAGGCTTCAAACAACAGCGCGCGGTCGCCGGTAACCCACGGCAGTGATTCGGGCGCCTGCAGCACCAGTTCCATTTCGCCTTCTTCAGCCAGGGGCAGATAGAAGTCGTGCAATTCGCGCAGCAGCGGCAGCGGGTCCAGTACCAGGAAACCTGAGCGGCGCTGGTGGTCCTCCAGTTCGGAAATGCGCAGCAGCCCGCGAAAGCGCGCCATCAACGTGTCGGTTTCGGCTATCGCATCATCGAGTTTTACCGCGTGGGCGGAGTCTTCCTCGGCTTGCTGCTTGATGCGGTAAAGCTGTGCTCGCAGGCGTGTGAGCGGGGTACGCAGGTCGTGGGCGATGGCGTCGCACACACCCTTGACCTCGTTCATCAGTTTCTCGATGCGGTCGAGCATGGCGTTGACGATGGCGGCGAGCATGTCCAACTCGTCACGGCGGTTGGACAGCGGCAAGCGGTGCGTCAGGTCACCGGCGACGATGGCTTCGGCGCTGGCCTGGATCCCGCGAATCCTCCGCAGCGGGCGACGGCGCAGCAGGTGCCAGCCGGCAGCGCCAGGGATGATGGTCAACGATAGGGCCCACAGCAAGGCGTGCCAGATGATCCGGGTCACGCCGAACAGCGAACCGTTGGCGCGCACCAGCACCAGCCAGCGCCCGTCGCCGGTGCGGGTAGCCACGGCGTCGCAGCTGTCCTTGGGCAGTTTCGGGTCGTCGGATTCGACGCAATTGGCCAGCGCGTGGATCTTGCCATCCAAAGGCAGGTCGGCCGGCACCGTACGGATCGGCCCGCTCAGGGGGCGAAATTGCTCATCGAACAGACCATAGGCGTCCACGCCCTTCATGTCGAAGGTCATGCTGGTGGTCAAGGCTTCCACCAGTTCTTCGCCGTCGAAGCGCTGGAATAAATGCTGGCGCTGCAGCAGGGAGTGGCGCGATAAATCGCCCAGGTAACCTGATACCTCGTAGTACAGCACCCCCATGAGGATGCAGCTCCAGGCCACGAACAACGAACTGTACAGCGCCAACAAGCGACTGCTGGAAGAGCGCCAGCCCTTAGAGGGGTTCAGCAATGACATAACCGGAACCTCGTACCGTGCGGATCAACGGCGTAAGGCCCGGTGGGTCGATCTTCTTGCGCAGGCGACCGATGTGCACATCGATCAGGTTGGTGCCCGGGTCGAAGTGATAACCCCAGACTTCTTCAAAGATCATCATCCGCGAGAGAATCTGCCCGGTGTTGCGCATCAGGAATTCCAGCAGTTTGTATTCGGTAGGCAACAGGGTCAGCGGTTGCTCGGCACGGCTGGCTTCGCGGCTGATCAGGTTCAGTTCAAGGTCGGCCACGCGCAGGGCGGTCTCGAACTCCTTGACCGTGCTTTTGCGCCGCAGCAGCACTTCGACGCGGGCGGCCATTTCGTCGGAGGCGAACGGCTTGGTCAGGTAGTCATCGCCCCCGGCACGCAGGCCGCGTACGCGCTCGTCGACGTCAGAGAGTGCGCTGATCATCAGGATCGGCGTCGACACCCCGATGGTGCGCAAGGTGGTGACGATGGCCAGGCCATCCAGTTCGGGCAACATGCGGTCGAGGGTGATCAGGTCGTAATCACCACTGACGGCACGGACCAGGCCTTCGCGGCCGTTGTCCACCCAATCTACATCCAGTCCATGGCTACTCAGCTCGGCGACGATCTCGCGGGCCGTTACGGCGTCATCCTCGATGGTCAAAATGCGGGTCATAGGATTACCTGGTGAGCGTTCACACTAGAAGTGCGGGTATTTTGCCAAGAAGTTGCTGAATGTTTCCTAAATAAAACTTCATCTAGTAGAAATGCCATTTGTTCATGACTGGCACGGATTCGATGTGGGAGGGGGCTTGCTCCCGATAGCGGTGTGTCAGCCAAGGTTTCATCGACTGAGACACCGCTATCGGGAGCAAGCCCCCTCCCACAAGGAAATGTGCCCGGCGGAAGAATGCATAACGCCCGTTCAGAACAGTCATTTCTTGCAACTTGCATGGTTCGGGTAAGTTCAATTTGGCTAACTTGTTGAAAAATAGTGATTTTTTATTACGTGCCAAGTGGCATGGTGCCTGCACTGTCCCTTTTGGGACTTGTAACACTATTTTTCATGCCTGGAGCGATACAACAATGATCACATCCTCATCCACGCTGCAAGAGTCGAGCACGCTCTCCGGGGTTTCCTGGGGGGCGATCTTCGCCGGGGCCGCTGCGGCGGCTGCCTTGTCATTAATTCTGGTGCTGCTGGGCTTCGGCCTGGGCTTTTCGGCGGTCTCGCCGTGGGCCGACAGTGGCATCAGTGCCAAGGGCCTGGGCATTTCCACGATTGTCTGGCTGGCCTTTACCCAGATTGTTGCATCGGGCCTGGGCGGCTACATCGCCGGTCGGCTGCGGGTAAAGTGGGCCAATATGCATGGCGATGAGGTGTACTTCCGCGACACCGCCCATGGCTTCCTGGCCTGGGCAGTGGCGACACTGATCACCGCGATGTTGGTGGTCGGTTCCGTCAGCAGCGTCGTCAGCGGCGGTGTGCAAGCCGGTGCCAGTGTCGCGTCGGGCGCCGCCAGTGGCATGACCCAAGCGGCCGGCAGCGCAGCACAGGGTGCCGACGGCGGTGACTTCGGCTACTACGTCGACAGCCTGTTCCGCGATGACCGCCCAGCCGCAGTCAGCGATGACGCCGCACACGCCGTGGTCGGTCGCATTTTTGCCCGCACCCTGAGCAATGACGGCCAACTTGCCGCTGAAGACCGTGCCTACCTGGCCCAGTTGATCAGCCAGCGCACCAACCTCAGCCAGGCCGATGCCGAAGCGCGTATCGACAAAGTCTACGGCGATGCCCGCAAAGCCATCGAAGATGCCAAGGTAAAAGCCAAGCAAGCCGCCGACACCGCCGCGAAAGTTGCCGCCTATACCTCGCTGTGGACCTTCGTGGCGCTGCTGATCGGTGCGTTCTTCGCCAGTTTCGCCGCTACCTTTGGCGGTCGTCGCCGGGATGCCGTGGTGTATGTAGAAACCGAAAACTACGTTCGTTAATTCAAGGCCCGTTCATTCTAAGGAGAATATGATGCGCTCATTACTGCTGTGGTTCCTCGGCGTGCCGATTCCGCTGATCATCCTGATCGCGATCTTCATGCACTAAACCCGAGCCTGGCTCGGTGAAGAGTGGGAGGGACTTTGTTCCCTCCCACTTTGCGTTTTGCGCAGGATCAGCCAGCTTGTCACCAGTAATGCGCTGGCAAGCGAGGTCATGATCACCAACGGCTGTGAAGTGCCGTCCGACAACAGTCCGGTGGCCCAACTGCTCAGCGCCGTGACAAACATCTGGATAAAAAAGAACAGCCCCGACGCCGTGCCGGCAATCGCACCATACGGCTGCAACACAGACAGCTGGCAGGCAGGCATCGTCAGGCCCACCGACACCATGATCACCACCATCGGTACCACGATGGCCAGCCACGCCTGTGGCAGCAGTGCCGTGGCTAGCGCGAGCGTGACGCTGCCCAGCACATTCAAGCCGATGGCGACGCTGATCAAGCGGTCGGCCCCGAACCGCTGCACCAGGCGCCGGAACAGGTTGGCGCCGAGCATATAACCGCTGATTGTCGCGGCAAACACCAGGGCGTAGGCGGTCGGCGTCAAATCAAAGCCCCGTTGCAGCAATGCCGAAGACTCGCTGATAAACGGAAAATACGTGCTGTACGCGCAGCCAATCGCCAAGGCATAACGCAGGAAGTAGCGCTCGCGCAGCAGTTGGCTGTAGGTGCGCAGCAAGTGGTTGGGCGGTGCAGCGGCCACTTGCGGCGGGCGGGTTTCAGGCAGGCGGCGTTGGACGATTATGCAAAGCACGCAACCGATCACCCCGAGCAATACAAACAAGCCACGCCAACCCAAGAGCGGCAATAACAGGCTACCGAGCACCGGCGCGGCCATGGGCGATACGGCCATCGCCATGGAGATCAACCCCAGCAGGCGCGCCTGCTCATCGCGGTCAAAATAATCGCGCACGATCACTCGGCCGATCACCGTGGTGCAGCACCCGCCGAGCGCCTGGAACAGCCGCGCAATGACCAACACGCCGAGGCTATCGGCCGCGGCGCAGGTCACGGTCGCCAGCACATACAGCGTCAATCCGGCCAACAGCACCGGGCGTCGGCCGAAGCGGTCGGTGAGCGGGCCGCTGACCAGCAGGGAAATCGCCGAGCCGAGGGTGTACAGGGTCAGGACCAGTTGCAACTGGCTGTCCTGGGTGTGGAAGTAGTCGGCCATGGCGGGCAGGGCGGGCAAATGCAAATCCAGGGTAAGGCGCGGCAGGCCCACCAGGACCGTCAGCAAAGTCAGCCAGAACCAGGGAGCGAGAAGGCGTTGAGTCATGGGCGGGTTTCTTCGCAATGGGTAGAGCCCGGACTCTAGCGACTTTGTGGTTTAATCCTCAGGACCACTTATGCCATGGATGACTGGACCACTATGAGCCGCGGAAAAGCTGCCTCCAACCTTGACCTGCCGCGCCCCGATACGCTGGATGCAGGCAAGCAGCAGGGCGCCTACGAGGCGTTGCGCGAGGCAATCCTGGCTCGACAGTTGCCGGCAGGCAGTCGTTTGCCGTCGACCCGCAGCCTGGCCGAGCGCTGGCAGGTCTCACGTGGCACCCTTGAGGCCGCTTTTGACCGTTTGCACAGCGAAGGCTATGTGCAGCGTGTGGCCGGCTCGGGCACGCGGGTGTGTGCGGTGATTCCGGAGCAGTTCATCGCAGCCCCGGTGGCCAAGCAAAACCTGCGCCGACCGGTTGAGCCCGACTTACCTCACGCCGGCGTGCAGAGTCACGTGCCCTTTGTCGCACGACGCCCGGATGCCAGCCTGTTCGACCTGAAAACCTGGGCGCGCTGCCTCTCCCGCGGGTTGCTGGCGGCAGGCCTCGGCGTGCTGGAGGCTGCGCACCCCGGCGGGTTGCCGGCCTTGCGCGAACTGATCGCGGATTACCTGCGCCGCTATCGCGGCATGCAGTGCGAGGCAGATGAAGTGATCGTCACCACGGGCATTCGCCATGGCCTTGACCTGATTGCGCGCACGCTGCTCCAGCCAGGTGACACCGCCTGTGTCGAAGACCCCGGCTACACACCGGCGCGGCGTTTATTCAGCCTCGCCGGGGCGCGGGTCCAGGCGATCGCGGTCACCACCGAAGGCCTCGATACCGACCAGCTCCCCGAACACGCACGGCTGGCCTATGTCAGCCCAGCGCACCAGGCGCCGCTGGGCGTGACCCTGTCGGTGTCACGTCGGCTGGCACTGCTGGACTGGGCGAACCGGGCGGATGCCTGGGTGGTGGAGGATGACTACGACAGCGAGTACAACTACAACAGCGCACCCCTGGCGGCGCTCAAGTCCCTGGATTCGAACGACCGCGTGCTCTATTGCGGCAGCTTCAACAAAAACCTGTTTCCCGGCTTGCGGGTCGGCTTCATGGTGGTGCCCAAGGTCCTGCGCCCGGCACTGCTGCGCACCTTGCAACTGACCGG
Organism: Pseudomonas synxantha; assembly: GCF_900105675.1. Classification (NCBI taxonomy): domain Bacteria; kingdom Pseudomonadati; phylum Pseudomonadota; class Gammaproteobacteria; order Pseudomonadales; family Pseudomonadaceae; genus Pseudomonas; species Pseudomonas synxantha. The sequence continues at coordinate 2,636,590 of NZ_LT629786.1, read as the reverse complement.
GCATTCAGTGGGCGCAACCGACCAGTTGGGCTTGGTGGAGTTTCTTGGCAGTGGTGCCTTCGTGCGGCACCTGCGGGCTTCGCGCCAGGCGTATCAGGCGCGGCGGGATGCGTTGCTTGCCTGTCTGCCGGAGGGTGTCACGGTCAGTGGCCAGCAGGCCGGGCTGCATTTTGTGTTGTGGTTGCCGGCCGGGGTGCAAGAGGCGGACTTCTGCGCCCGCGCCGCCGACGCTGGGCTGAGCTTGCAGCCGTTGGGCAAGTTTTGTGTCTATGTGACGTTGCCGCCCGCCGTGATTATCGGCTACACCGCGTTGACCCTCGCGCAGATCCGCTTCCACGGCCGGGCCCTGGCGCAATTACTGTAGGAGCGAGCTTGCTCGCGAAGATCGTTAACGATAACGCGGGCATCCTGGATGGCCGCGATGCCTATGGGTTTTTCGCGAGCAAGCTCGCTCCTACAGGTGGAGCGCGTCAGTCGTCGAACCCGACCTGCTCATGAATCTCATCCACCTTCAATTCCAACCGGTACGCCACCGCAATAAACAGCGCCTGGCACAGGCACAAGGTGGCGCTCAACGAGCGGAAGGCGAACGAGGAACCTTCATTGACCAACAGCACCGCATTCGCGCGCTTGGCCAGTGGCGACAGGTTGCTGTCGGTGATGATCAGGGTCTTGGCCTGATGATGCTGGGCGATGCGCAGGCAGTGCTGGGTTTCCTTGCCGTAGGGCGTGAAGCTGATCGCAATCACCAGGTCATTGGCACGCACACTGCGCATCTGCTCGCGATAACTGCCGCCCAGGCCAGAGATCAGGTGGATGCGCTTGTTGGTGTGCTGCAGGTTGTAGACCAGGTAGTCGGCCACCGCGAAGGAGCGACGCACGCCAACCACGTAGATGTTGTCGGCATTGACCACCAGGTCCACGGCTTTCTCGAAGGCGGCATCGTCCAGCTCCAGGCCCAGGCGCTCGATGCCGGAAAGGGTCGCGTTGACGCATTCGCGCGCCAGGTCGCCGCCGCTGGCCTTCTGCGATTTGTTGGCGATCATGCTGCGGATGCGCTGCTGGTAGTTCTGCACCGGCGTGGTCTTGTGGGTATATGCCTCGCGAAACAGCGCCTGCATCTCGCTGAACCCGCTGAAGCCGAAACGTTGGGAGAACCGCACGATGGCCGAGGGGTGCACTTCGCATTCGCGGGCAATATCGCTGATGCGGTCGACCATGATCCGGTCGCTCTGCTGGCTCATGTAGCTGGCGATGCGCTTGAGCTGGCGCGGCAGGCTCTCGTATTCGTCGGTGATCAGCTGCAACAGGCGTTCGGCATTGATCGGAGGGCTGGCGACAGTTTCTTCCAGGGTGGTCTCGGGATCGGTGCGGGACATGGGCAATCCTTCTGGCGTGTTCGTCTGATGCGCTGATGGGTGGCGCAAGTCTACAGGGTAGGCGCAAAAAAATACCTCGGCATCACGGCCCGTGTGGCCTGCTGAAACGGTGCACGGGCGCTGGCGTGCCGCTATGCTGACGTATTGGAAAAAATATTCCACTAAAAATAATTATGGAATAAATATTGATTGCCGCCGCTGGACGTTCTAGTCTGCTCCCACCAAGAGCGTTTGCCGTCGCCACGGCGGCACAACGCAGGCTGATAAAAATAACAGGAGCCAGCATGGGCCAGACTCGTTTTGCCAGTGGGCGTCAATTGGATCTGATTTGCCTCGGGCGCCTGGGCGTCGACCTCTATGCGCAGCAAGTCGGTGCGCGGCTTGAGGACGTGACCAGCTTCGCCAAGTACCTCGGCGGTTCTTCCGCCAACATCGCTTTCGGCACCGCCAGGCTGGGTCTCAAGTCAGCGATGCTGAGCCGCGTGGGCGACGACCATATGGGCCGTTTCCTGGTGGAATCCCTGGCCCGTGAAGGCTGCGATGTCAGCGGTATCAAGGTCGACCCGGAGCGCCTCACCGCCCTGGTGCTGCTGGGCCTCAAGGATCGTGAAACCTTCCCTCTGGTGTTCTACCGCGAAAACTGCGCGGACATGGCCCTGCGCGCTGAAGACATCAGCGAGGCCTTTATTGCCTCCAGCAAAGCGCTGTTGATCACCGGCACGCACTTCTCCACCGACGGCGTGTACAAGGCCAGCATCCAGGCCTTGGATTACGCCGCCAGGCACAACGTCAAGCGCGTGCTGGACATCGACTACCGCCCGGTGCTGTGGGGCCTGGCGGGCAAGGCCGATGGCGAAACCCGTTTCGTCGCCGACCAGAATGTCAGCCAGCATGTGCAGAAGATCCTGCCGCGTTTCGACCTGATCGTCGGCACTGAAGAAGAATTCCTTATCGCCGGTGGCAGTGAAGACCTGCTCACCGCGTTGCGCACCGTACGCGAACTGACGCCTGCGACCCTGGTAGTCAAGCTGGGTCCCCAGGGTTGTACGGTCATTCACGGCGCGATTCCTGCGCGGCTGGAGGACGGGGCGATCTACCCCGGTGTGCGCGTGGAAGTGCTCAATGTGCTGGGGGCCGGCGATGCCTTTATGTCAGGCTTCCTCAGCGGTTGGATCAATGACGCCAGCGATGAACGTTGCAGTCAGTTGGCCAATGCCTGTGGCGGCCTGGTGGTTTCGCGCCATGCCTGTGCGCCGGCCATGCCGACACCCGCCGAGCTTGAGTACCTGTTCAGCAGCCCGGTGCCCATTACCCGCCCGGACCAGGACGTGACCCTGCAACGCCTGCACCGCGTAACGGTGCCGCGCAAGGCCTGGAAGCAATTGTTCGTGTTTGCCTTCGACCACCGCTGGCAACTGGTGGACCTGGCGCAAAAGGGCGGTCAGGACCCGACGCGCATCAGCGCGATCAAGCAGTTGTTTATCCAGGCCATCGAACGCGTGGAGCGCAAGCTCGGCGAGCAGGGCGTCGAGGCCGACGTGGGCCTGCTCGCCGACCAACGTTTCGGCCAGGATGCCCTCAACGCCGCCAGCGGTCGCGGCTGGTGGATCGCACGCCCGGTGGAAGTGCAGAACTCGCGGCCCCTGGCGTTCGAACACGGACGCTCGGTGGGCAGCAACCTGATTGCCTGGCCCCAGGAACAGATCATCAAGTGCCTGGTGCAATTCCACCCCGATGACGAACCGATGCTGCGCCTGGAGCAGGAAGCGCAACTCAAGGCGGTGTACGAGGCCTCCATCGTGAGCGGGCATGAGCTGCTGCTGGAAGTCATCCCGCCCAAGGATCATCCATCGACTTATCCCGACGTGCTCTACCGCAGCCTCAAGCGCCTGTACAACCTGGGTATCTACCCGGCCTGGTGGAAGATCGAGGCGCAGTCAGCCGAGGATTGGAAGAAGCTTGACGAACTGATCCAGGAGCGCGACCCGTACTGCCGGGGCGTGGTGCTGCTGGGCCTGAACGCGTCCGCCGAATGCCTCGCCGATGGTTTCCAGCAAGCACGCCTGAGCACCACCTGCCGTGGGTTTGCCGTAGGCCGCACGATCTTCCAGGAGCCGAGCCGGGCGTGGATGGCGGGGGAGATCGATGATGAGACCTTGATCCAGCAGGTACAGGCTACCTTCGAACAACTCATCAATGCCTGGCGCAGTTCCAGAGCTTAATCACAGTTCTAAAGGTGCAATGCAATCAAATGTGGGAGGGGGCTTGCTCCCGATAGCGGTGTATCAGGTACCTATTTATCAACTGACCCACTGCCATCGGGAGCAAGCCCCCTCCCACACAGGCTGATCCCAGTGATCTCAGGCTAAAACAATAAAGGTGCAGCCATGCCCGCAATCCGAATTGGCATCAACCCGATCTCCTGGAGCAACGACGACCTGCCGGCCCTCGGCGGTGAAACCCCGCTGAGCACGGCCCTGAGCGAAGGCAAGGACATCGGCTACGAAGGTTTTGAACTCAACGGCAAATTCCCCAAAGATGCCAAGGGTGTCGGCGACGTGTTGCGCCCCTATGACCTGGCCCTCGTCTCCGGCTGGTACTCCAGCCGCCTGGCCCGTCGCTCCGTGGCCGAGGAAATCGAGGCGATTGCCGGCCATGTCGAACTGCTCAGGCACAACGGCGCCTCGGTGCTGGTGTATGGCGAAGTGGCTGATTCGATCCAGGGCTCGCGCATTCGTTTGATCGAACGCCCGCGTTTCCATAGCGAGCAGGCTTGGCAGGACTATGCCGACAAACTTACCGAACTGGCGCGCTTCACCCTGTCCCAGGGGGTACGCCTGGCGTACCACCACCATATGGGCGCCTATGTCGAGTCCCCCGAAGACATCGACCAGCTGATGCAGCGCACGGGGCCGGAAGTCGGCCTGCTGTTCGATTCGGGCCACTGCTACATGGGCGGCGGCGAACCCGTCGAGGTGTTGCGCAAGCATATCGACCGTGTCTGCCACGTGCATTTCAAGGATGTGCGCAAACCCGTGGTGCAACTGGCGCGCAACCAGATGTGGAGCTTTCCCGATTGCATCGTCAACGGCACGTTCACTGTGCCCGGCGATGGCGACATCGATTTTGCACCGTTGCTGGACGTACTGCTGGCTGCGAACTACGAGGGCTGGCTGGTGGTGGAAGCCGAGCAGGACCCGGCCGTGGCGCCCAGCTATATCTACGCAAAAAAAGGTTATGACACCTTGCGTGCGCTTCTCAACCAGAGGACTTGAGTGATGAGCTTGTTGGTCAAAAGCAGCAAACGCGGGCAAACCATGGTCGCCCTGGAAGCCGGGCGCCTGGAATACGTAGGCTTTGCCGCCTACCGCCTGAGCCTGGGCGAAAGCCTGCCGATCAGCGCGGGCGATCAGGAGTTGTGCCTGGTGTTGCTCAGCGGTCGGGTAAACATCGAAGGCGAAGGTTTCAGTTGGCAGAACGTCGGTGATCGCCAGTCGGTGTTCGAAGACAAATCACCGTTCGCCGCCTACCTGCCGCCCGGCACCGACGCCCAGGTCAGCGCCTTGAGCGATGTACAGATTGCCGTCTGCGCCGCTCCGGGTGCCCAGGGTTTTGCCCCGCGCCTGATCCGCCCCGAGCAGTGCAAGCGCAGTGTGCGTGGCAAAGGCGCCAACACCCGCTATGTGTGCGACATCCTGCCCGATAGCGAGCCGGCCCATTCGCTGCTGGTGGTGGAGGTGCGCACACCGTCGGGGCATTCCTCCAGCTACCCGCCGCACAAGCACGACACCGACGACCTGCCGCACCAGAGCTTCCTGGAAGAGACCTATTACCACCAGATCAACCCGCCCCAGGGCTTTGTCTTCCAGCGCGTGTACACCGATGACCGCAGCATCGACCAGGCCATGGCCGTGGAAAACAGCGACCTGGTGGTGGTGCCCAAGGGTTACCACCCGGTCAGCGTGCCATACGGCTACGAGTCGTATTACCTCAACGTGATGGCCGGCCCCAAGCGCGCCTGGCATTTCCATAACGACCCGCAGCACAGCTGGCTGCTGGACCTTTAAACGGTTTGGACGGAGAACAACAACAATGAAGTCGCCGCTACGTTTTGCCCTTAACCGCATGGTCGCGCCTGACCTGGCCCTGGCGGATTTCATCCAGATGGCCAAAGCCCTCAAGTGCGATGCCATCGAGATCCGCAACGACCTCAAGAACCGCGAAATCGAATACGGCATGCCCGCCACTCGCGTACGTGAGTTGTGCGCGGCGCAGGGTATTACGGTGCTGTCGATAAACGCGCTGTACCCCTTTGACGTGTGGAACGACGAGCGCCGTGCCCAAGCATTGGAGCTTGCCACCTACGCCCGTGAATGCGGTGCCCAGGGTCTGGTGATGTGCCCGTTCAATGAGCCCGGCGACACGCGCACCGACGCGCAGCGCGCCGCCGCTTTGCGCACCGCGTTGAGCGAATTGGCACCCATCCTGCGCGAGTACGGGATTCTTGGTTTTGTCGAACCCCTTGGTTTCGAAGTATCCGCCCTGCGTCGCAAGCGCGTGGCGGTGGAAGCGATCAAGTCCATCGGTGGCCTGGATGTGTTCCGTGTGGTGCACGACACCTTCCACCATCACTTGGCCGGCGAGCATGAGTTCTTTCCCGAACTGACCGGCCTGGTGCATATCTCCGGGGTGGAGGATCGCGACGCGCCGCTCAGCGCGATTGGCGACGGCCACCGCGTACTGGTGGGCGAGGGCGATATCCTCGGCAATGCGGCGCAGATCGACACCCTGTTGAGTACCGGCTACAGCGGCTATCTGTCGTTCGAGCCGTTTGCCGAAAGCGTGCATGGTTTAGCGGATATCCAGCAGGCCGTGGGGGCAAGCATCGCCCACCTGCAAAAATCATAAGGGGCGCGTCATGACCACCACACGATTGACCATGGCCCAGGCCCTGGTGAAGTTCCTGGATAACCAATACATCGAAGTCGACGGCGTGCAGAGCAAGTTTGTTGCCGGCGTATTCACCATTTTCGGCCATGGCAACGTGTTGGGCCTCGGCCAGGCCCTGGAGCAGGACAGCGGCGAGTTGGTGGTGCACCAGGGCCGCAACGAGCAGGGCATGGCCCATGCCGCCATCGGCTTTGCCAAGCAGCACCTGCGGCGCAAGATCTATGCGTGCACGGCTTCGGTCGGGCCTGGCGCTGCGAATATGCTCACCGCCGCAGCCACCGCCACGGCCAACCGCATCCCCTTGCTGCTGTTGCCCGGCGATGTCTACGCCAGCCGCCAGCCGGATCCGGTGCTGCAGCAGATCGAGCAGTTCCACGACCTGAGCATCAGCACCAACGACGCGTTTCGCTCCGTGAGCAAATACTGGGACCGCATCAACCGCCCTGAGCAATTGATGACGGCGGCGATCCAGGCCATGCGCGTGCTCACAGATCCCGCGGAAACCGGCGCGGTGACCCTGGCCTTGCCCCAGGACGTACAGGCCGAAGCCTGGGACTATCCCGACTATTTCCTGCAAAAACGCGTGCACCGCATCGACCGGCGGCCGGCCACCGCCGCGATGATCGACGATGCGCTGGCTGCGTTTCGCGGCAAGCGCAAGCCGCTGATCATCTGCGGTGGCGGGGTGAAGTACTCTGGGGCCAATGCCGCGCTGCAAGCCTTCGCCGAGCGCTTTGCGATTCCCTTCGCGGAAACCCAGGCGGGCAAGAGCGCAGTGGTTTCCAGCCACCCGCTGAACGTCGGCGGCATCGGCGAAACCGGCTGCCTGGCGGCCAACCTGCTGGCGCCCGAAGCCGACTTGATCATCGGTATCGGCACCCGTTATACCGACTTCACCACCTCGTCCAAATCGCTGTTCAAGCACGCCGGGGTGAAGTTTCTCAACCTCAATATCAGCCCGTGCGACGCCTTGAAACTCGACGGCGTGCAAGTGCTGGCGGATGCAAAAGTCGCCCTTCAAGCGCTGGCTGACGCCCTGGGCGATTACCGCTCCGGCTGGGGTGAGCAAATCGCTGACGCCAAGGCGCAACTCGATGCCGAAGTGGACCGTGTGCATCAGGTGGAATACCAGGGCGATGGGTTTGTCCCCGAAGTCGACGACCACCTGGACCCTGGAGTCTTGCGTGAATTTATCGAGCTGACCGGCTCATGCCTGACCCAAAGCCGTGTGCTTGGCGTGCTCAACCAGACCCTGGCCGACGACGCGATCATCGTCGCCGCCGCCGGCAGCCTGCCTGGCGATTTGCAACGGGCCTGGCGCAGCAAGGGCGTCAACACCTACCACGTCGAGTACGGCTATTCGTGCATGGGCTACGAGATCAATGCGGCCCTTGGCGTGAAGCTGGCCGAGCCGACCAAGGAGGTCTATGCGCTGGTCGGTGATGGCTCCTACATGATGCTGCACTCGGAACTGGCCACCTCGATCCAGGAGCGGCGCAAGATCAACGTGGTGCTGCTCGACAACATGGCTTTCGGCTGTATCAACAACCTGCAGATCGGCAATGGCATGGACAGCTTTGGCACCGAGTTCCGCTACCGCAACCCCGAGAGCGGCAAGCTCGACGGTGGCCTGGTGCCGGTGGACTTCGCCATGAGTGCGGCGGCCTATGGCTGCAAGACCTACAAGGTCAGCACGGTGGAACAGCTCGAAGCGGCCCTGGCGGATGCGCGCGCGCAGTCCGTCTCGACCCTGATCGATATCAAGGTGCTGCCCAAGACCATGATCCACGGCTACCTGTCGTGGTGGCGGGTGGGCGTGGCGCAGGTGTCCACCAGCGAACGCACCAATGCCGCTGCGAAAAAACTCAATGAACACCTGGCGAAAGCCCGGCAGTACTAATAACAAGAGGAGTGTTTGCATGTCTTTGCTTTCTAATTCACTGCGGTTAGGTGTAATCGGCACAGGCGCCATCGGCCGTGACCATATCCGTCGTTGCAGCCAGACCCTGCTCAACAGCCAGGTGGTGGCGGTCACCGACATCAACCTTGAGCAGGCCGCCAAGGTGGTCGCGGACTTGAAGCTGGACGCAGAGGTGTACCCGGACGGCCATGCACTGATCAGCTCGCCGCAGGTCGAAGCAATCCTCGTGACCTCGTGGGGGCCGAGCCATGAAGAGTTCGTGCTGGCCGCCATTGCCGCTGGCAAACCGGTGTTCTGTGAAAAGCCCCTGGCGGTCACCGCCGAAGGCTGTCGCAAGATCGTCGAAGCCGAAGTCGCCCATGGCAAGCGCCTGGTGCAAGTGGGTTTCATGCGTCCGTATGACGAAGGCTATCGTGCCTTGAAAGCGGTGATCGACAGCGGCCAGATCGGCGAGCCGCTGATGCTGCACTGCGCGCACCGTAACCCCACGGTGGGCGAGAACTACAACACCGGCATGGCAATCACCGACACCCTGATCCACGAGCTGGATGTTTTGCGCTGGCTGCTCGACGATGACTATGTCTCCGTGCAGGTGGTGTTCCCGCGCAAGACCAGCAAGGCCCTGGCCCACCTGCGCGACCCGCAGATCGTACTGCTGGAAACCGCCAAGGGCACGCGTATCGACGTGGAAGTGTTTGTGAACTGCCAATACGGCTACGACATCCAGTGCGAAGTGGTGGGGGAGACCGGCATCGCCAAGTTGCCGGAGCCGTCCCAGGTGCAACTGCGCAGTGGTGCGAAGCTGTCCAACGCGATCCTGATGGACTGGAAGGACCGCTTTATCGGCGCCTATGACGTGGAGTTGCAGGCCTTCATTGACAGCGTGCGCGCTGGACAGGTGGGTGGGCCGTCGGCCTGGGATGGGTATGCGGCGGCGGTGGCGGCGGATGCCTGCATTGAAGCCCAGGGCGGCGGGCAGATTGTGAAAGTCAGCTTGTCGGATCGCCCACACTTCTACGGCTGATCCCAATCTCAAAGGTGGAACCTGGTCAATGTGGGAGGGAGCAAGCCCCCTCCCACATTTGGATTGGTTTTCACTTCAAGTCAGGAGTGTATGCATGCGAATTGGACTAGTCGGCTACGGCCACGGAGGGCGCTTCTTTCATGCGCCGCTGATTGCAACGTTGCAAGGCGCGACGTTTGTAGGCGTCGTCACACGCTCACCCGAACGCCGCCAGCAATTAAGTACCGACCTTCCAGGCGTGAAGGCCTTCGACTCCATCGGCCAGATCGTCGAGGCCGGCGTCGATGCCCTGGTCATCTCCACCACCCTCAAAGGCCGCCCTGCATTAGTACTGGAAGCCATTGAACACGGCGTAACGGTGGTCAGCGACAAACCCTTTGCCGCCAACGCCGAACAAGCCCAAGCCTTGATCATCGCTGCCGAGCGCCAGGGCTCGCTGCTCAGCGTCTACCAGAACCGGCGCTGGGACTCGGATTACCTGACCCTGCGCAAACTTATCGACGCCGGTGCCCTGGGCAGCATCACCCGGTTTGAGTCCCGCGTGGAGCGCTACAGCCCAGAGGCTGTGGGCAATGCCAGTGGCGGCGGATGGCTGCGTGACCTGGGCAGCCATCTGGTGGACCAGGCGCTGCAACTGTTCGGCCCGGTGGATCGAGTGTTCGCCCAACTGCACTACACCCCTGAACACCCCTGCGTGGATTACGGTTTTTTTGTTTCCCTGACCCACGCCAATGGCGTGATTTCACACCTATGGGGCAACGCCTTGCAGAACAGCCAGGCGCCACGCTTTCGGGTCAGTGGCAGCTTGGGTTGCTATACCGTCGAAGGCTTGGACGGTCAGGAAGACGCGCTGCTGGCCGGCAAATCACCGAAGACCGAAGGCGAGCACTGGGGCGCCGAGGAACATCGACGCTGGGGCTGGTTCGAGCAGGGGCCGGAACGTGAGCGGGTGCCGTCGGAGAAGGGCTGCTGGACCCAGTTCTATCGCCAATTGCAAGCGGCCGTGCAGGGCCAGGGGCCGCTGCCGGTAAGCGCCTATGACGCACTGGAAACCACCCGTATATTGGACGCCGCGCGCCTGAGTGCCGAGCGCCAGCAGGTGGTTTCGACAAAAATAGAATAAAATTCTAAAACAGGTTGATATGGAAATTATTTTCCAATAAAGTCTTTTCCAGGTTGCATAAAGTCCGTCCCGCACACGTTTGGGGCGACTCAACAAAAACAAGATCAAAAACAACCAGGTACCGTCAGATGAAAATCTTCAACGCTGTACTGCGAGTTTTACGCCCCGCCCAAACGCCTCGCGGCCTGCCCCGCGCCCGGCCGTTCTACTTCTCCTTCCTCAATGTGCTGTGCGTCGAAAACCAGGGCGCGCTGGTCTGCTGCATTCCGGGCGCGCCGGTGGTGCGAGTGCCGGCCGAGGCCTGATCAACGCAACGTCCAAAAAAACCAACAAGAAAGTGGAGACAGACCGTTCATGAAGACCCCGATCCGTTTTACCGCGCTGGCCCTGTCCATGCTGCTGGCCAGCGGTGTTGCCGGCGCCGCCGATCTCAAGGTGGGCGTCACGATGTCCGCGTTCGACGACACCTTCCTTACCTACCTGCGCGAAGACATGGACAAGCAAGCCAAGTCCTACCCCAAGGGCGATGGCGTGCAACTGCAGTTCGAAGATGCCCGCGCCGATGTGGTCAAGCAACTGAGCCAGGTCGAGAACTTCATCAGCCAGAAAGTCGACGCGATTATCGTCAACCCGGTCGATACCGCATCGACCAAGAACATCATCAGTGCCGCGACCAAGGCGGGCATTCCGCTGGTATTCGTCAACCGCCGGCCCGACCAGAAAGACCTGCCCAAGGACGTGGTGGCGGTGACCTCAGATGACGTCGAGGCCGGTCGCCTGCAAATGCAGTACATCGCTGAGAAACTCGGTGGCAAGGGCAAGATCGTGATCCTGCTGGGCGACCTGGCGAACAACTCCACCACCAACCGCACCAAGGGCGTGAAGGAAGTACTCGCCAAGTACCCGGACATCAAGATCGAACAGGAACAGACCGGCATCTGGCTGCGGGACAAGGGCATGACTCTGGTCAACGACTGGCTGACCCAAGGCCGCGAGTTCAACGCAGTGCTGGCCAACAACGATGAGATGGCCATTGGTGCATCCATGGCGCTGAGATCGGCCGGCAAGGAAAAGGGCAGCGTGCTGATCGCGGGTGTCGACGGTACGCCGGACGGCTTGAATGCAATCACCAAGGGTGACATGGCCGCCTCCGCGTTCCAGGACGCCAAGGGCCAGGCCGTGGGGTCGGTGGAAGCGGCGCGCAAGATGGCCAGGAACGAGCCGGTCGAGCAGAACGTGATCATTCCGTTCCAGCTGATTACTCCGGACAACGTCGCCCAGTTCAAGTAGCCCTGACATCACAACAATGAACCGGCAGGGCGGTCGTGCCCGCCCTGCTGATGGAGTACCGTCTTATGCTCGCTCATGCCGCTGTCTCGCAGCCTCCCGGTATCCAGCCGTTGCCGCTGGACGAACCCTACCTGTTGGAAATCGTCAACATCAGCAAAGGCTTTCCCGGCGTCGTGGCCCTGGCCGACGTACAACTGCGTGTGCGTCCCGGCACGGTGCTGGCGCTGATGGGCGAGAATGGCGCAGGCAAGTCGACCTTGATGAAAATCATCGCCGGTATCTATCAGCCCGACGCTGGGGAAATCCGCCTGCGCGGCAAGCCCATCGTGTTTGACACACCGCTGGCGGCACAGAAAGCCGGGATCGCGATGATCCACCAGGAACTCAACCTGATGCCGCACATGAGCATCGCCGAGAACATCTGGATCGGCCGCGAGCAGCTCAACAGCCTGCACATGGTCAACCACCGCGAAATGCATCGCTGCACCGCCGAGTTGCTGGCACGCCTGCGCATCAACCTCGACCCGGAAGAACAGGTCGGCAACCTGAGCATCGCCGAGCGGCAGATGGTCGAGATTGCCAAGGCGGTGTCCTATGACTCCGACATCCTGATCATGGATGAGCCCACCTCGGCGATCACCGACAAGGAGGTGGCCCACTTGTTTTCGATCATTGCCGACCTCAAGTCCCAGGGCAAAGGCATCGTCTACATCACGCACAAAATGAACGAAGTGTTCGCCATCGCCGATGAAGTGGCGGTGTTCCGCGATGGCCAGTACATCGGCCTGCAACGTGCCGACAGCATGAACAGCGACAGCCTGATCTCGATGATGGTAGGGCGTGAGCTGAGCCAGTTGTTCCCGGTGCGCGAGACGCCCATTGGTGAGCTGCTGCTGTCGGTGCGCGACCTGAGCCTGGACGGCGTGTTCAAGGACGTATCCTTCGACCTGCACGCCGGAGAAATCCTCGGCATCGCCGGGCTGATGGGCTCCGGGCGCACCAATGTGGCAGAAACGATTTTTGGCATCACCCCAAGCACCAGTGGGCAAATCACCCTGGACGGCCAGGCGGTGCGTATTACCGACCCGCACATGGCCATCGAGAAAGGCTTTGCGCTGTTGACCGAGGACCGCAAGCTCAGCGGCCTGTTCCCGTGCCTGTCGGTACTGGAAAACATGGAGATGGCAGTGTTGCCGCACTATTCGGGCAACGGCTTCATCCAGCAGAAAGCCCTGCGTGCGTTGTGTGAAGACATGTGCAAGAAGCTGCGGGTGAAAACCCCGTCCCTGGAACAATGCATCGACACCTTGTCCGGCGGCAACCAGCAAAAGGCCTTGCTGGCACGCTGGCTGATGACCAACCCACGCCTGCTGATCCTCGACGAGCCGACCCGCGGTATTGATGTGGGCGCCAAGGCCGAGATCTATCGCTTGATCGCCTTCCTCGCCAGCGAAGGCATGGCGGTGATCATGATTTCCTCCGAACTGCCCGAAGTGCTCGGCATGAGCGACCGGGTGATGGTCATGCACGAAGGCGAACTGATGGGCACCCTGGATCGCGCTGAGGCCACCCAGGAAAAAGTCATGCAGTTGGCTTCCGGTATGACCGCGGTCCACTGATCTACAGAATAAGAAGGTGATGGGTTATGAACGCAATAACAGACAACAAGCCGGCGACGGCACCGGTCAAGAACCGTCGACGCATGCCTACCGAGCTGAGCATCTTCCTGGTGCTGATCGGCATCGGCCTGGTGTTTGAACTGTTCGGCTGGATCGTGCGCGACCAGAGCTTCTTGATGAACTCCCAGCGCCTGGTGCTGATGATCCTGCAAGTATCGATCATCGGCCTGCTGGCCATCGGTGTGACCCAGGTGATCATCACCACAGGGATCGACCTGTCTTCCGGCTCGGTACTGGCCTTGTCAGCAATGATCGCCGCGAGCCTGGCGCAGACCTCCGACTTTTCCCGTGCGGTGTTTCCGTCCCTGACCGACCTGCCGGTGTGGATACCGGTGGCAATGGGCTTGGGCGTAGGGCTGCTGGCCGGGGCAATCAACGGCAGCATTATTGCGGTGACCGGCATCCCGCCGTTTATCGCGACCCTGGGCATGATGGTCTCGGCCCGTGGCCTGGCGCGTTATTACACCGAAGGCCAGCCGGTGAGCATGCTCTCGGATTCCTATACGGCTATCGGCCATGGCGCGATGCCGGTGATTATCTTTCTGGTGGTGGCGGTGATCTTCCATATCGCCCTGCGCTACACCAAGTACGGCAAATACACCTACGCCATCGGCGGCAATATGCAGGCGGCACGCACCTCGGGGATCAACGTCAAGCGCCACTTGATCATCGTCTACAGCATCGCCGGCCTGCTGGCGGGCCTGGCCGGCGTGGTGGCTTCGGCACGTGCGGCTACCGGCCAGGCGGGCATGGGCATGTCCTATGAGCTGGATGCGATCGCCGCAGCGGTGATCGGCGGCACCAGCCTGGCGGGCGGGGTAGGGCGCATCACCGGCACCGTGATCGGCGCGCTGATCCTCGGCGTGATGGCCAGTGGGTTTACCTTCGTCGGCGTGGATGCGTATATCCAGGACATCATCAAGGGCCTGATCATTGTGGTAGCGGTGGTGATCGACCAATACCGCAACAAGCGCAAGCTCAAGCGCTGAGTGAATCCAAGGTCCAAATCAGATCAAATGTGGGAGGGGGCTTGCTCCCGATAGCGGTCAGCCAGAAACAGATGTGCAAGCTGACACACCGCTATCGGGAGCAAGCCCCCTCCCACATTTAGTCCGGGATCAGCCACTTTCAACCGTTTGTCTTCTATATAGCTCCACAAACTTGAATTTCTTGCTATAAACGCACTCCGATGACCGTTCGCCAAGCCCGTCCTGGTGCCTCTGGGGGTTAATTGGGAAAAAATGCCTGTCTTTTCAGTTGCTGCGCCCTCAAGTCGGCCTTAGACTGCCGCCCCTCGTAAATTGAGTGCCGGGTGGCGCTTGAAATGGACGGCGCCCTTCCGAGACCTGCAGAGGCCTGCCGGAACGCTCCCTTATTCGCCTTAATGCACGTATTTTTTATAGAGAAATCAATGACAAAGGAAAAGTTGCTGGCCATGCCGGCGGATGACTACATGAATGCCGAACAGCACGCTTTTTTCGAGAAGTTGCTGCAAGACATGAAAGTGGAACACCACGAGCGCATTGAACAGAACCGCATCGCCATTGAAAGCCTGGACACCCCGGCCGACCCGGCTGACGCCGCTTCCGTGGAAGAAGAGCGCACCTGGCTGGTAAATGCCATCGATCGCGACCAGCGCATGCTGCCGCAGCTTGAGCGCGCCTTGGAGCGTATCAAGGAAGATTCCTTTGGCTGGTGCGATGACAGCGGCGAGCCTATCGGCCTCAAGCGACTGCTGATCAGCCCTACCACCAAGTACTGCATCGAAGCGCAAGAGCGCCACGAGCAGATCGACAAGCACCAGCGTCAAGCCTGACACGGGTGAGGGGGGCGCCTGCCAGTGAGCCGGCCGCCCCGCCTGCAACAGCATTACGCGAGCATCCGGCCGCGTCCAGCGCGTAGATTGTTGCTGTTTATGCAATGAAGCTATTCCGAAGATAGCTTTTTCCAACTGGAATAAAACCGTAGCATGGCCAACATTGTTAGCAAGCTAACTAATGCTGCGGAGAAGCTCCATGCAAAACAAAGTCGATGTGGCCGTAATGATCGGCAGTGGCGTACCTGAGACCCTGCGTGCCCTGGGCCAGAAAGCTTGCTGGGTGGTATTGCTCAATGGTGAGCAGCGCGGAACTGCCTTTGCCAGCCGCGATGAGGCAGAGGAGTGCAGGACTGCCTGGCAAGCGCTGTTGCGCATGGAACAGTCAGACAGCCTGCATTGAATTATTCCTTGGGCGATTCGTGCAACAGTGCGTTGAGGTCGTCCACCGCAGGCGCCCATTCGGCATCTACATGCAATTGTTCCTTGAGGAAACTCGCCTGTTGTTCGCTCCAGAACGGCGCGTCGATGAGTTTGACATCATCCGGCAGGCGATGCTCGGCGGTAAAGCGCTCGATGGCTTCCTGGCTCGAGTCCAGGCCCAGTTGATCGAACAAGGTTTCGAGCGTGGGGGTGGTGGTATCCATGTCGTACTCCATGCAGTTCAAGTGTGTATGCATGGGAGGCTTGGGGCGCTGCAGAGTTCTATCAGATTGTCAGGAGGTGAGCGCCCCTGAATCCACGGCTGCCTTGAGCGCCTTGGCAGCGTCCTTCGCGGCATTGGCAGCGGCGTCCACGGTTTTGAACCAACGGTCCTTCTCTACCTGATGCGTAGTGACGGTGGTCAAGGGTGGTTTGGCACGCATTACGATAACTGCTTGAAACTCTCCGTCTACTTCCCTGGCATCGCCGTGGATAAAAAATTCGCCAATATCAAATTCCGTCACGTATAGCCTTCCCTTCAAGGTAACTGCACTGATGAAACCTGACCCGCAGGGGGCAAACTTCAATGGACGCGCCAGTATGGCAGTTGTTGAAGGGCGACGGCGCGGTAAAGTCATCCAGGTGACGAAACGAGTGTGTCACACAGGGCTTGCAACTTGGCTTCCAGGGTCTTGGCCAGTTCGCAGGCCTTGTTATGATCGCTGCGAAACCCCTTGATCCGGCCACTGGGTACTTCAAGGATGTGGAAAAAGTTCTTCCCAGCCGGTACAACTTGATAAATGACCGAGTTCGAGTACCCATCAGCGTTTTGCAGGCAGTAGTATTGGCGTTCCTCTGACCATGATGAACGCTTGTGGAAAGACGCAGCGTCGTGTGGACGTCGTTGCATGCTCAGCTCCTGTCAATCTTGTTGGCCTGTCAGTGGCGTTTCGGGTGGTTTAACCCGGGTTGCTGTTTTAGTATTGTCGTCGGCAGTTCGCGACTGGTTCCATGCCTGGGTATTTTTTTGTTTTGGGCGTCGGAAAACTGCATTTTCGGTTGGGTTATTCTCTGAAGTTGCTCGACTTGTATTCTCGGGTCGCTAAACCTGTGATTTGCTGTGCTACCGGATGACCTTGATTGAGGTCCACCGCGGCTGTATGTACCAGCCTTGTAGGTTATCTTCAGTTTTTAACGAATGGGTGATCGTGCCGTAACGGCCGTTTTTTGTGTTGCCCGCTTCAGCGGCCAGCGCTTTTTTGATGTGGGGACGTTTCCTTGGCAGTCAGTAATCTGGATATGCACGCGTTATTCGTGCTGGGTGATTTGCGCGCAAAGTTGGTCAAGCAGTTTCAATCGCGGTTTGTCTACGTCACCGAACAAACGCCAGAAGGTATCTATATCGCCGAGATCGATACCGAAACGGCGCTGGTCGTGGATGACAAGCCACGCCTGGAACTCAAGGTGGGCGACCATTTCCGTGCGGCGGTGTTACCCAGCCGCGAAGGTGGCAAGTTCGAACTCAAGTTTCGCGATATCAAGTTGACCGTGTATGGGTTGGGCGATTACGCCTTTGTTTCGTCGGCCGAGGGCCAGGGCATTGTGTTCAAGGAAGGCCACAGCGTGATGCTGGTATTTGCTGCCCATGAACAATTGCAGGAAGGCCTGACCAAGACCCTGAAAGCCGTGACCGGCAAGGCTGCCAAATGGCGCAAGGGCGAACTGGTTACTTTCAAGGCCAGCGAATAACCGATAAACACTTCGTGTACCGATCTGTTCCGGAACCTCTACTACAGTTGCGTTGACTTAACTATTCAGAGGCTTCGCGCATTGGCGGCAAAGCCGTTCGCCATGACTGTGAAGACGCGAGGTGCAACGCATGAAGGGATTGAAATCACTGTTGGCAGCGTCCTTAACGGCCTTGAGCCTGTCATTGCCGGTCTCTGCTGCCCAGGCACCGGTGCATTTTGCCGACCTGAACTGGGAAAGCGGCAGCCTGATCACTGAAGTACTACGCTTTATCGTCGAGAAGGGTTATGACCTGCCTACCGACACCTTGCCCGGTACCACCATCACCCTGGAAACCGCCCTGGCCAAGAACGATATCCAGGTGATTGGGGAAGAATGGGCTGGTCGCAGTCCGGTGTGGGTCAAGGCCGAAGCCGAAGGCAAAGTGGTAGGGCTGGGGGATACAGTCAAAGGCGCCACCGAAGGCTGGTGGGTGCCGGAGTACGTGGTCAAGGGTGACCCGTCGAAAAACCTCAAGCCTCTGGCTCCGGACCTGAAAAGCGTCAAGGACCTGGCGCGCTACAAGGATGTGTTCAAGGACCCCGAATCACCAGGCAAAGGTCGCTTTCTTAACAGCCCCATCGGCTGGACCTCCGAAGTGGTCAACAAGCAGAAGCTCAAGGCCTATGGCCTCGACGATAGCTACGTGAACTTCCGCAGCGGTTCGGGCGCGGCGTTGGATGCAGAGATTGCGTCTTCGATCCGCCGGGGCAAGCCAGTGTTGTTCTACTACTGGTCGCCGACCCCGTTGATGGGGCGCTATAAATTGATCCAGCTCGAAGAGCCGCCGTTTGATGCGGATGCATGGAAGACCCTGACCGATGCGGATAACCCAGACCCCAAGCCTACCCGGTCGTTGGCATCCAAGTTGAGCATTGGCGTATCGACGCCGTTCCAGCAGGAGCATCCGCAGATTGCGCAGTTCTTCGAGAAGGTTGAGTTTCCCATCGAGCCGCTGAACAAAGCCTTGGCGACGATGAGCGAAAACCACACGGCACCGCGGGACGTGGCCCAAGCGTTCCTGAAGGAACACCCTGAGGTGTGGAAGGCGTGGTTGACGCAAGATGTAGCGCAGAAGGTTGAGGCGAGTCTCAAGTAACCGATAGTCTTGATGTGGGAGGGGGCTTGCTCCCACAGTTGGCTGCATTTCAGGCTCAGAACTTGGTTTGCACCGCTACCTCAAACGTTCTCGGCGAACCCAGGTAATACGCCGGCGACACATGGGCAAACTCGGCATACACCTCATTGGTCAAGTTGCGCACGCGTCCGGTCACCGAGGTGTGGGCGTCCAGCCTGTAGCGCAGGAAGGTGCCAAACAGCGTGTAGGCCGGCACCGTCTGGGTATTGGCATTATCTGCATACACCTGGGCGACATACCGCGCATCCACACCCCCTTGCCAATCCTCGGAAAAATCATAGGTCAACCACAGGTTGCCCACGCGCCTGGGCACGTTGGTCGGCGTATTGCCCTTGCGTGACACCACTGCGCCACTGGCCATTTTCTCATTGAACTCATCGTACTCGGCGTCTACCCAGGCGAAGTTGCCTTCAGCCAGCAACCTTGGCGTGATACGCAGTGAGCTGGCCAATTCGATGCCCTTGGACGACTGCGCGCCCACCGGAATGCTGTTGGTCGGATCCAGCGGATCAGTGACGGCAAAGTCTTTGCGTTCAATCTTGTAGGCCGCGACCGTGGCGGAACCGCGACCGTCCAGGTAGTCGAACTTGCTGCCGATCTCCCATTGCTTGCCGGTGGACACATCGAACACCTGGGTGGTGGTATAGGGCTGTTCGACGGCGGTGCTGTATTGCACGTAGACATTGGCCGACGGGATGAATTGATAAGTCAGGCCCACACGCCCCGTCAGCGGTTCCCAGCTGCGCTTGAAGTGCCGTGGGTTAGCGGCGGTGACCGAGCGGTGGTTGGTCACGTCCATGTCGATGGCGTCATACCGCAGGCCGGTCAGCAGCGAGAGCTTATCCGTCAGCCCCAGGCGGTTTTCCACGAACAGTGCCTTGGTGGTCACCTGGTTGGTCTTGTCCTTGACGAAACCAGGGCGGGTGCCGGGGATGTCATAGAAGTGTCCCGGGTCATAGTTGTTCGGGTCCACGGTACTTTTTCCCGGCACGTTCAAGGGGCTGTTGGTGGTGCTGTTGACCTTGTACTCAAAACCGCCGGACCAGGTGGTGGAGAGGCCGAAAATCCTGTTGTCATGGCGCAGTTCGAACTGGTTGCCGTTCTGTTGGCCCTGATGCCGTACCTGATAGGCGGTCGAGCGGTTCACCGCGCTGTTATCGGCGTTGTACTGGTAGGTCTCCAGGTTGCGGTAGTCGCGCTGGCTGTCGAGGTGATAGAGGGTGTTTTTCAGTGTGGTGCTGTCGTTTATCCGGTAGTCGATGATCGACCGTGCCCAGATCGTGCGCTGTTCGTAACGACCGTCGGCGACGTTGTAGTTGTTGAAGCGATTGTGCTTGTCGATCTTAAGTTCGCCGGCCTTGGGGTTGAGCACCGGCGTGCCCCAATAGGGGCTGTCTTCATGCTCGTCCTGATATTCCAGGGCCAGGGTGTGGGACAGATCGGGGGTCAAGTCGCTGAGCAGCGAAAACGCTACGCTCCAGGCATCTCGTTGATCGCGGTCGATATAGCTGTGGTTGGTATTGCGGCTCACGTCCAGGCGTGCGTAGTGCTGCACCTCGGCACCAGGCTCGGTCAGCGCATGGTTGAGGCCGAACGCCATGCCTGCGGTGTCGTAGCTGCCATAGGTCAACTGGCCTTCGACAGCCTGTTCCTCACGGCTCGCCAGCTTGGTCACGTAGTTCAGCGAGCCGCCCACGGAGCCTGCGCCGTTGATCAAGGAGG
This sequence comes from Pseudomonas synxantha, assembly GCF_900105675.1. Taxonomy (NCBI): domain Bacteria; kingdom Pseudomonadati; phylum Pseudomonadota; class Gammaproteobacteria; order Pseudomonadales; family Pseudomonadaceae; genus Pseudomonas; species Pseudomonas synxantha. The sequence continues at coordinate 2,616,337 of NZ_LT629786.1, read as the reverse complement.
AAGGGCCGCCCACCAGCTCGACGCGGTCATATACCCACGCATCCACTGGCCGCGCCAGGCCCGTGGCAACATTGATGCCGTTGAACATCTGAGTAATCTGGCTGCTGGTAAACCCTCGGTACGATACAAACCCACCAAACCCGGGCGGCGCGCTGGCATTGACGCCGGGCAGGGTATTGGCCGCATCGCGGAAGGTCTTGGCGCCATGGCGCTCGATATCGTTGCGGTTGGCGATGGCCACCGAGGCCGGGGTTTCCCGTACGCTCAGTCCCAGCCGCGAGGCCATACCGCTGGGTTGGTCCAGGGCCAGCCCGGGCTCAACGCTTTGCTCGCCTTCAATGGTGGTCGGTGCCAGCTCAAGGGCAGGGGCGCAGACAGGCAGGCAGCCGAACAGGCCTGCCAGCAGGGGTAGATGTTTCATGGTTGAATCCTGAAAACTTGGCTTGAAAACAAACGCACGGCCGCCCGTCCTTCCTCACGGAAACGGTCGGTATGCAGATCAGAAAACGCAGGGATCAGGCGAGGGCAGGTGGCGCGCGCGGGTTAGCGGTGGGCCAGGTGAAGCGGGCAGGAATGTCAGCGGCGAGCACGACCGCCGCAGGCGGCGCGTGGGGTTGTGGCAAAACCGCCACGTTCAGGTGGCTGTTGAGCGCGGGGCCCATGCCGCCGGTCGAACACAAGGGGCAACCGAACGCTTTCGACAGCGTTGGCAGGTTCTCATCCGTAGAGTTGTTTTGCAGGGGCGCCTGGGTACGCGGATCTACGGTGCAGAACTGGCCGCTGATGCCGTTGAGCTGCATGCCCACCATTTGCCCGTGGCCAATGCTGCAGGCGAACACATTGAACAGGACGCAGCAGTAAAGCATCCAGGCAATGAGCGAGCGGTCGGCACGGGCGAGTTTCATGGGGCGGAACTTTACCATCAGCCGCCGACGAAATGCCTGCAAAAAATCTCAGGGCGACTATCCTGATTCCCACATTTTTCGGGAGCGTCCGCCATGAGTTTTGTCATTGCGCGATGGATTGTCGGGGTTTTTACCTTTATCAGCATGCTGCATCTTTACTGGGCCGCTGGCGGCAAATTCGGCAGCCTGGCGGCGATTCCGCAACTGCCCGGCGAATTTGCCAGCGGGCCGCGACCGGCGTTCAAGCCCTCGGCGCTGGGCACCTTTCTGGTCGCTATGGGGTTGGTGGCAATTGCCTTGCTCGTTTGCCTGCGCGCCGGGTTGTATTTCACGCCGGTGTCCCATGGGGCGTTGCAGTGGGGCATCAGTGCGATTGCGGTGCTGTTCTTTGCCCGGGCGATTGGCGATTCGGAGCTGGTGGGCTTTTTCAAAAAGGTCGGCGGCTCCCGGTTTGCGCGCCTGGATACGTACGTCTACTCGCCGTTGTGCCTGGTGTTGGGTGCCGGGTTGTTGGTGGTGGCCTGGACCTGATGGTCTCAGCTCCCATGTGGGGGCGGTGCGATGATTCGACTTGCCCCCGGATGAGCATGGGTATCTACACAACTTCTGGTACGCCGCCGGCCCATGTGGGAGGGGGCTTGCCCCCGATGGCGGCCTCACAGCCGACCAGGATGTTCGGTTGGATCGAGTACATATCCATTGTTTAGGTGACGGCCGCTATTGGTTCCGCCCTTACGGCGGGTCATTTTTAAAAGCGCAAAAGTAACCAAAACGCTCTTGCCCCACCACTCGGCACCTCGCTTGGGCTCGGTGTGCCCGTAATCCGCCAGGGATTTGGGGGGCCGCCGCCACGCGCCATCCATGGCGCGGGGCGGCTAAACCGGCATCCCTGCCGGTTTACCCCCCAAATCCCTGTCGAATTCCGGCCAGCGTGGTTTAACGGGGCGCCTAGGATCAAAAGCAAGATCAAGAGCGGCTCGCTTCGCATCGTGGTTACTGACGGTTGCTTGTGATTGACCCTCCGCTACCGAGGGCAAGTCGAATCGTCGCACCGCCCCCTTCCACAACAAAGCGCCTAAAGGCCGAGATCACCCAAACAGCACACCCAGCCCTCCCTCCAAACACCCTTCAGACAAAAACACACCTCCCGGTTTTATAGCACTTGACCTTCCCAATGTGGCAAGCCCGATAAAAACCTCCAGTGTCGATTTGTCTTGAAACTCCAAGGAGGGTGAACGATGTACGCCAAACCAATAAGCCTGATCACCGGGGCAATGGCCGTGGTGTTGACGCTGGGCGGATGCACAGACAACGCGCCGCCGGCTGCGGCCGCCAAGCCGCCCGGTGTGCCGGTGGCCGAGGTGGTTGCGCGGGCGGTGACGCCGTTTGTCGAGTACACCGGTTCGTTGACCGCCATCGATCAGGTGGAACTGCGCCCGCGTGTCAGCGGCTATCTGCAAAGTGTCAGCGTGCCCGAGGGCCAGTTCGTGGCCAGGGGCAGTCCGTTGTTTGTGATTGACCCGCGGGTGTTCCAGGCGGCGCTGAATGCGGCCAAGGCACGTTTGCGCGAGGCCGAGGCCAATGCGGTGCTGGCCCAGGCCGAGCACGGGCGAGCCGAGCAACTGTTCGCCAAGAAGGTGGTGGCGCGTGATCGTCTTGATACCGCCATTGCTTCGTTGAATGCCGGCAGGGCCCAGGTCGAGGCGGCGAGGGCGGCACTGGATGCGGCACAACTGGACCTGGGCTATACCCGTGTCACCGCGCCCATCAGCGGCCGCATCGACCGCGCCCTCGTTACCGAAGGCAACTACGTGACGCAAGGGGTGACGGCGTTGACGACTATCGTCTCCATCGACCCGTTGCATGTGTATTTCGATGTCGACGAGCGCACGTATCTGCACTCGCTTGCCGCGACGCGGGAACATGCCGGGTCCAAGGGCGAAAAAGCCGCCAAGGTCATGGTGGCCATGCTCAACGATACGACCTATGCACGGGCCGGGCGGGTGGACTTCCTGGCCAATGCGGCCGACCGCAAGACCGGCACCGTGCGCGTGCGTGCGGTAGTCGACAACCCGGATGGGCGCCTGACCCCCGGGCTGTTCGCCAAGGTCAAGCTGGACACCGGCGCGGCGCAACCGCGGGTGTTGATCGCCGACCAATCCATCGGCACCGACCAGGGCCGCCGCTATGTGCTGGTGGTCGGTGAGGGCAACAAGACCGAATACCGTCCGGTGGAATTGGGCCCGGTGGTCGACGGCCTGCGCGTCATCGACCAGGGCCTGCAACCGGGTGAGCGTATTGTCGTCAAGGGCCTGGTGCGCCCCGGCATGCAGGTGACGCCACTGGCCGCCAGTATCGAGGGCAAGCCGCTTGAGGCGCCGCTGACCGTGGGGGGCGTGCAATGAGCTTCCCACGCTTTTTCATTGATCGGCCAATCTTCGCCATTGTCCTGTCGGTGTTGATGATGATCGGCGGCATTGTGGCCTTCTTTCATCTGCCGCTGAGTGAATACCCCGCGGTCACGCCGCCCACGGTGCAGGTCACCGCGTCCTATCCCGGGGCCAATCCGCAGGTGATCGCCGAGACGGTGGCGGCGCCATTGGAACAGGTGATCACCGGGGTCGAGGGCATGTTGTACATGACCTCGCAGTCGGCCACCGATGGCCGCATGATCCTGACTGCGACCTTCACCCAGGGCACCAACGCCGACATGGCGCAGATCCAGGTGCAGAACCGTGTGTCGCGGGCCTTGCCGCGCTTGCCCGAGGAGGTGCAGCGCCTCGGCGTGGTCACGCAAAAGACCTCGCCGGACATTCTCATGGTGGTCCACCTGCTGTCCCCCGACAAACGTTATGACCCGCTGTACATCTCCAACTATGCCTACCTCCAGGTGCGTGACGAGCTGTCGCGCCTGCCGGGGATCAACGACGTGCTGGTATGGGGCGCGGGTGAATACAGCATGCGCTTGTGGCTCGACCCGGACCTGATCGCCGCCCGTGGCTTGACCGCCGGCGATGTGATTGCCGCGGTGCGCGAGCAGAACGTGCAAGTGGCGGCCGGCTCGGTCGGCCAGGCACCGGATTCCAGCGCGGCCTTCCAAGTCACGGTCAATACCCTCGGGCGGCTGACGGACGAAGAGCAATTTGGCGACATCATCATCCGCACCGGCGATAACGGCCAGGTCACGCGCCTGCGTGATGTGGCCCGTATCGAAATGGGCGCCGACGCCTACGCGCTGCGCAGCCTGTTGGACGGCGAGCCGGCGGTGGCCTTGCAGATCATCCAGAGCCCGGGCGCCAACGCCCTCGATGTAGCGCAGGCAGTGCGCGATACCATGCAGCGCCTGCAGGCCAACTTCCCTGAAGGGCTGGTGTCGCGGATTGCCTATGACCCCACGGTGTTTGTGCGCGCTTCGCTGGAGTCAGTCGCGATCACCCTGATGGAAGCGATCCTGCTGGTGGTCATCGTGGTGGTGGTGTTCCTGCGCAACTGGCGTGCGTCGCTGATCCCGTTGATGGCCGTGCCGGTGTCGATCATCGGCACCTTCGCGGTCATGCACCTGATGGGCTTTTCCCTGAATACTTTGTCGTTGTTCGGCCTGGTGCTGTCGATCGGCATTGTGGTCGACGATGCCATCGTGGTGGTCGAGAACGTCGAGCGGCATATCGAGAACGGCGAGGAGCCCACGCAAGCTGCGCGGCGTGCGATGGGCGAGGTCACCGGCCCCATCATTGCGATTACCTCGGTGCTGGCTGCGGTGTTCATCCCCACGGCGTTCCTCAGTGGATTGCAAGGTGAGTTCTACCGGCAGTTTGCGCTGACCATCGCGATTTCGACGATCCTCTCGGCGGTCAACTCGTTGACCCTCAGCCCGGCGTTGGCCGGCCTGTTGCTGCGCCCACGAGGTGCCGCCGTGGTACATGAGCCGCGCAGCCTGCGCGGTCGCGCCGTGCGCCTGCTGGAGGTGCTGGGCCGGCCGTTCCAGCGTGCGCCGCAGGCGTATGGCAGCACGGTGCGCAAGGTTGTCGGCCGTCGCGGCGTGGCGCTGGTGGCCTATTGCGGATTACTCGCGCTGACCTGGTTCGGCTTCAACGCTGTGCCGGCGGGTTTTGTGCCGATGCAAGACAAATACTACCTGGTCGGCATTGCCCAATTGCCCAACTCGGCGTCGCTGGATCGTACCGACGCGGTGGTGCGGCAAATGTCGAAAATCGCCCTGGACGAACCGGGAGTGGAAAGCGTGGTGGCGTTCCCGGGACTGTCGGTCAACGGCTTCGTCAACGTACCGAATGCGGCGGTGATGTTCGTAATGCTCGATCCGTTCAAGGAGCGAACCTCGCCGGACATGGCCGCGGTCGCCATCGCCGGGCGCCTGCAAGCGAAGTTCGCGAGCATTCCCGACGGTTTCCTCGGCGTGTTCCCGCCGCCGCCGGTGCCTGGCCTTGGTGTCACCGGTGGTTTCAAGCTGCAGGTCGAGGACCGTGGCGGAGTAGGGCTTGAGGCGTTGGTGCAGCAGACCCAGGTGCTGATGACCAAGGCCACCGAGTCGGGCCAGGTCGCCGGCTTGATGACCAGCCTGGACGTCAACGCGCCGCAGCTGAATGTGGATATCGACCGCACCCAGGTCAAGAGCCAGGGTGTGCGCCTGGCGGATGTATTCGAGTCACTGCAGGTCTACCTCGGGTCGCTGTATGTCAACGACTTCAATCGTTTCGGCCGCACCTACAAGGTCACCGCCCAGGCCGATGCGGACCACCGCATGCAGGCCGAAGCCATCGGCCGCCTGCAAGTGCGCAATGCCGCCGGGGACATGCTGCCGTTGTCGGCGTTTGTCACCGTCACCCCGGGTTCCGGCCCTGACCGTGTGATTCACTACAACGGCTATCCCTCGGCGGATATCTCCGGCGGGGCGATGCCGGGCGTCAGCTCCGGGCAGGCTGTCGCGCTGATGGAGCGCCTGGCGCAGGAGGTGCTGCCCGAAGGTGTGACCTATGAATGGACGGACTTGACCTACCAGCAAAAGCTCGCCGGGTCGTCGGCGCTGTTTATTTTCCCGCTGTGTGTGTTGCTCGCTTATTTGATCCTCGCGGCGCAGTACAACAGCTGGCTGCTGCCGTTGGCGGTCTTGCTGATCGTGCCCATGTGCCTGCTCAGCGCAATTATCGGCGTGTGGCTGGTGGAGGGTGACAACAACGTGTTCGTGCAGATCGGGCTGGTGGTGCTGGTCGGGCTGGCGGCGAAGAACGCCATCCTGATTGTCGAGTTTGCCCGCAGTCTCGAAGCCGAAGGCGCCAGCCCGCTGGAGGCGGTTATCCACGCCTGCCAATTGCGCTTGCGGCCGATTCTGATGACCTCACTGGCGTTTATCGCCGGCGTGGTGCCGCTGGTATTTGCCAGCGGCGCCGGGGCCGAGATGCGCCATGCCATGGGCGTCGCGGTGTTTGCCGGCATGCTCGGGGTGACGCTGTTCGGGCTGTTCCTCACCCCGGTGTTCTACGTGGTGATGCGCAGCCTGGCGCTGCGCGTGGAGCGTCAGGGGTCGAGTCCGAAGTTGCAGTTGGAGGAGCGTGCATCATGAGACTGTCTTATCCAGTGTTGCTGTTGCCGTTGCTGCTGATGGCCGGCTGCGCCTCGGTAGGCCCTGATTATTCCGCCCCTGTGTTGCCTGCCGCGCAGCGCCCGGCGAGCTTCGGCGCGCCCGTCGCTGGTCTCGGTATCGGCGAGGTCGAGGCACAGTGGTGGCAGGTGTTCGACGAGCCCGCTCTCAGCCAATTGATCCAGCAGGCGTTGGCAGCCAACCATGACATCGGCATCGCCGCCGCACGCCTGGACGAAGCCAAGGCGATGCTGCGCGAAAGCCGCCAAGGGTTCTTGCCCAGCGGCGGTGCCGCCCTCGGTTATGAGCACCGACGGCGCAGTGAGGTCGAGACGCCATCTGGCGAGCAGCGCTCCATTGAAACCACCCGTGCGGCCCTGGATGCGGCCTGGGAAATCGACCTGTTTGGCCGCGTGCGACGCTCGGTTGAGGTGGCGCAGGCCCAGGCCGGGTCACGCCAGGCGTTGCTGCGCAGTGTGCAGGCGAGCGTCGCGGCCACCGTTGCCGCCACCTGGTTTGAGTTGCAAGGAATCGAAGCTGAACAAGCGGTGGTCGCTGACATCAGCCAGAGCCAGCGCGACAGCTTGGGCCTGGTGCAGCATCTGGTCAGCGTCGGCGCTGCCACCGAGTTCGACCGGCTGCGTGCCGAGGCTTTGCTGCGCAATGTCGAGGCGGTAGCGCCCGACCTTGAGCGGCGTCGCGCAACCTCCACCAACGCGTTGGCGGTGCTGCTGGGGCAGGCGCCGCAAGGATTCAAGCCACCGCAGGCCAGACCCGGTCGTGAGACTTTGAGCCTGCGCACCCTGCAAGTCGGTGACCCGGCCGGCTTGTTGGCCCGGCGCGCCGATATTGCCGCGGCCGAACGCACCCTGGCGGCTGAGACCGCACAAATAGGTGTAGAAACCGCTGGTTTGTATCCCGATATCCAGGTGCAGGGCTCCATCGGGCTACTGGCCGGAAGCCTCGGCTCCCTGGGCGATGCAGGCATGCAGTCGAACTTTATCGCCCCGGTGATTCGCTGGTCGCTGCTGGACACTGGACGCGTGCGCGCGCGGATCGCCGCCAGCGAGGCGCGTGCCCAGGCTGCGTTGATCGCCTACGACCAGACCGTATTGCGTGCCCTGCAGGAAACCGACGATGCGTTCCAGGCCAACAGTGCCGCAGGCAGCACCCTGGGCTTGCGGCTGCTGGAGGCGGCAGCCAACCGCGAAGCGGCCAGGTTTGCGCGCACGCGGTTTGCCGAAGGCGAGGGCATGTATCTGGATGTGCTTGAGGCCGAACGTGCCGACTTCACCAGCCGCCGTGCGTTAACGGCGGCGCGCACCCAGCAGCGCTTGGCGGTGGTCGGGATCTACAAGGCGCTGGGCGGTGGCTGGCAGATTTGTGAGCAGGCGGGGCAGGCTTGCAGTGGGGCTGCGGCGCTGCGTTAGCCCCAGCCGAGCAAAAACACAGCACGGCAGTGCAAATGTGGGAGGGGGCTTGCTCCCGATGGCGGCGGGTCAGTCAGTACATCTGGCACTGACCCACTGCCATCGGGAGCAAGCCCCCTCCCACATTTTGCTCTCCACACGCCAGGTAAATGTCCATTGGGAAAAGAAATTTCCTACAGGTATTGACCTTGCCACTAGAGGAACCTTTAGCCTTTTCTTCGAGTACGCCAAATCACAAAAACAAGAATCGAGGGGTTATCAATGGATACTGCTGCCCTGCAACAACGCCCGGATTCCGATCTGTTCACCACGGCCTCGACGCTGATGGTCAATGCCCTGGAACCCGGTGCCCACTACGCCCAGGTCACCCGCGCGCTGGAAGCACTGCTCGCGCTGACCCGGCAAGGCTTGTCGGGGGATGCCGATGCCTACGCCCACTACCAGGCAGCCCTGCTGCAACTGCACATTCCGGGCGATCCACGCACTGAGCCGACCCGCCGTTGGATGGCCAGTGAGGTCTACCGCGCCGAAGATGAGTTCGCCGCCGACCTGCCGGGCTTCACCGCGTTGCCGGTGGATGAGTTCCGACAGTTGGTTGACGCTGAAATCGCCGCTCGCAGCCGGGTCAACCACCCCATGTCGGTGCACCTGTTCCAAGGTACGCCGCCTGTGCAAGACGTACGTTTCTTCCTGGAACACCACTGGACCCGCTCCTACAACTTTTACAGCCTGCTGGCAGAGCTGGCCTTTCGCTTCGAGGCCATCGAGGATGCCTCGGTGTTCTACCGCAACCTTTACGGTGAAGCGGGGGCCGAGACTCCGCAGCGTTCGCACCCGGCGATGCTGGCCCATCTGATGGAGTATTTCGATATTCCGCTGGCCATCGACTTTCCTGCGTTGCATCCCCTGGAAAAAGCCTACCTGAATAATCGCATTCGCTGCGTGCGCCACACCGATGTCGCCTGGGGCCTTGCGCTGCTCTATGCGGTGGAGTCTGTCAGTTGCGTCAACCACCGGCGCATCTACGAGCTGTTGCAGCGCCTCGACGTTCCAGAGCAGCCCAGCGAATTCCACCGCCTGCACGGCACCCAGGATGAGATCGACACCGAGGAAATGTGGGCGCTGATTGCCAAGTTCGCCGGCGATGAGGGCTTTCAGCGCACGTTCATGCGCGCGCTCAAGCGTCACTTCGAAATCAACAAGGCCTATTTCGACAGCTTGTGGCAGCAGATGCAGGCGCAGCGCCTGCACGCCTGAACCGCCCAGCGATCCTAAAACAACAATAATGGAGCACATGATGAGCCCACGTAATTTCTCGCAGCCTCAATTGCAGAATATCCACACCGCTGAAGCCCGCCTGTTGGCCGAAGCGCTGAAGCCGGATGCGACGTTCAATCGCATCGAAATTGCCGCCAATATGCTGCGTGCCCTGTGTGAGTCGGGCCAGCGCGGCGATGCCGCGAACGCGGCGCAGTGCCAGCAATTGCTGTACATCCTGTCGCTGAGCGATGACGTCGCCACCGCCTCGACCCGACGCTGGCTGGCCAATGCCATCTATAGCGTGCAAGAGCGTTTCATGCCGTCTGCGGACCTGGCCTCGCCGTTGTCCGAGGCCGCGTTTCAGCAACGCCTGGAAGAGCAGATTGCCGCGCAGTCACGGGAAAACCACCCGATGTCGCAGTATGTGTTTGAGGGCAAGGCGTCCCGCGAGCAACTGCAGGTGTTCCTGCGCCACCAATGGTTCCGCACCTATCGCCTGTACCGGGATGCCGCCGACCTGTTGGTCAACCTGACCGATGTTGACGAGGCGGCCGCCCTTGGCCGTTATCTCTACGGTGAGCTGGGCGAAGAGGACGAACAGCGCTCCCATCCGCGGCTGTTGGCCAAGCTTCTCGCTGCCATAGGCCTGACCGCGGATTTCGAGGCCATCTCGACGATGCCCGAGGAAATCGCCTACCTGAACAACCGTGCCCGCTGTTTCCGCAACCCCGATGTCGGCTGGGGCCTGGCGGTGTTCTACATCACCGAGCTGGTGGTGCCCGGCAACCACGGCAAGTTGTACAACGCCTTGCGCAATGCGGGCTTGAGCCAGGACGACGCGGAGTACTACGAAGTGCATATCAGCCTGGTGCCACCCCGGGCCAAGCGTGAATGGGCACTGATTGCACGGCGTATCCCGGACCTGGGTTTCCAGAACGCGTTCCTCACGTCCCTGGCGGAACACTTCCGGCTGGAGCGGGCCTATTACGACGCGGTCTGGGAAGCAATGCAGCGCGTGAAGTAGCCCTCCTTAGGACAACGCGAGTAACCCGACATGCCGAGTCATATCACTGAATCCCGTATCCACGGGGGCGCTTACTCGTCCCCGGAATTTGCCGCGATCTTCTCTGATGCCAGTCAGGTGCAGAAGTGGCTCGATGTAGAAACAGCGCTGGCGGCCACCCAGGCGCAGATGGGCATCATCCCTCACGAAGCTGCGCGGGAAATCGCCCGTGTGGCCAGCGTGGAACTGCTGGACCTCGACGCCCTGGGGCGCCAGAGCATGGAGACCGGGCATATCCTGGTGCCGACCCTTCGCGCCCTCGAGGCCTTGTGCGCCGATGGCTGGGGTGAGTACGTGCATTACGGCGTGACCACCCAGGACATCCTCGACACTGGGCTGATCCTGCAAGTGCGCGATGCCTGGGGCCTGGTGTTGCAGCGCTTGCACGCGATCCGTGGGCATTTGCTCACGCTCGCCCTGCGGCACAAGCACACGCCGATGGTCGCCCGCACCCATGGGCAACAAGCATTGCCCACCACGTTTGGCTACAAGGTCGCGGTGTGGGTCGATGAGATCGATCGCCACCTCGAGCGCTTCGACGAGGCGTATGCCCGTGTCATGGTGGGCAACCTGACCGGCGCCGTGGGCACCCTGGCGGCGCTTGGCCCGCAGGGTTTGGAGGTGCAGCGCCGCACCCTGGAAAGTCTCGGCCTGGGGGCACCGTTGAGCAGTTGGCACAGCGCCCGCGACCGCATCCTGGAGGCGGCGTGGCTGCTGGTCCAGGCGTCGGCGACCCTGGGCCGCGTCGCCAATGAGATCTACCACCTGCAACGCACCGAGATCGATGAGGTGCGTGAAGGCCGCCGGGCAGGGCAGGTGGGGAGCAGCACCATGCCCCACAAGCAGAACCCGTCGACGGTGGACCTGATCAGTGCGCTGTCGCGGCTGGTGCGCGCGCAGATGCTTGCGCTGACTGATGCGGCGTTCCAGTTGCATGAGCGCGACGGCACCACGTGGCGCATTGAATGGGCGGCTTTGCCGGAGCTGTTCATCTACGCCGGCGCCTTGCTCGCCCGTATGGAGGGTGTCCTGCTGGCCGGGCTGGATGTGCGCGAAACGCGCATGCGCAGCAACCTCGACATGCTCGGCGGGCTGATTCTGTCGGAGCGCATCATGCTCGCGCTGGCGCCACGGTTCGGCAAGCAGACGGCTCATCAGCTGGTCCACGAAATAGCCCAGCAGGCCCAGGTCGAGGGTCGTCCTTTTCGCGAAGCCCTGCTCAACGACTCGCGCCTGCACGGCTGTTTCAGTCGCCAAGTGCTGGACGACCTGCTTGACCCGGCGGCCTACACCGGGCTGGCGGCAGACATGGTCGACCTGGTGGCGAATAAAGCGATACCCCGTCTTGAAGGGTTAGTAGAAACCCAAGGCAATACCGGTCAGTCCCAGTACGCAATGGAGGGTATGTGATGGATGCGCAAACGTTGGAAATGGCAGCCCGTGCGTCTTGCACCGCACGTTCGGAACACCCGGGCCTGGGTCATGACGGCGAACAGTGCCGGCATGAACACAGCCACATCCTCGACTCGAAAACCCACGGTTCAGGCTATGCCGGCCCGCAGAGCCGCAAGATCTTCTGCAGCCATTGCCGCCTGCAACGCTGGCTGGATGTTGAAGCCGCACTGGCCATGGCCCAGGCCGATGTCAATATCATCCCGCGTGAGGCGGCCCTGGACATCGAAAAAGCCGCGTTGCTGTCGGGCATCAATGTGCGCCAGTTGGCCGATGGCGTGGCGGCTACCGGTCATTCGCTGATGCCATTGCTCAGCGCCCTGCAAAAGAACTGCAGCCCGAGTGCCCGCGAATACGTGCACTACGGCGCCACCACCCAGGACATCCAGGACACCGCCCAGTCCCTGGAAATGCGCGATGTCCTCGACGCCATGGACCAGGCCCTGGAAACCTTGCTGGGCAAATTGTCGACGCTGGCCGATGCGCACCGTGATTCGCTGATGGTCGCCAGGACGCACTCGATCCCGGCGTTGCCGACCACCTTCGGGCTGAAGGTCGCCGGCTGGATCGACGAGCTGCTGCGCCATCGCCAGCGCCTGGCCGAGGCACGCCAGCGCGTGCTGGTGGTGCAACTGTTCGGCGGGGTCGGCACCATGGCCGCGTTCGGTCCGGAGGCGATACCGATGCTGGAGCGTTTTGCCGAGCGCTTGTCATTGCAGGTGCCCTTGACCGGCTGGCACGTGTCCCGTGACCGGGTCGCGGAGTTCGTCAGCACCCTGGCCATGGTCACGGCCTCGTTGGCTCGGGTAGCCGATGAAATCCGTACGCTCAATCGCTGGGAAATCGCTGAAGTGGAAGTGGGCTGGAGCGATCAGCAGATCGGCAGCAGCACCATGCCGCACAAACGCAACCCGGAAGGCTGCGAGCAGGTGGTGGTGCTGGCGCGGCTGGCCAAGGCCCAGGTCATGCTCGCGCTGGACGCGATGATCCTCGAACACGAGCGCGATTACCGCGGCACCCGCCTGGAGTGGTGCGCGGTCGCGGATGTTTCCCACTATGCGCTGATGGCGCTGTCGATCCTCACCGACACCATCGAGGGGCTCACTGTGAACGTGCAGAAGATGGAGTGCACCGCCCACGCCTACGGCGATGCCATCTGCACCGAAGCCGTGGTGTTCGAAATGGCGCGCAAGCTGGGCAAGAGCAGCGCCTACGAAATCATCTTTGAAGTGTCCCAGGCGAGCCAGCGCAATCACGTGTCGATCCGCACCGCGATCGAGGCTGATGCGCGGGTGGTTGCCGCCATGGACACCGGCGCACTGGCTCGGCTGTTCGAGCCCAGGACCCACCTGGGCATGTCCGACCGTATCGTCGACAACGTGCTGTCCAAACTGGCGGCCCGCTAAGCATTGATCACCCCACAGACTTATCAAGGAGCGACACATGTCAAACGTTATGGCAGTTGATAAAGCCAAGGTTCAACAGTTTTCGGCGCGCATCATGGAGGACTACGGCAACACCCTGCGCGGCGCCATGCTCTATATCGGCGACCAGCTCGGCTTGTTCAAGGCCCTGGCCGACGGCGAGGCGGTGACCCTGGAGGAGCTGGCGCAGAAGACCGGCTACAACGCCCGCTACCTGCGTGAATGGCTGGGCAGCATGGTCACCGGCAGCTATGTGACCTACGACGCGCCCACCCGCCGTTACCAGATGCCTGCGGAGTTCGTGCCGGTGCTCGCCGATGAAGACTCGCCGTATTTCGCCGGCGGCATCATTCAGTTGAGCGTGCCGTTCGTGAGCATGGCGCCCAAGGTCATCGAAGCGTTCCGTAATGGCGGCGGCTGCGCCGAAGAGGCGTTCCCGCTGGAGACCTGGAAAGGCATGGAGCGCATGACCATGCCCTGGTACAAGCACTACCTGGTGCAGCACTGGATCCCCTCCCTGGACGGCGTGGAAGAGAAACTCAAGACTGGCGGCAGTGTGCTCGACTTCGGCTGCGGCGCCGGCCTGGCGGCGATCACCATGGCCAAGGCCTACCCCGAGGCGCGGATTGTCGGCTGCGACTTCCACTTGCCCTCTATCGAGTTGGCGCGGGCCAACGCCGAGGCGGCCGGCGTGGGCGACCGGGTGCAGTTCGAGGTGAACGATTCCGATGCGCTGCGCGGCCAGCAATTCGACTTCGTGACCACCTTCGTGGTGATCCACGACGCCACCGACCCCCAGCAAATGCTCAAGGACCTGCGCGCAGCCACGGCCGCAGACGGCACCTACCTGATGGTCGAACTCAACCTGTCCGAAGAGCTGCACGAGAACATGAACCTGTTTGGCCGGGTGATGTACCCGCAGAGCACCCTCTATTGCATGACCTGCTCGCTGTCCCATGGCGGGGCAGGCCTGGGAGCGTTCATGGGCGAGAAGCGCGCCCGCCAGATGGCGCAAGAGGCCGGGTTCAGCCACTTCCGCAAAGTGCCTTCGGAGTGGCCGCCGATGCCGGCGTTGTTCGAACTCAAGCCCTGACGTGGGCCATGCCTGCGACGGCTGCCTGAAGTTCGTACAGTAAGGCAAATTAGTGGCCCCTTTGTAACTAAATCCTCGCCAAAATCGCTTTTATTTTCAGGTGGTTAGGCGAGGATGCAAATGCGCACTGTGGGAATGATGCTGATTGCCTGCTCCCTGGCCGGCGGCGTGGCTGCCGTGCAGGCCCGGGAATTGCGCGAGGGCGACAAGTACATGTGCAGCTGGGGCGCGGGCACTGCCGCCAGGGCCCAGGAACTCAAGCTCTCCGGGGTGTCGCTGTACGCCGCTCGGCAGAAGATCCAAAGCATCAAGTTCAACAAATCGTGGATGCGCATGATGGCCATGGGCATTACCGAACAGACCTATGACAGTCGTTCACGGCTTAAGCCGGAGGCGATTCGCAAGAGCTTTTATCAGGATTGTTTGCGGTATAAGGTGGCGCGTAAATAACTGCGTGCCACGCACTGGCGCTTACAAATCCACGACAAACTCAATGTAGGTATTTGCATACAATCACGCACTTCTTCATGGAGGCCTGTATGCAAGTGCTTATCCGAGCGGCAACAGCCGATGACGTTGACACGCTTTGTGCTATCCGCACTTCGGTGGTGCAAAACCATCTGAGCCTTGAGCAGATGGCCGACCTTGGCATTACCCCACAGGTACTGGTCGATACCCTGAGTGCGGCCCCCTGCGCCTGGATCGCGGAAGTGGATGGCCAGGCGGCCGGGTTTTCCATGGTTGACCTGGCCGAAGGCGAAGTGTTCGCGATGTTCGTGTTGCCCACCTATGAAAACCTTGGGCTGGGGCGCCAGCTGATGGCGTTGGCCGAGGCGGCATTGTTTGAACACCACGACAAGCTGTACCTGGTCACCGACGGGCGCGATGACATCCGCGCCAATGGCTTCTACCAGCGCCTGGGCTGGTCCGTTGTGGGCCGTGTCGAGGGCGACGACGTTCGTTATGAAAAGGGCAGGGCGCGGTAGACCATGGATGCGCCGCAGCCGCCAGCGTCCAACAGCCTGCGTTATCTCGCGGTTGGCGTGCTGTGCGTCGCGGTGCTATTGGGGTTCTATTTCGTTCAAATCAACGCCAAGGCAGACCGCCAGCGTGAAGAGGCCGCCGAACGCCTTGCGCTGTGTCGTCATCTGGAACGGGTCGCGGGTGGGACCTCTTCGCGTAACGACGAGCTTCGTCGAACGTGCGCGCAACTGAGCGAGCAGTTATTCAAGCGGGCGCCGTCAGATTGATTAATAACCCTTTTTTATAAGCGGGATTGTTTCAGGAATATCTGCGCTACTTGCACCAAAAAGTGGCACTCGTATTGTTCCTTACCTTAAAAAACATGTGGTTATTGAATGACTTACGCAATATGTAATCCGACGAAAGGATTAAAATATTGTTGTTACAGGTTTTTACAGTCGCTACTATAGTCGGGCGTTCACCTCCCACGGTTTATGCATTTTTAAATCCCAAGTTTCCATCAGCTACTTGGGATTTTTTTTGCCTGCAATTTGACCTGGGGAACGAATTTCAGAATATTTCATCTGGCGTCAGAGACGACGCAGGAAGGATTTGACGATGTGGCGGGTGGTATCGGTGGTATCCAGCTCGTCCAGTGCCCCATAGGCGTACCACTGGCAGTCCACGATCTCATTGCAGGGTCGTGCCTGGTCGATATTCACCACCGAGGCTTCGAACACATGGTGCAGGGTGTCGCGGGTCTTGAGTTCCTGTAAATACAGCAAGCCGTCCACGTTTAATCCGGTTTCTTCTTCCAACTCGCGTTCCGCCGCGCCGACCGGGCGCTCGTCGGGCTCGACCTTGCCGCCTGGCAACGCCCATTTGGACCGGGCCTTGCGCACGAAGAGAATATGCTCCTCATGTGCGCAAATGACCGTTGCACGTATTTTCAATGCCTGTACCTCCCGCAACGCAATCAATGTCATAAAAGTGTAATGCAATTGTCATGCTAAGTGGTTATGGCGTGCCGGGGCCTGTATGTGGATACTGCCGGTTTGACGAATACGAGCGAGGACATTCAATGAAGACCATACGCTGGGGCATGATCGGCTGTGGCAATGTCACTGAGTTGAAGAGTGGACCGGCTTTCTATAAAGCGCCAGGTTCGGCACTGGTGGCGGTGATGGGGCGGCGTCTGGATGCAGTGCGCGATTATGCGGCGCGACATGGTATTGCCCGTTTCTATACCGACGCCCAGGCACTGATCGATGACCCCGAAGTGGATGCGGTATACATCGCCACGCCGCCCGACAGCCACCTTGAATACAGCTTGATGGTGGCGGCGGCCGGCAAGCATTGTTGCGTCGAAAAACCCATGTCGCTGAATGCCGAACAGAGTGCGTTGATGCAGCGCACCTTCGAACGCGCCGGGCTGCATCTGTTTGTTTCCTATTATCGGCGCTCGTTGCCCCGCTTCCAGCAAGTGCGTACCTGGTTGCAGGAAGGTCGTATCGGTGCATTGCGCCACCTGACCTGGACCCTGTGCAAGCCGGCTGCTGCGGCTGAC
Organism: Pseudomonas synxantha; assembly: GCF_900105675.1. NCBI lineage: Bacteria > Pseudomonadati > Pseudomonadota > Gammaproteobacteria > Pseudomonadales > Pseudomonadaceae > Pseudomonas > Pseudomonas synxantha. Next base: position 2,599,584 of record NZ_LT629786.1, on the reverse strand, counting down.
AGCAACGCCGCCAATTGGCGCACTGATCCGGCGATTGCCGGTGGCGGCTATTTCGCTGACCTGGCCAGCCACGGCTTCGATCTTTTCCAGTACCTGGCTGGCGATATTGTCGAGGTCTCGGGCTATACCGCGCGACAGGCCGGACGCTATGCAGCAGAAGATGCGGTAACCGCCTGCTGGACCTTTGCCAGCGGTGCGTTGGGCATGGGTTGCTGGAACTTCGTGGCGGACCGCCGTGAGGATCGTGTCGAGTTGATCGGTAGCCTGGGGCGCATCCAGTTCTCAGTGTTCGAGGACCAGCCACTGCGCCTTGAAGGCGAGACCACCGAAGTATTGGAAGTGCCATGTCATGCCCATATCCAGTGGCACCACCTACTGAACATGAACGCCCATATTCGCGGGGAGGCCGAGCATCCGTCGCTGGCGATCGAGGCGTTGAAGACCGATATCATCCTGGACAAGGTGCTACAGCGTTACTCCCAGCATCCCTAGCCGTTGCAATAGCGTGAGGCTTCATTTTTTTCAAAGGAATACCGGGATGAAATACTGGATGGTGTTGTGGCTGCTGATCGCTACAGGTGCAACGGCGGCTTCGCGCAACCAAGGGCGGGCGGGGGAGTTTGATTTTTATGTGCTGTCACTGTCATGGTCACCGACGTTTTGCTTGACGCACCCAAGCAATGAACAATGCTCGGGCAAAGGCTATGGCTTTGTGCTGCACGGCTTGTGGCCGCAATACGCACGAGGTGGTTGGCCGGCCTCGTGTGCGCCGCAGTCGCGCCTGAGCGACGAGGAGATGGACAAGGGCGCGACGCTGTTTCCGACCCGTGCGTTGCTCAAGCATGAGTGGGCCAAGCATGGCACCTGCAGCGGGCTTGAGCCGCTGGAGTATCTGCAAAGGACCGACACGGCGCTTGGCGTGGTGGTCATCCCGCAACAGCTGCAGCCGTTCAATACACCGCCATCGCTGCCGGCACAGGAGATCGAAGCGCTGTTTCGCGAGAGCAACCCACGCATGGGCAACCACGGGCTGGCGGTGATCTGCAAGGGCAAGGTGCTCTCGGAGGTGCGTGTGTGTCTGACCAAGGACCTGGCGTTTGCCGGTTGCCCGCGCAGTGTGAAAAGCCAGTGCCGAGACGGTGATATTCGTATTCCTGCCCAGCGCTGAATGCCAATTCCAGCAGTGGGTATGGAGCAGGGCAAAGGGGCATTTTGTTCAATACCTTGATCGTTGCGCGCGTTACCGTGATCTCAACCTCGTTTGGCATCACAAGAAGGAACTGCAATGAGCTTGATCATTTCCATGGCCGCCTTTGCCCTGGCCACTTCCATCACCCCCGGGCCGGTCAATGTCGTCGCCCTGAGCAGCGGCGCGCGCTTCGGTTTTGCCGCCAGCCAGAAGCATGTGTTCGGCGCCGCCGTCGGCTTCACCTTGTTGCTGGTGCTGATCGGCCTGGGCCTGCATGAAGTGCTGGCGCGCTGGCCGATCCTGACCCAACTGATCCAGTGGGGTGGGGTCGCCTTCCTGCTGTACATGGCCTGGAAGCTGGCGGTGGACGATGGTCGCCTGGACGCCGACGGTACGGCAACCGCGCCGTCGATGTTGTACGGCGCAATCATGCAGTGGCTTAATCCGAAGGCCTGGCTGGCCTGTGTGGCAGGCATGGGGTTGTTTGCGGCTGATGGCGACGCTGGGCAGGTGTGGTTGTTTGCGGCGCTGTACCTGGTGATCTGCTACCTGTCGGTGGCGTGCTGGGCGTATGCCGGGACATTTTTGCGCCGCTACTTGAGCCACCCCCGGGGCGTGCGCCTGTTCAACCGCTCAATGGCCGCGTTGCTGGTGGCCAGTGTGGGTTATTTGCTGATGGCTTGAGGTTTTCGCGGTACTGCCCCGGCGTGGCGGCAAAGTGCTGTTTGAAGGTGCGCTGGAAATGCGCCTGGTCGGCAAAGCCTGCGGCCAGGGCGACATCGGCAATCAGTGCACCATTGCGCAATTGGCTGCGGGCAAACTGGATGCGTCGGTTGACCATGAACGCGTGGGGCGTCAACCCGTAATACTGCTTGAATGCGCGGATCAGATAGGACGGCGACAGCTCGGCCGCCTGGCAAATGTCTTCGAGTCTCAACGCCAGGGTACAGTGGGCGCGGATGTACTCGGCGGCACGTTCCAGCTTGTGGTTGACCTCACGCACTGGGGTCAGCGACGGATTCAGGCGCTGTTGCACCTCGGTGAAATAGCTCACCAGCGCGCTCTGTTTTTGCAGCATTTCGGCCTGTTCATCCAGGAGTATCCGGTACAGATCCAACAAGCCGAGGTACAGCCGCGTGTCACGGGTATGGGGCGTATCGAAAGGCCGGTAACCCTGCTCGGTGCTGAAACCCAGCTGGTATTGCAGGTCGGTCAGCCACGGCGTGTCGAGGTACAGCATGTGATAGGACCAGGGTTGGTCATGGATAGGGTTGCACGCATGCACATCGCCTGGGTTCATCAGCACCACCGTGCCGGCGCTGATCTCGAAGGTCTGGGCGCCGTAGTGGTAATAACTGCGCCCGGTGGTGATCGCGCCAATGGAAAAATGCTCGTGGGCATGCCGGGTGTAAGTGACCTTGCGCCCGTCGGCGATGGTCCGCGCCTCAATGAACGGCAAGCGTTCGTCACGCCAGAAAAGCGGTGCTGTAGCGGCGGTCATGGGCAGGCGCTCCCGGGTGGCAATCAATCGAGCAAGCAGCCTTATACAAAACCCGGGTTTGTTCAAGCCTCAACGATGTACAAGTGCCAGGCCGCGCAGGTAGTCGGCCCAGGGGTCGCTGCCGCTCGCGGCGGCCTGCAGGCTGATCGGCAACCTGGCTTGTTGACGCAAGGCCAGGCTGTCGTGCAGCAGGTGCTGTTCGACAATCACCTGCGTCAGCGCATAGCTGCGCGGCGAGTCCAAGGTGCGAGGAACGCGCCGCTCCAGGCTGTCCGGTGCGGGAATGGTGTCCGCCGTGGGCAGATCATGGTCGAGCTTGTTGAGTACCAGGCCGGTATCGACTAGCGTCAGCGCTACCTTGGCCGGTGGGGTTCCGCGTGCATACGCTTGCCAGTCGAAGCGCATCCAAGCTGGGTGGGTGGCATTGTCGACAGCTTGTATGACCTGGGAGTAATCCAGATCGCGTCGTGGGCGAATCAGCACCTGCCTGGGGAAGAATTCATAGAAGTGCCGGTCAGTGAAATACGCGACATACACCAGCACACCGAATCGACCCACCTCTGTGGAGCCCTGCGGCCCCCGCCGGCTCACGCTGAAAAACTGCACGTTGCCATACTCCAGGGCTTCACGCCGCGGCAAAGTCAGGTGCGACAGCCAATAACGAATGGATTCTCCATAAGCAGCCTTCAACTGCTGGAGCTTCAGGTCAAAGGCGATGGCAAATACTGTATTGATCCGCCCCAGCAGATGAAAGTGCTTGGCCATTTCCCGGTATTTGATCGCCGGGTTTGAGGAATGCCAACGGCGAGAGGTGGTGTCCAGGGCGCCGGCCATGTGCAGGTCGACGAAGGAATACTTAGGCCCGGTATGCACATCCTCAAAGCGCCCTTCTTCGGAAAATGGCGAGTCTTGCGGCAGCCACATCAACACGCGCGTCTCAAGCAACGCATTGTCAGGGTAGACCTTGCGCAGATCCTCCAGGGCGGTCTGGCGCAAAGTGACGATGGGCTGGGCAAACGCCCGCAGCGTTGAGGCCAGGCGTGCACGTTGGAAGTTGAGCGCCTGGCTTGCGCTGTTCAACGCTTGCGCACCGCTGCGTGACTGGGCAGGCAGCACGCCGTTGGCCTCGGCCCAGTCCAGGATCGGGCCGACCGCTTCGGTGCTGGCCAGGAAGCTTTTCCAGCCACCTTCCGGGTTCAGGTAGGCCAGGGTCATGATCTGCGGGTAGCTCAACTGACGGGACGACCCTGTCACGACTTTTTCCATATAACTCACGTACTGGCGGAACAGCACCCAGGCCTGGGAACTCAGGCAAGGTGTGGATTCGGGAATGTCGCGAACCAGCAAGTGCGGGCTTTTTGCGCAGAGCAGCAGATGGGCGGCGAGGGCTGCTACCGGTGCGCTGAGCCCTTGCAGGCTGACTTCGATCTGGTGGCGGACGAAAGACACGGACTCACCCCAGTAGTAGTCATCGTGCCAGTCGATGTAGCTGATGCGGGTGGGGTGCAGGTGCGGCTCGGGATCCAGGCTCAAGATCAATGCCGCCAGGATCAGCGCGTTGCGACTGCCGCTTTCGGTGCGCTCACTCGCATGGCCACCATGCCAGTGCAAGGTGTTCGAGAGATTCTCGCCCAGTTGCTGGGCCAGGGGGGACGCCAGCAAACGGACCAGGAGAAAGTCCGCTTCGGCGCGCACGTCGGCCACCGATTTTCCGGCCAGGCCGGCTTCCCCCAACGCTTCAAACAGCGCGCCGTCCCTGTTCGCCATGAATGCCTGGCTGATGTCCAAGACCTGCTGGCGTTCCAGCGTCGACAATTGCCACGCCGTCGGCTGCCAGCCGGTCGACGGTTTCAACGCCCGCCACCAAGCACGATCGCTGGCTGCCAGAGGCTGGCTGACTTCCAGGCGCTGCAGGATGACGCGGGCTTCTTCCAGTGTGCGGGGCGGACTCAATTGATACAGTTTCAACGCCTGGGCGAGGGTGACGGTGGTGTCGGTGCGCAGGTAGCCACCGGCCTTGGCGGCCACGTCCCGCAGTTGGCTTACCAGCGCCGCCAGCCTGGGTTGTTCCTGTACGGCATCGGTCAGGGATGCCCAGTTGCCGTCCAGGTCGGATGCGCCGAGGCTGCCGGCGGCGCTCAGTACCACAGGGCTGGAGGGATCAATGCGTTCGCGAAGACGCAGGGCCAGGAAGGCAGGGTCGTCGGTCAGCACGCGCAATTGCCCATGGGCTTTTTTCACGGTGGCCTGGAGCGCATCCGGGTCACCGCTGAAGGGCATCTCAAGGCCGTCGGCCCCTTGCAGTGCACCCGCGTCGATGACCTTGGCCAACGCGGTGCGCAACATATGGCGATCGTTCAACAGGCCGACATACTGCTGGTAACGATACAGCTCAGCAAAGGAACGTCTGGCATTGAGCACCACCGGTATTGTCGGGGCGGGCATCTGGCGCAAGCGCCCGACCAGGGCATTGATGGCCGACGCGCTCCAGGGCCGTTCGAAGGCGTATGCCTGCAAGGCCGCGGCGACGCTGAGGCTGTGGTCCGGGTAAAGATCAATGCCCAACTGGTTGCCGAATGACAGCAGTTTGTTCCAGCGCTCATCGCGATTGGCCGGGACGAGAAAGCTCAACGCCTGCTCATCGCCGGCTGTGGGTACTGCCAGCTGTTGGCGCTGGCAGTCGAAGTACACGCAAGCCAATGTGCCCGTGGTCGCGCTCAGGTCGTTTTCGTCCATGATCGCCTGCAGCAGGCCCGCTGCATCCTTCAAGGTCCTGGCCAGTCGCGAATCGGACTTCAATTGCAGGCGGGTGCGGTAAATATCCAGGGCCGAAAAAGCTTCGCTGTCCTGAGCAAGCCGCTCCAGGGCATCGGCCAGTTGTTGGCGGTCCCGGGCCTGCTCGGTTAATTCAGCGTAGATCACCGACTTGCTGCGCCCGTTGTCGTCAAACCCAGGAAAACCACCCAAGGCTTCCAGCTCTTCGACAATCGTCCCGGCCTGTAAATGGTTGGCCGGCATCGGTAAACCATGGAAGGCCAGCGCCATGTTCAACGGCAGCGTCAGGGCTTGCGCTTGCGGCTGTGGGTCGATAGGGGGCATGCCCAGTTCAATCGGGTCGATCAGTTGGCTGATGAAAATAATCGGGTTGGCGTGCATCCACCAGCCGGACGCGTCGGCCAGCTTGAAGACTCTGTGCTGGCCGCCCACGGTGGCACTCAGGGTGCTGTTGTGGACCCGCAGGCTCTCGTGATCAAAGCCTTCCAGGGCATCGACCCAGGCCCTGAATGCCTTGCCGTTGATGGCTTTGCCGAAGGCTGCGCTCCATTGGCCCAGTAAGGAGCCAGCGGCAATCGTCACCGGCTGCGAAGGTGGCGCCAGGGCCTGGCTCGCCGCAATGGCAAGCACGCCGGTCAATTGTTCGATCAGGCTGCGGTCACCCTCCATGCGCAGGGCCTGGCGTTCACTCACAAAGTTCGTCGAAGGTTTGAGCGTGACCGGCAAGGCGGTATCGCTGGGCAAGGCGTCCCAGGTCAGGGCGAGGGTGCGAAAGTCTTCCATGAATGCGGTTCCGGGTTGAGGGTAAACCCGGATGTTCACATGGGCGGTCGGCGTCCCAGTAGCGGGGGCTTCCGGTAAGGCCGTGGCTTGTATCAGCCAGGGCTGCCCGCCATCGCGGCGTGGGGCGGCCTGGCAGCCGCTGAGTATCCAACTGACGGGGGCAAGCCCCCTCCCAAATAAGAGAGCAAGCCATTGCCATATTTCGCCCCGTGTTCCGTCAGGCAGGCACGAGGAAGGCCGCCTTGAGCAACTGCCGCGTGTAGGCGTGCTGCGGGGCAGCAAAAATATCTCGCGCATCACCTTGCTCCACCACCTGGCCTTGCTTGACCACCATCAACTGGTGACTCAGCGCGTTCACCACCGCCAGGTCATGGCTGATAAACAGGTAGGTCAGGTTGTACTTGGCCTGCAGGCCGCGCAGCAATTCCACCACCTGGCGTTGTACCGTGCGGTCCAGGGCCGAGGTGGGTTCGTCCAGCAGGATCAGGCGCGGCTTGAGCACCAGGGCGCGGGCGATGGCGATGCGCTGGCGTTGGCCGCCGGAGAATTCATGGGGGTAACGATGGCGGGATTCGGGATCCAGGCCCACCTCCTTGAGCGCCGCGATGATCGCTGCTTCCTGCTCGGCAGGTGTGCCCATCTTGTGGATGCGCAGGCCCTCGCCGACGATCTCGCTGACGCACATACGTGGGCTCAGGCTGCCGAACGGATCCTGGAACACCACCTGCATTTCCCGGCGCAATGGGCGCACCTGTTGCTGGCTGAGCTTGTCCAGTTGCTGGCCTTCGAAGCGAATCCCGCCTTGGCTGCCGATCAAGCGCAAGATGGCCAGTCCCAGGGTGGACTTGCCCGAGCCGCTTTCACCCACAATGCCCAGGGTCTGCCCCTGGGGCAGGCTGAAGTTGATCCCGTCCACGGCCTTGACGTAGTCGACGGTGTTGCGCAAGAAACCTTTCTTGATCGGAAACCAGACTTTCAGGTTGTCGACTTCCAACAACGCTGGCCCTACCGCGTTGTTGGCCGGCCCACCGCTGGGCTCCGCCGCCAGCAACTCCTGGGTGTAGGGATGCTGGGGTGACTGGAACAGCGTCTCGCAATCGGCCTGCTCGACGATGCAGCCCTGTTGCATCACGCACACGCGGTGGGCGATGCGTCGCACCAGGTTGAGGTCGTGGCTGATCAGCAGCAGCGCCATGCCCAGCCGGGCCTGCAACTCCTTTAGTAGTTCGAGGATCTTCAACTGCACAGTGACGTCGAGGGCCGTGGTCGGCTCATCGGCAATCAGCAGTTCCGGCTCGTTGGCCAGGGCCATGGCGATCATCACCCGCTGGCGCTGGCCGCCGGACAATTCGTGGGGCAGGGCCTTTAGGCGCTTGTGCGGCTCGGGGATGCCCACCAGTTCCAGCAACTCCAGGGTGCGCAGGGTGGCGACCTTACCGGTGAGGCCCTTGTGCAAGCCGAGCACTTCGTTGATCTGTTTCTCGATGCAATGCAACGGATTCAACGAGGTCATCGGCTCCTGGAAGATCATTGCGATACGGTTGCCGCGAATATGCCGCAGGGTTTTTTCTTTCAGGGTCAGCAGGTCTTGCCCGGCATATTCGATGGTGCCGGACGGGTGCCTTGCCAACGGGTAGGGCAGCAGGCGCAGGATCGAATGGGCCGTCACCGATTTGCCGGAACCGCTTTCACCTACCAACGCCAGGGTTTCGCCACGCTTGATGTCGAAGCTGACGTGATTGACCACGCGATGGTGTTGCTCACCCGTGACGAACTCGACACTCAGGTCGCGGATTTCGATCAGATTGTCCTGAGTCATCTCATTTCCTCGGGTCGAACGCATCGCGAGCGGACTCGCCGATAAACACCAGCAAACTCAACATGATCGCCAGTACCGCGAAGGCACTCATGCCCAGCCACGGCGCCTGCAGGTTGGATTTGCCCTGGGCCACCAGCTCACCCAGTGATGGCGAACCGGCCGGCAGGCCAAAGCCAAGGAAGTCCAGGGCGGTGAGGGTGCCGATGGCGCCGGTGAGGATGAACGGCAGGAAGGTCATGGTCGAGACCATCGCATTGGGCAGGATATGACGGAACATGATCGCGCCGTTCTGCATGCCCAACGCCCGTGCCGCACGCACGTATTCGAGGTTGCGCCCACGCAGGAACTCGGCACGCACCACGTCCACCAGGCTCATCCACGAAAACAACAGCATGATCCCCAGCAGCCACCAGAAGTTGGGCTGCACGAAGCTGGCGAGGATTATCAGCAGGTAGAGCACCGGCAGCCCCGACCAGATCTCCAGAAAGCGCTGGCCGGCCAGGTCGACCCAGCCGCCGTAGAAGCCCTGCAAGGCACCGGCAATCACGCCGATGATCGAACTGAGCACGGTCAGGGTCAGGGCAAACAGCACCGATACGCGAAAACCATAGATTACTCGCGCCAGCACATCACGGCCCTGATCATCGGTGCCCAGCAGGTTGGTGCTCGAGGGGGGCGCGGGGGCGGGGACCTTCAGGTCGTAGTTGATGCTTTGGTAGCTGAACGGGATTGGCGCCCAGAGCGTCCAGGCGTCCTTGGCCTTGAGTAACTCCTGGATGTACGGGCTCTTGTAGTTGGCTTCCAGGGGGAACTCGCCGCCGAAGGTGGTCTCCGGGTAGCGCTTGAGCGCCGGGAAGTACCAGCCGCCATCGAAGTGTACGGCCAGGGGCTTATCGTTGGCGATCAACTCGGCGCCCAGGCTCAGTACGAACAGGACCAGGAACAGCCACAGCGACCACCAGCCACGCTTGTTGGCCTTGAACCGCTCGAACCGGCGGCGATTGAGGGGGGACAGGTTCATCTCAATGCTCCCGGCTGGCGAAGTCGATACGCGGATCGACCAGGGTATAGGTGAGGTCACCGATCAGTTTCACGACCAGCCCCAGCAGGGTGAAGATAAACAGCGTGCCGAACACCACCGGATAATCGCGGTTGATCGCCGCTTCAAAGCTCATCAGGCCCAGGCCGTCGAGGGAGAAGATCACTTCCACCAGCAACGAGCCGGTAAAGAAGATGCCGATGAAGGCCGAAGGGAAACCGGCGATTACCAGCAGCATGGCGTTGCGGAACACGTGGCCATAGAGCACGCGGTGGTTGGTCAACCCCTTGGCCTTGGCGGTGACCACGTATTGCTTGTTGATCTCGTCAAGAAAGCTGTTTTTGGTCAGCAGGGTCATGGTTGCGAAGTTGCCGATCACCAGCGCGGTGACAGGCAGCGCCAGGTGCCAGAAGTAATCGAGGATCTTGCCGCTCCAACTCAACTCATCGAAGTTGTTGGAGGTCAGGCCGCGCAACGGGAACCAGTCCAGGTAGCTGCCTCCGGCAAACACTACGATCAGCAGGATTGCAAACAGGAACGCCGGGATCGCATAGCCGACGATGATCGCCGAGCTGGTCCACACATCGAAGTGGCTACCGTGGCGTGTAGCCTTGGCGATCCCCAGGGGGATCGACACCAGGTACATGATCAGGGTGCTCCATAGCCCGAGGGAGATGGACACCGGCATCTTTTCCTTGATCAGGTCGATGACCTTGGCGTCACGGAAGAAGCTGTCGCCGAAATCCAGCTGGGCGTAGTTCTTGACCATGATCCACAAACGTTCCGGCGCCGATTTGTCGAAGCCGTACATCTTTTCGATTTCCTGGATCAGCGCCGGGTCCAGGCCCTGGGCACCACGGTAGCTGGAACCGGCCACCGCGACTTCGGCACCGCCGCCGGCGATGCGGCTGGTGGCGCCGTCAAAACCTTCGAGCTTGGCGATCATCTGCTCCACTGGGCCCCCGGGGGCCGCCTGGATAATGACGAAGTTGATCAGCAAGATCCCGAACAGCGTGGGGATGATCAGCAACAGGCGGCGAACAATATAGGCCAGCATTCAATTGCCTCCGCTCGCCGTATCGGCGTTTTGCGTGGTGTCCAGGGAGACCGCCGGTTTGACGTCGGGTTTGGCCCACCAGGTGGCCGTGCCCACGTCGTAGCGTGGTGAGACCTTCGGATGGCCCAAATGGTCCCAGTACGCCACGCGGAAGGTCTTGATGTGCCAGTTGGGAATTACGTAGTAACCAAACTGGAGTACGCGATCCAGCGCCCTGGCGTGGGCTATCAGGCTTTGGCGCGAACCGGCGTCGATCAGCTCTTCCACCAACTGGTCGACGGCGGGGTCCTTGAGGCCCATGTAGTTGCGACTGCCGGGCTTGTCGGCGCTGGAGGATTTCCAGAATTCGCGCTGTTCGTTACCCGGCGAAGTGGATTGCGGAAAGCTGCCCACCAGCATGTCGAAGTCCCGCGAGCGCAGACGGTTAATGAACTGCGAGACATCCACCCGACGAATCACCAGATCGATGCCCAGGTCCGCCAGGTTGCGCTTGAACGGCAGCAGGATGCGTTCGAACTCGGTCTGGGCCAGCAGGAACTCGATGGTCACCGGCTTGCCGGTGGTGTCGACCATCTTGTCATCGACGATCTTCCAGCCGGCCTCTTGCAGCAGTTGGTAAGCCTCGCGCTGCTGGGTGCGGATCATGCCGCTGCCGTCGGTTCTGGACGGCTCGAAAGCCTGGGTGAAGACTTCGGCAGGGATCTTGTCGCGCAAGGGTTCAAGGATCGCCAGCTCATCCGGGCCGGGTAAACCGGTGGCGGCCATTTCCGAATTTTCAAAGTAGCTGCGCGTGCGGGTGTAGGCGCCATTGAACAGCTGCTTGTTGCTCCATTCGAAATCCAGCAACAGGCTGATGGCCTTGCGCACCCTTACATCCTGGAACATCGGCTTGCGTGTGTTGAACACGAAGCCCTGCATCCCGGTGGGATTGCCGTTGGGGATTTCTTCCTTGATCAAGCGGCCCTGGGTCACTGCCGGAATATTGTAGGCATTGGCCCAGTTCTTCGCGCTGAACTCCAGCCAGTAGTCGAACTGCCCGGCCTTCAAGGCCTCCAGGGACACGGTACTGTCGCGGTAGTAGTCGGTAATGCGGGTATCGAAATTGTAGAAGCCCTTGGTCACCGGCAGGTCCTTGGCCCAGTAGTCCTTGACCCGCTCGTAGCGGATCATGCGTCCGGGCTTGACCTCTGCCACCTGGTACGGCCCGCTGCCCAGGGGAATTTCCAGGTTGCCCTTGGAAAAATCGCGGGTCGCCCACCAGTGCTTGGGCAGTACCGGCAATTGCCCGAGGATCAGCGGCAATTCACGGTTGTTGGTACGCTTGAACTTGAACAACACACGTAGCGGGTCTTCGGCCACCACTTCATCGACGTCGGCGTAGTAGTTGCGGTACAGCGGGTTGCCGTCCTTGATCAGGGTCTGGAAGGTGAATACCACGTCTTCGGCGCGGATCGGGTGGCCATCGTGGAAGCGCGCCTCGGGGCGCAGGTAGAAACGCACCCAGCTGTTGTCCGGGGCCTTTTCGATCTTGCCGGCCACCAGGCCGTATTCGGTAATGGGCTCATCCAGGCTTTGCACGGCCAGGGTGTCGTAGATCAACTGCAGGTTATCCGCCGGCACGCCCTTGCTGATGTAGAGGTTGAGGCTGTCGAAACCGCCCATGGCCGATTCACGGAAGGTGCCGCCCTTGGGGGCGTCGGGGTTTACGTAGTCAAAATGCTTGAAGTCGGCGGGGTACTTGGGTGGCTCGTTGTAGAGGGTCAGCGCATGTTGCGGGGCGGCTTGGGCCGCGGTGCACAGCAACAGGCTGGCGAGCAGGGTAGTACGCAAAGACATCATTGGGCTTTCTCCGAAGCTTTCAGCCACCACGCGCTCAGGCCCAGGCTATAGGGCGGCGTGGTGACGAAGGCGAACCGGTTGCGGTACGCCAGGCGATGATAGTTGAGGTACCAGTTGGGAATGCTGTAGTGCTGCCACAGCAGCACACGGTCCAGGGCACGGCCGGCGGCCAGTTGTTCTTCGCGGGTCTGCGCCGCCAGCAGTTGGTCCAGCAGGTGATCGACCACCGGGTTGGCGATACCCGCGTAATTCTTGCTGCCCTTGATCGCGGCCTGGCTGGAGTGGAAGTACTGCCACTGTTCAAGACCGGGGCTTAAGGTCTGGTTGAGGGTCATCAGAATCATGTCGAAATCGAATTGATCGAGGCGCTGTTTGTACTGTGCACGGTCGACCGTGCGCAAGCGGGCGTCGATGCCGATGCGGGTCAGATTTTCGACATAAGGTTGCAGGATGCGCTCCAGGTTCGGGTTGACCAACAGGATCTCCAGGCGCAACGGTTGCCCGTCCTTGTTGAGCAGGCGCTGCCCTTGTCCCGACAGCTTCCAGCCGGCGTCGCCGAGCAAGGCCAGGGCGCGGCGCAGGGTGTCGCGGGGGATGCCGCGACCGTCGGTTTGCGGCAGGTTGAAGGGTTGGGTGAAGAGGGCGGCTGGCAATTGGTCGCGGTAAGGGGAAAGCATCAACCACTCATGCCCGGTCGGCAGGCCGCTGGCCGAGAATTCGCTATTGGGGTAATAGCTCACCGAACGCTTATAGGCGTTGCTGAACAGGGTGCGGTTGGTCCATTCGAAATCGAACATCAACCCCAGGGCTTCGCGCACCTTGGCCTGGCTGAACGCGGGACGCCGGGTGTTCATGAACAGCCCCTGGCTCTGGGTGGGAATCTGATGGGCAATCTGCGCCTTGATCACGTCACCGCGATTGACCGCCGGGAAGTTGTAGCCCGTGGCCCAGTTCTTGGCCTGGTGTTCGATATAGATGTCGAATTCGCCGGCCTTGAAGGCTTCAAAGGCCACGTCGCTGTCGCGATAGAACTCCACTTCGACTTTGTCGTAGTTATAGAAGCCGCGGTTGACCGGCAGGTCCTTGCCCCAGTAATCCTTGACCCGCTCGAACACCAGTTGCCGGCCAGGGGTGACCTTGGTGATGCGATAAGGCCCGCTGCCCAGCGGCGGCTCGAAGGTGGTGGCCTTGAAATCGCGGTTCTTCCAGTAGTGCATGGGCAGCACCGGAAGCTCGCCCAGGCGCAGGATCAGCAATGGGTTGCCGGCACGCTTGAATACAAAGCGGATGCGGTGCCGGTTGAGGATATCCACCCGCGCCACTTCCTGCAGGTTGGTGCGGTATTGGGGGTGGCCTTCGGTCAGCAGGGTGCGATAGGAAAATGCCACGTCATCGGCAGTGATCGGCTTGCCATCGTGAAAGCGCGCCTCGGGGCGCAAGTTGAAGACCACCCAGCTGCGGTCTTCGCTGTATTCCACTGACTGGGCAATCAGGCCGTAGCTGGAGGTGGGCTCGTCGCCGGATGGCGCGTATTGGCCGGTGCCGACCATCAAGGGTTCGTTCAGCTCATTGACGCCGTATTGCAGGAAATTGCCGGTGGCCACCGGGCTGGTACCCTTGAAAGTATAAGGGTTGAGGGTATCGAAGGTGCCAAATCCCATGATCCGCAGGGTTCCGCCTTTGGGCGCTGCAGGATTTACCCAATCGTAATGGGTGAATTTGGCCGGGTACTTGAGTGAGCCGAACTGCGCGTAACCGTGGCTCTCGGTAATCGTCGCGTTCGCCGCAAAGCTCAAGGCCAGACTTATTAGTAGAAGGAGAGGACGCTTCAAGTCAGAGATCCGATCCAGGCGGCTTGGGCTTTATGATCGGTACAGTAACAGCTTGTTCCGGTTGGAAAAAGGCTGCTGAGAGCACTGGAGACTCAATGTGGGAGGGAGCCTCCCGATAGCGGTGTGTCAGTCAATACCAGGCTGACTGACCCACTGCTATCGGGAGCAAGCCCCCTCCCACATGAGCCTCCCGGTGTTCTTGAGGCTTTATCTTGGCCCGGAAACGACCAGCATCTGCCCAGGCTTCAAGGCCTGGCCGGTGCGCGGGTTCCAACGCTTGAGATGTTGCATCTCGACGTTGAAGCGCTTGGCGACCATGTACAGCGAGTCGCCTTTCTTGACCTTGTACTGCACCGGTTTTTTCGCCGCGGCTTTACGAGTGTCCTGCATCACCAGGGTCTGGCCGACCTTGAGGGCCTGGCCGTTGAGCTTGTTCCAGCGTTGCAGGTCATGCACATCGACCTTGTTGGCCTTGGCGATCAAGGTGAGGTTGTCGCCACTGCGCACCTTGTAGCTGCGGGTGCGCCCGGCCACCGACTTGGTCTCGACTTCGTCGAACACCGGCTTTTTCGGACGCATACTCAGCAATTCTTCGGGCTTCATCGTCGAAAGGGTGCTGGTCAGCAACTGGGCCTTGGACGTCGGCACCAGCAAATGCTGGGGGCCGTCCAGGGTGGTGCGCTGCTTCAAGGCCGGGTTGAGCTGGAACAGTTCGTCTTCGTCGATCTCGGCCAGCGCGGCAACCCTTGACAGGTCCATGCTCTGCTTGACTTCAACCACTTCGAAGTACGGCGTGTTGGCAATCGGGTTCAGGTTGACACCGTAGGCCTCAGGCGCCAGTACCACCTGGGACAGGGCCAGGAACTTGGGCACGTAGTCCTTGGTTTCCTGGGGCAGGGGCAGGTTCCAGTAATCGGTGGGCAGGCCGAGCTTTTCGTTGCGCTCGATGGCCCGGCTGACCGTGCCCTCACCGGCGTTATAGGCCGCCAGGGCCAGCAGCCAGTCGCCGTTGAACATGTCATGCAGACGCGTCAGGTAGTCCAGGGCGGCGGTGGTGGAGGCGGTAATGTCGCGACGGCCGTCGTAGGCACGGGTCTGGCGCAGGTTGAAGTAGCGCCCTGTGGAGGGAATGAACTGCCACAAGCCGACTGCATCGCTGCGCGAATAGGCCATTGGGTTGTAGGCACTTTCAATCACTGGCAGCAGCGCCAGCTCCAGGGGCATGTTGCGTTCTTCAAGGCGTTCGACGATGTAATGAATGTAGAGGCTGCCGCGTTCGCCGGCGTTCTCGAGGAAGGACGGGTTGCTGGCGAACCACAGGCGCTGTTGCTCGATGCGCGGGTTGACGCCGACGCCGTCCTGCAATTGAAAGCCCCGACGCATGCGTTCCCAGACATCCTGGGGCACTTCGGGGCTAGGCTTCTCTGATAGCCAAATAGGTTTTTGCTTGATCTTGGCAGCAAGATTGGGTTTGGGTTGCACGGTGGATTGTGCAGCGTAATGGGTCGATTGGCAGCCCGCCAGAGTCGCGGAGACAGCCACCGCCACGGCTTGAGCCAGGCGGGTCAATGCGTCTGAAGAAATGGATTTACGAATAGATGACGACATTGGCTGGAAGTAAGTTCCGGGCAAAAATGTCGGGCGATTCTAGAAAGCGCTTCGGTTCCGGTCAACCATTCAGAAATTACGTATCAGAATACGTCCTCTTAGAACTTATCTTTCCAAGCCCTCAAGCTAGCAAACACCTCGGCCCCAGAGCGGTTGCCGCGGCCATTCCGTTCGTCCGCTTTTTGTTTAACGGATGTTTCAGCGGTACGCAGGAAAGGGTTGGTACGTTTTTCCAGGGCCAGATTGGAAGGCAGCGTCATCTCGCCGCGAGCCCGCAGTCGAGCAACGTTCTCTACTCGTTCGGCAATGTCGGCGTTGTGGGGTTCCACGGCCTGGGCAAACTTGAGATTGCTTTGTGTGTATTCATGGGTGCAATACACCAGCGTATCGGCCGGCAGGGCGGCCAGGCGTTCCAGGGAGGCATGCATCTGCTCCGGCGTGCCCTCGAACAGGCGCCCGCAACCGGCGGCGAACAAGGTATCGCCACACAACAGCACCCCTTCGTGATAAAAGGCGATATGGCCCAGGGTATGCCCCGGCACGGCGTAGACGTCGAAGTCCCAGCCCAGCACGTTGATACGGTCATTGTCCTGCAGCGCCACGTCCCGCGCCGGGATCTTTTCGTTGGCCGGGCCGTAGACCTTGGCGCCGGTCAGCCGTTTCAGTTGCTCGACGCCGCCCACGTGATCATGGTGATGGTGGGTGACCAGAATGTCGCTGAGGGTCCACTCCGCGTTCTGCTGGAGCCAGGCCAGCACTGGCGCGGCATCGCCCGGGTCGACCACGACGCAGCGCCGGGTGGCGGGGTCTTGCAACAACCAGATGTAGTTGTCGGTGAAGGCGGGTAGGGCACTGATCTGTATCATTCTTCGATTCGCCAAGCTGAACACATTGGTGCATCTTAGAACGTCTAGGCGAGTTGGAGAATGCAATGACCGATAAAGCGTTCGCCCAGGCCGATCCTGAGTGGCTGGCCCTGATCAGTGCGGCCCGCGAATGGTTGTCCGGGCCGATTGGGCAATTTCTGCTGGATGAAGAACGACGCATGCTCGATGACGAACTGGGCCGGTTCTTTGGTGGCTACCTGGTGCATTACGGGCCGTCGGCCGAAACCCCGCCATCGGCACCCCAGGTGCAACGCAATGTGCGCTTGGGCGCGCCGCTGCCGGGGGTGGAAATCGTCTGCGAGGAACAGGCCTGGCCCTTGAGCGAGCACGCCGCCGATGTGGTGGTGCTGCAGCATGGGCTGGATTTTTGCCTGTCGCCCCATGGCTTGCTGCGCGAAGCGGCGAGCAGCGTGCGCCCTGGTGGCCATTTGCTGATTGTCGGCATCAACCCCTGGAGCAGTTGGGGCCTGCGCCGTGTGTTCGCCCATGACGGCCTGCGCCAGGCGCGCTGCATCTCGCCGTCGCGGGTAGGTGACTGGCTGAACCTGCTGGGCTTTGCGCTGGAGAAACGCCGCTTCGGGTGCTATCGTCCGCCGCTGGCGACGGCCAAGTGGCAAGGCCGCCTGGCCGGTTGGGAACGCCGGGCGGGGGCCTGGCAACTCTCGGGTGGCGGCTTCTATTTATTGGTGGCGCGCAAGATCGTGGTCGGGCTGCGGCCGGTGCGCCAGGTACTGCGCCAACCCATGGGCAAGCTGGTACCGATGCCGATGGCCAAGGTCAACCGCAAGCAAAGCGAACCCTAACCCCTTTATTGATTTCAGGCCGGGCTGCCCGGCCTCGGGATACTGTCGGTCCATTACCGCCAGCCCGTCTTGATGGATGCAACCGATGACCGATAGCGTAGAACTCTTCACCGACGGCGCCTGCAAGGGCAACCCCGGCCCGGGTGGCTGGGGTGCCCTGCTGGTGTGCAAGGGCGTGGAGAAGGAACTGTGGGGCGGCGAAGCCAACACCACCAATAACCGCATGGAACTGATGGGCGCCATTCGCGGCCTCGAAGAGCTCAAGCGTCGTTGCAATGTCCTGCTGGTGACCGACTCGCAATATGTGATGAAGGGCATCAACGAGTGGATGGTCAACTGGAAAAAACGCGGCTGGAAGACTGCGGCCAAGGAGCCGGTCAAGAACGCCGACCTGTGGCAATTGCTCGACGAGCAATGCAACCGTCACGACATCACCTGGAAATGGGTGCGTGGGCACATCGGCCACCCTGGCAACGAGCGCGCCGACCAGTTGGCCAACCGTGGGGTGGACGAAGTACGCGGCTACAAGCAGAGCTGAAACCAGCTCACGTGTTAACATCGCGCCCTTTGATTCACACCACACCGTTGAGAGCTGAACCCTGATGGCCATCCGATCTGTTGTACTCGATACCGAAACCACCGGCATGCCGGTGACCGATGGTCACCGGATCATCGAAATCGGCTGTGTCGAACTGATGGGCCGCCGCCTGACCGGCCGCCACTTCCACGTCTACCTGCAACCGGACCGCGACAGTGACGAAGGCGCGATTGGCGTTCACGGCATCACCGACGAATTCCTCAAGGGCAAGCCGCGTTTTGCCGAAGTGGCCGATGAGTTCTTCGAGTTTATCAACGGCGCCCAGTTGATCATCCATAACGCGGCGTTCGACATCGGCTTTATCAACAACGAATTTGCCCTGATGGGGCAGATGGACCGTGCGGACATCTCCCAGCACTGCACGATCCTCGATACCCTGATGATGGCCCGCGAGCGTCACCCGGGCCAACGCAACAGCCTCGATGCCCTGTGCAAGCGTTATGGCGTCGATAACTCTGGCCGTGAACTGCACGGCGCCTTGCTCGACTCCGAGATCCTGGCCGACGTCTACCTGACCATGACCGGCGGGCAGACCAGCCTGTCCCTGGCCGGCAATGCCTCTGATGGCGCCGGATCGGCGGAAGGCTCCGGCAATCGCCCTTCGGAAATCCGCCGTCTGCCGGCTGATCGCAGGCCTACGCCGATTATCCGGGCCAGCGAGCAGGATTTGGCCGAGCATGCGGCGCGGTTGGAAGCGATTGCCAAGTCGGCGGGTGCGCCGGCGTTGTGGACCCAGTTGACCCAACAATCACCCAGCTCAATGCAGTAAAAATGTGGGAGGAGACTTGCCCCCGATAGTGGTGCATCAGCCATGCATTTATCAGCCGGCACACCGCCATCGGGGGCAAGCCCCCTCCCACAGTTGATCTTCATCGCCTGCAAAATCTTCATTCGCCACATTCGCTCCCAGCTTCTACCCTTGAGTGCAAAGCCTCCGGAGTAAGAGCGCTCATGTACAAAGACCTGAAGTTCCCCGTGCTGATCGTGCACCGTGACATCAAGGCCGACACCGTTGCCGGCGACCGGGTTCGAGGCATTGCCAGGGAGTTGGAACAAGAGGGCTTCAGTATCATTGAAGCGGTGGACTATGCCGAAGCACGTCTGGTGGCTTCCACCCACCATGGTCTGGCGTGCATGCTGATCGCCGCTGAAGGTGCCGGGGAAAATACCCATCTGCTGCAAAACATGGTTGAGCTGATCCGCCTGGCGCGGGTGAGGGCGCCCAATCTGCCGATCTTTGCCCTGGGCGAGCAAGTCACCCTGGAAAATGCCCCCGCCGATGCCATGAGCGAGCTCAACCAACTGCGCGGGATTCTCTACCTGTTTGAAGACACCGTGCCGTTTCTGGCGCGCCAAGTCGCCCGCTCTGCACGCACCTATCTGGATGCCCTGTTGCCGCCGTTCTTCAAGGCCCTGGTGCAACACACCGCCGACTCCAATTACTCCTGGCACACCCCCGGCCATGGCGGTGGCGTGGCCTATCGCAAAAGCCCGGTGGGGCAGGCGTTTCATCAGTTCTTCGGAGAAAACACCCTACGTTCGGACCTGTCTGTTTCGGTTCCCGAACTGGGTTCGCTGCTCGATCACACCGGGCCCTTGGCCGAAGCCGAAGCCCGCGCCGCCCGCAACTTTGGCGCCGACCATACGTTCTTTGTGATCAACGGCACGTCCACCGCCAACAAGATCGTCTGGCATTCCATGGTCGGCCGCGACGATCTGGTGCTGGTGGATCGCAATTGCCACAAATCGGTGTTGCACTCGATCATCATGACCGGCGCGATCCCGCTGTATCTGTGCCCTGAGCGCAACGAACTGGGAATCATCGGCCCGATTCCCCTGAGCGAATTCAGCCCTGAGTCGATTCGCGCCAAGATCGACGCCAGCCCCCTGACCCGTGGCCGGCTTGCGAAAGTGAAGCTGGCGGTGGTGACCAACTCCACCTACGACGGCCTGTGCTACAACGCCGAATTGATCAAGCAGCAACTGGGCAACAGTGTCGAGGTGCTGCACTTTGATGAAGCCTGGTACGCCTACGCCGCCTTCCACGAGTTTTTCGCCGGGCGCTATGGCATGGGCACCTCGCGCACCCCGGACAGCCCCTTGGTCTTCACCACCCACAGCACGCACAAGTTGCTGGCCGCCTTCAGCCAGGCATCGATGATCCATGTGCAGGACGGCGGCGCCCGGCAACTGGACCGTGATCGGTTCAACGAAGCCTTCATGATGCATATCTCGACCTCGCCCCAATACAGCATCATCGCCTCGCTGGACGTGGCCTCGGCGATGATGGAAGGCCCGGCCGGGCGCTCGCTGCTACAGGAAATGTTTGACGAGGCCCTGAGTTTTCGTCGTGCCCTGGCCAACCTGCGCCAGCATATTGCTTCCGAAGACTGGTGGTTTTCCATCTGGCAGCCGCCCTCGGTCGCCGGTATCGACCGGGTCGTCACCGCGGATTGGCTGTTGCACCCTCAGGATGAGTGGCATGGTTTTGGCGACGTTGCCGAAGACTACGTATTACTCGACCCGATCAAGGTGACGCTGGTGATGCCTGGCCTCAACGCCGGGGGCGCCCTGAGCGATTGCGGGATTCCCGCTGCGGTAGTCAGCAAGTTTCTCTGGGAGCGCGGCCTGGTGGTGGAAAAAACCGGGTTGTATTCGTTCCTTGTGTTG
This sequence comes from Pseudomonas synxantha, assembly GCF_900105675.1. Lineage (NCBI taxonomy): Bacteria > Pseudomonadati > Pseudomonadota > Gammaproteobacteria > Pseudomonadales > Pseudomonadaceae > Pseudomonas > Pseudomonas synxantha. The sequence continues at coordinate 2,579,184 of NZ_LT629786.1, read as the reverse complement.
TTTTCCATGGGCATCACCAAGGGCAAATGGAGCACCTTGCTCACCGAATTGCTGGAGTTCAAGCGCAGCTATGACGCCAATGCCAGCCTGGCCAGTTGTCTGCCATCGGTGTATGCCCAAGGTCCTGCGCGTTATCAGGGCATGGGGCTGCGCGACCTTTGCGACCAGTTGCACAGCTGTTACCGTAGCAACGCTACTGCCAAGCATCTCAAGCGCATGTATACGGTGTTGCCGGAAATCGCGATGAAACCCGCCGATGCCTACGACCAGTTGGTGAGGGGCGAGGTGGAGGCAGTCTCTATCGATGCCTTGCCAGGGCGTGTCGCGGCCGTGATGCTGGTGCCTTATCCGCCCGGTATTCCGTTGATCATGCCCGGTGAACGCTTTACCGAGTCAACCCGTTCAATCATCGACTACCTGGCGTTTGCCCGTACGTTCGATAGCAGCTTCCCCGGTTTTGTCGCGGATGTTCATGGGCTGCAACACGAAGATGACGGCAGTGGCCGTTGTTACACCGTCGATTGCATCAAGGGCTAAGGATGTTTATGCAAGCTGTAATGAACCCGAAGTACCCAGGGCTCAGTGTGCGGGTCGCCGATGAAGGTTTCGACCCCTATGTTTGGGGCAATGACTTCAGCTTCGAGGTCAGCGCCTATGGTGTGCCGCAGATGGGCCAGCGTGTCGATCAGTGGCCTGTGGAGCGCGTCCTGCCGTACCGCAAGTGCTACGGCATTGACCCGGAAGAGTTCGCCAGCTTTCGCGATGCCACCGACAGCGCGATCTTCATGGCTTACCTGGACGACCGCGCGGTGGGTCATGTGGTGGTCAGCACCAACTGGAACGGTTTTGCCCACGTCGATGAGCTGGCGGTGGTGTTGCCTGCGCGACGCCATGGTGTAGCCAAGGCGTTGCTGGATGTGGCGCAGTTCTGGGCCCGCAAGAAAAACCTGCCGGGCATGATGCTGGAAACCCAGAACAATAACCTGGGAGCCTGTCGCTTGTACGAGCGCTGTGGTTATGTGTTGGGCGGGATCGACCACCTGCGTTATCGCGGCATTGATCCGCAAACCCGCGAGGTGGCGATTTTCTGGTATCGGTTGTTCATGTCCGAGCGGGATGCCGGCTGAGCGGGACAGTCTATGAATTGATCCACGAATGTTCGGCACCGACGCTGATCTGCAGTTGATCACGGTAAGCACGGTAGTGCTTCTTGGCCTCCTGTACACTTTGTTTGAGCCCATCGGGCTCTGTCAGACCTTTGCTTGCGTAATACTGGCGGGTGTCGTCCTCAATGTTGAACGGTTTTCCTGGCGTGAGCCCGTGATTGCCTTGCTGCATTTTTTCTTTGCTCATTCCATCAAAACCCGCATCGTAAATGTCAGGTCGTTTGGATTTCAGTACATCGTCAAACATGTTCGGGCCTACGGTTTCAAAAACCTTGCCTTCGTACTCCAGAAAGTCCGAGGTGTAATCGAATCCACCCTTGGAATTTTTGGTGATGGTCGGTCGATTGGCCTCAAAATAGGCTTTGTTTTTGGTGAAGCGATGATTCATCTCGGTGATCATTTCAGCTATGACCGGATTATTCGGGTGCGTGGCGAAGTTACTCGTATTAAAAAATGGCTTGTAGTCAGTCACTTTGTGAGCGACAGGTCGACTGACCAGAATATCCGAGTCGCCCGCATTTAAGCCTGCCGATCCGACCGCGCCTTTGATCGCGTCATCGGTGTCGAGATAAATGCCTCCGTATTTATTCATCAGCGGATAGCGGGCTACATCGGAAGTCGCAGCGAGGTTCTTGCCCTGACCCTTGCGGAAATATGAATACAGCTCTGTATTTTTCAATGGCTGGAAGAACTCTTCTTCATGCAAGTTCATGGCTGTGACACCGGGGGCGTCTTTTGCCAGCTTGAGCTTGATTGCCTGGAATAGCTCCGGGGTATCGGCGTCGATATGCACGATGGATTTGAACCCAGGCATTTTGTCGGTGTTGGCCGCGATATTCTTGGTCAACCTGTCCGGTATTTCGCCACCGGCCCAGAAATAGTGAATGTCTTGGGGGATGGGGCGGATGTTCCTGGGCATCTGCAATATGGCCGGCGCGGGTGCTTCTATAAACCTGAAGTTGTGATCGGCTATCTTTTTGGCATTTTGATAGTTTTCCAGTGAGCCCCTCTGCCATTTGTTCTTCGCGCTTCTCCAGAAATATTCAGGCATTGTCCCTTTGGTATTGCCCACCCCCGCTGACCAGGCACCCACCTTGGTGTCAAAAGTGGTGGCGTAATTCATGCCTTGGTAGTTGATGACGTAGGGGTACGGAGAGCCTGTCTGTATATTTATGTCGTCTACCGGCACGATGTAGGTGTTTTCGTTGAGCTTCCAGGCAGGCAAGGACTCACCACCGAGTAAGCGATTCGCTGTTGCCGAAAGCTCCCATCCCCTGCCGCCCAAGTCCCTGATGGCAAGGTCGGGATGGCCTGCGTTGGGGTGCTGGATAACGCGTTGACCATCCTTGAGTTTGGACTGATAAAACCGGTGGTCAATTTTTATGAATTCCTTACCGTTGTGGTCCTTATAAATATTTGATTGGAGGCCTTTCACCTGCAGCCGGTCAGGCGAGATGTCCACCGCATAGTCCCGCAGTGCGGGCGGGTTGAGCACTTTGAACTCATCTGCAGCCGCCACCACGCTAGGTCTGAAATCCTTCAGCGGCTTCCCATAGGGCTGCCCCTTCGCCACGTCATAGTCGTACCAGTTGCCGTTGCGCAACGCTGCTCCCGTTTCCTCGGCATGGTCGAGGAGCTTGTAGGTGCCCACGGCAACCACGGCATGCTGCTTGCCCGCCTCCTTGAGTACATCGTAGCTGCCGCTGGCCCCCCGGAGGAAATTAACCGCTGACTTTCCCTTGGACCACACCAGGCGGCTGGCGCCCTTGAGCAGGTCACCCACACCACCCAGCGGGTTGAGCGCCTCCAGCGCGGCGCCGCCAAGGAATCGCACGGTTTTCGATGCGGCCTTCAGGCTGGTCACGCCCTTGGCCAAGACCTTGCCCGCCTGGGCGGCCTTGCCGACGCCCAGCGTGACCAGCCCAACCACGTCAAGGCCAAGGTCGAACAAACCTTCGCCAACGTCACCTTTCATAAAATTGACAATCGCCGACCTGAACGGAATCAGGTTGAGGAAAAAATTGCCGATGGCATCGTCGGCAGCTGCACTTTTGTCATAGGAGGTCGTGCCGCTGGCATGTTCAAGCAGGTCATCGTTGTGCAGGTCGAGGGACTTGGCGAATACTTTGGCGATGTAGTTTGTGCGTTCGGAATTGAATACTTGCGGTGTTTGCGAGACCGTCGCTTTTTCCGTGGACTGCTTAGCGTGCTCGTCTTCGAACGGATTGAACTGGACGGTTCTATACAGCCTGTTGGCGTCTCTTCTATCGAGCATGCCGTAAGGCGGCGAATATTTTCCGATGAGGTAGTTGTGCTTTGAAACAGTGCCTGCGCTGGTATCAATGCGATAAATGTTGACCTGACCGTCGCGGGTGGTTTTCACATCCAGCGTATGGCCTCGCTTGGTCAGGGTCTTCGTCCCGAAGTCGGTGCCTATTTTATATTCATTGGTATGGAAAAACTCGAGCTGACCGTACTCGAAGTTCTGCTTGTCCTCTGGCGGCAGGTTCGAGATGAGGTACTGGGTCAGGCCTGTGTGGCCTTTTTCCAGTTCCGTTATGGCCTGGTTATAACGCTCGGTAAAGGTATCTGCCACCGTCAGTTTGCCGCTTGCGGACTTTTCGCAGAACTCATTAATGGGAATTCGCTTGTCTTGAGTCAGCCAATGTTCTTTGTCGTCATGCTTGACCTTGTCACCCTGCATGACGATATCCAGCATTGAATGGTTGCCGGGGAAGCGAGTGGGCCGTCCTGGGGTCAAGCTGGCTTTGAGGATGTTTCTTGCCTTGAAAACGCTGTCCGGGACTCCTGGGAACTCTGCGCGGAGCAGCTCCAGCGCCATCGTTTCACGGCTGGGGATGGACGTTGCAAGCGCTGTGGACGTGGCTTGCAATGCGCTCTGCTGGGCATTGAATGCGTTTTGCACTGCCTGCATTTCAATCTGGGTGGGCGCGATGTCACCGGCTCTCAACAGTCCATGGACGACTCCCCAATTGCTCAAGGCTTTATGCTGGATACGGTGGGTGAGCGGGGCGCCAACATCGATAGCCTCGGCGGCGGCGAGCACCTGGCTGTAGCTCATCGTGAGTACGCGCCCTGGGAATTTGGCCTCCAGCTTGGCCGCCGCGATTGCCAGTTGTGTCCATGGGATACTGCCGTATGTCACGTTGGCCGGAATGTCCTTGACCCGGTATTCAGGTGCGACCCGTGCCAGCAGCATGCGGGCTGCAAGGTCGGCCGATTGCGGGGTGGCTCGCCCCTCGGCCACCAGATAGCGGCTCAAGCCGTCAATCACCAGCGCAGCCGGCTTATTCCAGTATTGTCGCTGCCCCAGGTCAAAGCCGGCGACGCTGTTGCGAGCCGGGGTACCCAGGGATTCCGGATCCAGGCCAAGATGGATTGCCGCCAGCAAGTAGTCATTGCTGCTGGTATCTGTCGCAATGCCCCCCAACTGGGTTTGTATAGCCTGCCCCAATGCTTGTGCCTTGGCCGAGCCCAGCAGCGTTTCCATCGCTGAGCTGGGGTATTTGAAGTCATCGTTGGAGAGGTTCGCGGCTGACAGCAGATAGCCCAGTACCCCTTTTTGTTTGTCGGCCAATGGCAGTCCGGGCACTGTCGAGCCGGGTGCATTGAGCAGGTCGATGATGGTTTGTTTGTCCTGCGTTGCCAGCGGAGTCGGCCATGACAGCGCCCCGCTGAAATTACCCAACGGGTGGGTGTGCACATGTTCGATAGCGCGCTGATACAGCGCGAGCAACTCATCCAGGGTTTTCGGTACGTTCAAGCCGCTGCCGCTGAGGAAGGTGTGAAGCTTGACGACGCTGGTTGGGGTCAGGTTGTGTTTCTCGTAATAGCTGGAGAGTTCACAGACTGGCAGTGAAAGGCTGTTCAACTGTGCTGCCAGTTGTTTCTCAAGGCGGCTTTGCTGTGCGCTGGACAAGTCACCCGGGAAGGCTCCGGTCAGTTCTTCAAGGAGCGGCAGCAGTTTTGCAGCCAGCTCTTTCCAGTTGCAGTATTCAGCAAAGGCTTTTTTAAGGGCTGCTGGGTTGTCGAACTCGTCAGGGCTTGGATCGTTGGCCGAGGCATCGGGCCGGTTGTCGAGGGGCTTGGACGGAACCCCGGTGAGAACCGTGGCGGCTGATGGAGAGTCGTGCCCGATCAGGGCCGTGGCAGGCAGGTGGGTAAGCACAGGATTAAGATTATTCATGGAAACCGTTCCTTAGTTTCATATTCGTCCGATAGGAAGCGGGTTGGCGCTTCCTTGCAGCGATTGGGTGTAAAAAACTTCGGACGAGGTTCCCGTCACATCTCTACCGGATGTGTCGGGTACAGCACGAGAAAAGAAGGTGTGGGAGGAGCGTCAGGGTGCGGGCATGCCAAGCGAAGCGCCGGTTAGCAAGGCTTCGGCCTTGTGCATGACAATCTCCAGCAGCGCGTTTAGCGCCGGCGTGGATGACGCGTTCTTCAAAGTCAGTGCGTAAAGGATCACAGGGATGGGAGGAGATAACGGGCAGCTATCCAGCCCGGATTCCCGCGCGCCAGCTGCGGTGAACGAGTCGACAATCGCCAAGCTTTCCCCGGCTTCCACCATGCTGCGCATCATCTGGTAAGTCTGCACCCGCGTCTGCACCACCGGCAACGGGCGCAGGGCTTGCAGCTTGGCGTCCAGCAAGCGGCTGAGCGGGTCATGCCCCTCAAGCCCGATCAGTGCCTGCCCGGCCAGGTCCTGCAATGCAATGTACTTTTGTTTGGGTTTGAGCCAGCCATGGGGCGCGAGCAATTGCAATTTGCCCTGGGCCAGTACGGTGCTTTGGATTTGCGCATGTTCCGGGTCATGTAGGCTCAGGCCCACATCGGCTTCGTGCAGCAGCAGGCTCCTGACGATCTCGCGGGTCGGCTGGCTCGACAGGTTGCACGGGGTGTCCTGGAAGCGTCGGCGCAGCATGGCAATGCTTTGCGGCAACAGTTGGTTGGCCAGCGGCGGGGTGCACAGGGCGCGCAGTGTCGGGGCATGATGGTGTTTCAAACGGCTGGCCAGGCGTTGTACTGGTTCGAGCGCTTCGTACAGCGGGCCAATATGCGCCTGCAGCTCCAGGGTCTCGCGCGTCGCTTGCAGGCGGCCGCGTACACTGGCGAACAACATGAACCCCAATTGCAACTCGGCATCCTTGAGGGTGGCGTCTACCTCGCCCACGGGGAGTTGCAACCACTCGGCGGCCGTGCCGAGGTGCCCGGTCTGCAAGATGGCCTGAATCACTTCGATATGACGTAAACGCATGGCCGGAGTCTATGTGCAGCGCGATGGGGATTCAATGGTGCAAGGCGTTGTGCGCAAAAAAGACTGCACGGGTCGTCCTGGCCTATGGCGTTCGGCCACGACCTCACTAAAATGGCGCATCTGATCAGTAACGACCAATGCCGGCGTTCCGGTACTTAAAACAAAAAACAGGTCTGGTCTCAAAATGCCTCTACCCTCGACATTCTTCGGGGTGACGGCCAAGCAACTCCTGGTCCTGGTGACCCTGGGATGCGTGGCGGCTTACCTCTTCAATGATCACGCAGAACCCACGCCGGAAAACCTCGCACTGGAAACCTTTATCCGTTCCCAGGAACAGGTAGGTGAACAGGTGGGTGCGGTGCTGGGCATTACCTTGATCCGGCAGGTGGAGGCCTATCCCGCCTATAACGCGTCTGGCTACAAGCGCTCCATGTACGCCGTCGAGGGGGAGGGAGGGCAACTCGTGGTGACGCTCAAGCAAGGCGAGCAGGGAATTGAAGTGACAGATATCCGCAAACCCTGATCCTCCGGCCCAGTCGCTGCCAGCACGCGCTGGGACTGGGCGGGTGGATAAGGCGGGATCTTATGAGGCGAGGGTGGTTTGCGACTCGCGGACGATAATGGTCCCCGACTGGATCAACTTGAATTCATCGCCTTCCAGTTTTTCTACACGGTCGCCAATGGCCAGCTTGTAGGTAGTGGAGGGCGTCGAGCCAACCAGGTCGCCTTGCGCCGGGTTGGATTCCTGGAACTCATGCACCGAATACACGCGACCTTCCGCGTCTCTGGCATGGAACTGTCCGACTAGTACTGCTGCCATCTGTTTAGAACCTCTGGAGATAAACACTCGATTTGCGGTTCTGTAGACCGTCAGGGAGCGGGGTAGTTTACCTATAAGAAAAAAATACTATTCGCTGATGTTTTCAGACGCTTCCTACGCAATTGATTGCAAAGAAAACGCCGGGAAAATCACCGGGAACCTCTGGTGAACACGCCGCGAAGCCTCTATAACTACCAGCTCCTTTATTCAGAAGTCGGGAAAACCTCAATGAGCAAGGTCTACACGATCGCCGTCCTGGTGGGCAGCTTGAGAAAAGAGTCGATCAACCGCAAGGTCGCCCTGGCCCTGGCCGAGCTGGCCCCCGCCAATCTCAAGTTGAACATTGTTGAAATCGGCGATTTGCCGCTCTACAACGAAGACCTCGAGGGAGCAACACCGCCCGCAGCCTACAGTACTTTCCGCAAACAGGTGAGTTCATCCGACGCAGTGCTGTTCGTGACCCCCGAATACAACCGCTCCGTACCCGCTCCGTTGAAGAACGCTATTGACGTGGGTTCGCGTCCTTACGGGCAAAGCGTGTGGGGCGGCAAGCCAGGGGCGGTCATCAGCGTGTCCCCGGGCGCCATCGGCGGCTTTGGCGCCAACCATCACCTGCGCCAGTCCCTGGTATTCCTCGACGTGTGGTGTATGCAGCAGCCGGAAGCCTACTTAGGTGGGGCGGGCACTGTGTTCGATGAAGCGGGGAAGGTCTCGGAAAAGACCAAGCCGTTTCTGCAGGCCTTTATTGATGCGTACGGCAAGTGGGTGGAAAAAGAGCACGCCTGATTTGGCAATGAACTCCAATGTGGGAGGGGGCTTGCCCCCGATGGCGGAGTGTCAGTCACGAGGAGGTCGACTGGCCCACCGCTATCGGGAGCAAGCCCCCTCTCACATTTGTCTATCGCAGCCAGTTAGTCCGCGCCAGCTCTATCACTTCATCCCCACGCCCGCTCATCACCGCCTTGAGCATATACAGGCTGAACCCTTTGGCCTGCTCCATTTTGATGCTCGGCGGCATCACCAACTCCTGGGTGGCGGTCACCACGTCCACCAGCACAGGGCCGTCATGGGCCAGGGCCCGGCGCAGGGCCGGCTCGAGGTCTTCGGATTGCTCCACGCGTATACCTAAAATGCCCATGGCATTGGACATGGCCGCAAAGTCCGGGTTTTTCAGCTCGGTGCCGGTGTCCAGGTAACCGGCGGCCTTCATCTCCATGGCGACAAAACCCAGGGACGCATTGTTGAACACAATGAGTTTCACCGGCAGATTCAGTTGCGCCAGTGAAATGAAATCCCCCATCAGCATGGTGAAGCCACCGTCGCCAGACATCGAGATCACCTGGCGCCCGGGGAATGCCGCCTGGGCGCCGATGGCCTGGGGCATGGCGTTGGCCATCGAACCATGGTTGAACGAGCCGATCAGGCGACGCTTGCCGTTCATTTTCAGGTAGCGCGCCGCCCACACGGTCGGTGAGCCCACGTCGGCGGTGAAGATCGCGTCATCGTCGGCCAGTTCGCTGAGCAATCGCGCCACGTACTGGGGATGGATCGGCCGATCGGCCTTGGACGGTTGCGCCAGGTCATCCAGGCCCTGGCGGGCTTTTTCGTAGTGCTTCAGCGAGGTTTCGAGGAAGCTGCGATCGGTCTTGCGGGTCAGGCGCGGCAGCAGGGCGTCGATGGTTTCACTGACATCGGCGGCTATGCCCAGGTCCAGGGTGGCGCGGCGCCCAAGAGCCTGCGGGTCGCGGTCGACCTGGATGATCTTCGCGTCGGTCGGGTAGAACTGCCGATAAGGGAAGTCGGTGCCGAGCATGATCAAGGTGTCGCAGTCGAGCATGGCGTGGTAACCGGAGCTGAAACCAATCAGGCCGGTCATGCCGACGTCGAACGGGTTATCCCATTCCACATGCTCCTTGCCCCGCAACGCGTGCACCACTGGTGCGCCGAGGGCGTCGGCCAAGGCCACGACCTGGTCGTGGGCACCGGCACAACCACTGCCGCACAGCAGGGTGACTTTCTCGCTGCCCTGCAGAATCTCGCTGAGGCGTTGCAGGTCCTGTTCCGCCGGCAAGGTTCGAGGTGCGTGCAGGGCCGGCCAGGGCTTGAGTTTGTCTTCGACTTCCAAAAGTGAAACATCCCCTGGAATCACCACCACCGCCACGCCGCGATTGAGGATCGCCGAACGCATGGCGCGGTGCAGCACCTGAGGCATTTGCTCGGGGTTGCTCACCAGCTCGATAAAGTGGCTGCACTCCTTGAACAGTTCCTGGGGATGGGTTTCCTGGAAGTAATTCAGGCCGATCTCCGACGACGGAATTTGCGCGGCAATCGCCAACACTGGCACATGGTTGCGATGGCAATCGAACAAGCCATTGATCAAATGCAGGTTGCCCGGCCCGCAGCTGCCGGCGCACACAGTCAACTCACCGGTGGCAGCGGCTTCGGCACCGGCGGCGAAGGCGGCGACTTCCTCGTGGCGCACGTGCATCCACTCGATGCTGTCCATGTTGCGCAGCGCGTCGGTCAGGCCATTGAGGCTGTCGCCGGTCAGGCCCCAGATGCGCTTGATGCCCGCCTGTTCAAGGGTGGTCGCCAGCTGCTGGGCCAAGTTGATTTTCGCCATGAAGAACTCCAATCGTCAGTGAGGTTAAAAGCTGCTGATCAGTAGAGGACAGTTCGATCACGGCGAATGCTCCGCCTTTAGTGTGAAGATTGCTTCATGGTTGCGCAGTATCAGCCATTCAAGATTGCACCAGCCCCAACCAACGCCAGACGACTTTCTCTTCATCAACCCGGGGCATCAGGGCTGCGTAATCGAATAGCCGCTCGCTGCCCGGCTTGTAATCGCATACCCACTTTCCCGGATAAGGGCAGGTTTCGCCGCTGCGCGCACGCATGCCGCTGACGGTCCATAGCCAGCGTACGTTCTGGCCTTCATGCAGGGGCAGGCGTTCATTCAACTGGACGGTGCACTCCACGCAGCGATTCGATTCCATTTCCCAGCGACCGGCGCGTGGTGCCGGTTGATGGCTATGGGCATGGCGAGCGGGTTCCGCAGGTGTTTGATCTGGATCGCGTTGCCAGATCAGCAGGTGATCAGCTGGCCCGTATTCGAGCGTCGGCAAAACATCCCCCTGGTTGAATTCGCGTCGAGAGCCCGCCAAGCCGGGCACAAGCCACCATCCGGCTTGGGTACAGGTCATGCCTGCAACCATGCCTAGGGGCTGAGAAACTTGAGCGTGAGCAGGCGGCTTTGGCTTGATCAACCGCACGGCCGGCGTAGGCCAATCGCTGTCGGCATCGAAACGTGCCATCCAGCGTCGGCTGTCGGCATCGGTAAAACGTTCATTCGGGTCACCGTCCCATTGGCCGAAGCCCAACAAACCCAGGTCGTCGTAGCGGATGGGCTTGAGCAATTTGTTCAAGAGCATGGGCAGTTCGGGCACGCCGTGTTCAACAGGGTGCAGCTCAGGCTGTTCGCCCAGCTCGATCCACTGGCCGCTATGCAGTTCGGTGATGTTGATGCGGGGGTGAGCGAGTGCTTCGCGTACCTGTTCGCGGGTCAGGTCGAGTTTTTTGCGCCAGTGGTCGGCGAGCAGGAAAGCCCAGGTGGGAGGGCGGATGCCGTTGGGCAATTCGTCGTCCATGCCATAGGCATATTCGATGTCAAGCCCGTAGAAAGCCGGAGCGAGGGCTCTTTCCCAGGTGGTGACTTCTGCTCGCGTGCCATATTCCATGGGGTTGGCCATGGCGAAACCGCTGTAGACCTGATGGGCCTTGAGCAGGTCGATGGTCTTGAGGACGAACTGGCGCCAGGCATCGCGGTTGTCGAGCCACCATTGCCAGCGGTAATGGAAAACTATCCAAGAGTAAGCAGGAGTGGTTCCGTTAGCTTGGAACCGACTGCGCCAGAAATGACCTGCCGTCGTCGGGGAGGATGCGTGGTTTGCTTCGTCGGTAAACCAAAATACAAAGTAATCGTTTGGATAGACATCCATCGCTTGCATGCGAAGATCAGGCTCTTCCTCGGGGTATGGATGAGGGCGTTCTGCATCCTCGTGCATGGTCATGGTGTAGGGGTGCCCAAGCAGTTGTTCGAAAGCTTCATGGATATCCACCATTAGCAAAGCGATATCACGCTGGTTGTCGGAGGTGGGGGGGAAGTAGAAACTGGTGAAGGGGCTGACGCTGTGCGAGGCTTGCTCGGTGCCTGATTCGGAGTTTGGCCATTCCTTCAGCAGCTCGATAAAGAGGTCCCGTTCTTTGACGGTAAACATCTGATGAGTTGTGCTCATGATTATTTCTTCTTCCTTGTCTGCTCAATGGTGTGGTTTTTTTTCTCATCCGCTTCGGTACCGACACAGTCTTCCGGCACCCGAAGCAGGGCTACTTTTTCCTTGCCGATTTTCTCCGGGTTTATTCCTGTCTCGGGGGTCATGAGGGTCACGTACTTTTTCATTTGTTTTGAATCCGCCCAATCACCCGGAAACTTGATCTCCACCGCCGCAAACACATTCTCGGTTTCAAACGGCTCCTGTCGGTACTCAACGACGACCAGGTCCGGTGCCAACAAGCCCTTAGGCCGTGGCCAAAAAGGCTGGACTGCACTTCCAAAGCGTTTGGGCCGCGTAGCCGGGTCTCCCAGCAGCGCCTTCTTGCTGTTGCCGTTGTAGTTGGGTTCTGCCTTGAGCGGGCTGCGCCACTCCAGCGCCTCGTCCACGGCCTCAAAAAACAACGAGGCGGTGAACTGCTTAAGTGCAATTTCTATGGTGGTCTGCACCATATCGCCGACAATCTTCCTGCGAATCCGCCGTGGCGCCTTGATCGGCATCTGCAAGGCAACGGTGCAGACTTGGCTGATCGCCGGGCGAAAAGGCACCTTGCGCTCGATGTATTCCTTGAACGTAATGTTCTCCTGGCCTCGCCGCGAGACGGTACTGTTGCCGCCGCGATCCACCACGGCAAAGGTCGAGCTCTTGACCTCGATTTCGCGGGCCATTGCGTCGATGGTGGCGCGAAGGATGTTCTTGATCTGTTGTCGGCGCTCGGCAATCTCCGCAGCGAGTTGGGCCAATTCGGCGGCGGTTTTGGTGTTTTCAAGCGCCTGGTTTGCTCGGTAGGCTCGATAAGCACCGTCGATAATACGAGCGACAACGGGGGCTAGAGGACCGGGCATCAGTCGAGGTCTCCACTGTGTTGATCCAGAAAACCGTCGGGAAAAATAGCCTTGGCCTCGACGGGGGAGCCTTGATCATCGAGGGCCATCAGATAGGGCTGCCAGCTTTCACGGATTTGCTGATCGTCGCGCATGATTGCCTTATGGGCCTGCACGGGTCTGGATGTCTCTGTCACCGTCCACTCAGTTCCACCCAAGGGGCAGGTCAGGCCTTCGGCAAGAAGTGCTGCGCCATCAGTGATGCGATAGCGGTAACCTGCGAAAACGCGTTGATCGTTCTTGAGCAATGTGTAGCGCCCCAGGAAGGCCCCCGGCGGTATCGCCGACAGCGATGGGGTGCCAAGTGGATTACCCGTACCGATCGAATCTGTGCTCACAGGGCCTTTGATTCTGATGGCCAGCCCGTCAAGCGTAATGCCACTGCCATCGATAGTGATGCTGCCGCCAGGCGCTCTGAGCACCAGGCGCTCGCCCGATGCAACATCGAATACGCGCGTTTTTTGCTCGATGCGTTGGCCTGTTGAGAGGTGGTAACTGTTGCGCACTGATTGCTCAACATTGCCGCCAATCTGGACGTCATGATCAGCAGCAATCCGATCATGCCGATTGTTGGCAATTTCTTCGACTCGGTCTCCGCCGATGCTGATGTGATGGTTACGCCCCAGTTTGTGTGTTCGATCGCGGCCCACTTCCAGATACTGGTCCTGAACGATAACCAGGTGCTCATCGTTGCCCACTTGCTCGCTGCGGTCATGACCTATTTCAATCTGTTCGTCATGCTCGACCTTTTCGCTTCGGTCGTTACCCACGAAGGTCGTGTTGTTGTGCTTGATGTGGACGTTCTTGTCTTTTTCAGCATGGATAAAGACTTCTTCCTGGCCCCGTTCATCCTCAAAGCGCAGCTCATTGAAGCCAGAGCCCTTATGAGTGCGGCTTTTGATGGTCATCCGCGTTTTGTGTTTAGGCAGTTCATAAGGCGGCAGGTTGGTCTGGCGGTAGGTGCGGCCCGTGGCAATCGGCTGGTCAGGATCACCATCCAGGAAGCTGATAATCAGCTCCTGATTCACCCGCGGCACGGCCATGGCGCCCCAGGTCGCACCGGCCCAACCCTGGGACACACGAATCCAGCACGAACTCTGGTCGTTGTTTTTGTCCGAGCGATCCCACGGAAACTGCACCTTGACCCGACCCCACTTATCGCAATAGATCTCTTCGCCCGGCGGCCCGACTACCGTAGCGATCTGCGGGCCGTCGATGCAGGGTTTGGCGCACAGCGGGGCTTTCCAGTCAGACATCCAGTGGATTGCGCTGGCTTTCATTTCGTAGAACGTACCGCTGTCACTGCCGAAGGCTTCTTCCTCCAGGCTGCTGTGTTGTTTGCCTGTGTGCGTGACGGCAATGGTGCGCCAACGATCATTGAAGTCCTCACGGGGATGCTCGTTGAGGTCGAACGCCAGCCCGGGTTGCAGGCGTGCGTCATCACCGGCCACATGCGCCAGCTTGGCGTCGTTGCGCAGGGCGGTGAGGCGCGTTTTGGTAAAAGGTTTACCCGCGATATCACGCTTGTAGCGGCCGGGGTAGTCGTAGCGCTCGTAGTCCTTGTGTTGGTGGTTCAGGTCCTGGTCGCCGGTGGCGGTGTGCTGCTGGTTGTAGTACGGATGAGTGAAGGTGTAGTCGCGTTGCACCTGGCGTGCGGTGCGCACTTGTTCGGTGTAGTGGAAGCGGGTCAGTGCCGGTTCCGTGGCGGCGCCACCCCCCATGGGTTGGTAGATCACCGGGCAATGTTTGTGCGTGCCGATGGTGCCTAGGCCGCCCACGCGGTCGGTAAGGATCAGGGTATGACCGTCGGCGCGGTGTTCGAATGAGTAGAGCAGGCCCTCTTCGGCGGCGAGGCGAGTGATGAACGCGAGGTCGGTTTCACCAGCCTGCACGCAGTACTCACGCGGGCGGTGTTCGAAGCAGATTTCGCTGCGTACATCGGTCAGTCGTTGCTCTGCGAGCATACTGGTAATGATGTCGGGCACGGTTTGGCCCTGGAAGATGCGCCAGTTGGACCTCAGGTCGAAACGCGCCAGGGTCGGTTCGATCACGGCGGTGTAGCGGGTGCGACGAAAACCGGTGTCGGCCTGGGTAAACAGGCTGACCAGACCGTGGACATAACGTACCGGGATTTCGCCGCGCCATAGGGTGAACAGCCCTGCCAGGTCCAGCACTCGGTTGAAGTCGATGGCGGCGTCGAAGCTCGCCAGTTCCAGTGTGAGCTTGAAGGGCTGGGACAGGCCTTCTTGAAGGCTAAAGGAAATTATGTCGAAGGCATCGCCTTTCAAGGGCTCGAAGGTAAAACGCAGGTCATTTTGGCGGGGCATGGCGACCCTCCTGATCGGCTATTTATGAACAAGGCCTACATCGCGAGGATTTTGTTCAGCGATGTGAGCACCTCCTGTGTAATGGCGTTCAGGCGCATGGAGTAAATGGTGTAGGCGACCGTCAGCACAACGACTGCCATGGCCCACGGCGTCCACAATGGCCAGGAGCGTTTGATCCGATAGTTGCGCGGCGCAACGTTGGCCAATGGGTCTGTCAGACGCTTGGGCGTTTCGCCGCGCAAGGGGCGCAACAGACCATGCAAGTGATCAATGATCTTCTGTATTTCATCATCGCCCTTGGCCTGGGCGCCGTATTTGCCCTTGAGACCGGTGATCAGGCACTGGTACATGAACTCCAGCACATGCTGGTATCTGGCCGCTTCGGGAATCATGTTGTTCATAACAGTGAAGAATCGCTCCCCACCCCAGGTTTCCTGATGAAACGCGTTGAGGAGCGAGTCTTGGCTCCACTCTGAAGATCTCCCCCATGGAGTGCCCATCACCACTTCATCTACTAACAAGCAAAGGCTGTAGGAGTAAGCCTTGAGCATGCCGGCGTCGTAGTCGAGTTGACTGACCTCCTCCATGATTGCGGTGATATGGTTGCGCACGGCTTGGTACAGCGCAGGGACATTGTCATGTTGATCCAGATAGCGCAGGCGGATGACCAGCCCGATCAAGGGCGTAGCCGCGCCGCACAACGGATTCCATGCCACGCCACGCATGTCGAATTCGGGATCCAATAACAGCACGAGGTCGTCAACCGAGGCCGGAGTCTCCGACCTGGTTACCTGCGGGGGCGGGGTAAGGGGTTGTGAGGGGTGGGGATTCTGTGTTTCAGACATTGGGCAAACCCTGCTCTAAAAGTACTGCTATTAGAAACTTCAGGGTTATGCGATGTCATGTCGGACGGGTTCGCCACGTTTCGTGGTTCTTGGATGTAAGAAATATCTCTTTTGCAATGCGTTTAACTGGATTTCGTTGAATGAAGTTTCAGTGATGTCTCTGGGAGAGTCAGACAGCACAGTTTTGCTTACTCGCTACAACTTGACAGAAGCACGGTATTGCCGCGTACGCCGGGCAAGAAACCATTGGTCGCATGCCAACGCCAGCCAGGGCGCGGCCTTTGGGTTGGGCAGGCGTTCACGGCTCAGGCGGCGCATCTGGTCACGTACCACGGCCAGGGTCGCAAGGGCGGCCAGGGGCTTGCGTTTCCAGCTGGTCGGCTTGAGTTGCGGGTTGGGGTCGCGACCTTGGCGCCAATGTTGAATCAACTGCGGCTCCAGCGTCAGGGCTGTGGCGATGCCAGCCATGGCGATGCCGCTGTCGAGCACCTGCTGCACTACTGGCAGGCGCCGAATGCCGCCAGTGACCATCACCGGCATGGTCGCGATGGCGGCGATTTCGCTGGCAAATTCCAGGAAGTACGCTTCACGGGCCAGGGTGCGACCGTCCCGCGCTTCACCCTGCATGGCCGGTGCTTCGTAGCTGCCGCCGGACAGTTCGAGCAAATCGATGGGCAGTGTATTGAGCATCTCCACCACCGCGCGGGCATCGGTTTCATCAAAGCCGCCACACTGGAAGTCCGCTGAATTGAGCTTTACCGCCACGCAAAAGGCAGGGCTGACGCTGTCGCGCACGGCCTGGACCACCTCCAGCAGTAAGCGCGCGCGGTTTTCCAGCGGGCCGCCCCAACGGTCGGTGCGTTGGTTGCTCAGCGGCGAGAGAAACTGACTCAGCAAGTAGCCGTGGGCACCGTGGATCTGCACCCCGGTAAACCCGGCTTTCTCGACCAGGCGTGCGCTGATGGCGAAGCGCTGGATCACCTCCTCGATGTCGGCCTCGGTCATGGCCTTGGGTTTGGCGAACATCCTCGAAAAGCCACCCAGATCGAGTGCGACAGCGGAAGGCGCCAGGGCTTGCTGGCGCAGGTTGGCGGGAGTCTGGCGCCCCGGATGGCTGAGCTGTACCCAAAAGTGCACATCTTTATTTCGTGCCACATCGGCCCATTCGCGAAAACGGTCCAGATGTTGTTCGTCTTCCAGGACCACGCCGCCGGGGCCGGTCATCGCGCGGCGGTCGATCATCACGTTGCCGGTCAATAGCAGACCGGGCAGGCCATCCGCCCAGGCCGTGTACAACTGCTTCAATTCGCGGGACGGCGCCTGATCGGTATCCGCCATATTCTCCTCCATTGCGGCCTTGGCGATGCGATTGGCGATGACCTGACCGTTGGGCAGTTGCAAGGCTTCAAAAGGTGACATGAGTTGACTCCTGAGCAGGGGAGGCCTCAGGCTAAGCTTAAAGTTAACTTTAATGTCAAGCGGGCGCTGTGATGAATATTGGTGAGTTGGCGAAGCAGAGCGGGTTGGCGGCCTCGCGTATCCGTTTTTATGAGGCTCAAGGGTTGATTAGCCAGGTCGGGCGTCAGGCCAACGGTTATCGGCGCTACGCCCCCGAGGCATTGCAGACCTTGCAACTGATCCAGAGCGCGCAGCAGGCCGGGTTTACCTTGCAGGAGCTCAAGGCATTGATGCCCGCGCCGGGGGCGCACAAGCGCGATGAGTTGATTGAGGCATTGGAGCGCAAGGTGGCGCAGATCGAGGTGATGCAGACGCAATTGGCCCACAGCAAGGCACAGTTGCTGGGGGTGATCGATGCGGTGCGGGCGCAGCCGGAAGGTGTGCCCTGCTCGATGGGGCACAAGCGGGTGCTGGAATCGATCCAAACCGGCTCCTGAACATGTCGGAGGGGGCTTGCCCCCGATAGCGGTGGATCAGCCAACGAATCTGTTGACTGGTACTCCGTCATCGGGGGCAAGCCCCCTCCCACAATTTGATACTCAGCGTCGGCGGAACAGCGGCCGCGGCTCGTCGGTGGCGGCCTGATAGGTCACCGAGAAGTCCTTGAGGCTTTCCAAGGCTTCATACGGGTCTTTGTCGGCGCGCAAGGCGAAGGCATCGAACCCGCAACGGCGCAGGTAGAACAGCTGGTCACGCAACACGTCGCCAATCGCGCGCAATTCACCCTTGTAGCCATAACGGTCACGCAGCAGGCGGGCGTTGGAGTAGTTGCGCCCGTCGGTGAAGGCCGGGAAGTTCAGGGCGATGACCTGGAAGTGTTCCACATCGTCACCGATTTCCTCGGCTTCTTCATCGGCGTCCAGCCACACGCCCAGGCCGCCGTCGCGGGCCTTGAGAGCGTGGCCGTGTTCGCGCCACAGGGCCAACGGCACGATCAGGTCGTCGCAGTTGGAGATGCCGTCGAAGCTCGCGTCCTTGGGCAGCAGGTGCCAGGTTTCGTCGACGACTTCGTTGTTCTTAATGATTCGCTGCATAGACGCGCTCCTTGAACAGGTCGATGCCGATGCGTTGGTAGGTGTCGATGAAACGCTCATCTTCGGTGCGCTGTTCGATGTACACGTCGATCAGCTTGCCGATCACCTCCGGCATGGCTTCCTGGGCAAAGGATGGGCCGAGGATCTTGCCCAGGCTCGCATCGCGGCTGGCGCTGCCACCCAGGGACACTTGGTAGAATTCCTCGCCTTTCTTGTCCACGCCCAGGATGCCGATGTGGCCGACGTGGTGGTGACCACAGGCGTTCATGCAACCGGAGATGTTCAGGTCCAGCTCGCCGATGTCGAACAGGTAGTCCAGGTCGTCGAAACGGCGCTGGATCGATTCGGCAATCGGGATCGACTTGGCGTTGGCCAGGGAGCAGAAGTCGCCGCCCGGGCAGCAGATGATATCGGTCAATAGGCCAATGTTCGGCGTGGCGAAACCGCCTTCGCGCAACTCGCCCCATAGGGTGAACAGTTGGCTTTGTTCAACGTCCGCGAGAATGATGTTCTGCTCGTGGGAGGTGCGCAGCTGGCCGAAGCTGTAGCGCTCGGCGAGGTCAGCGACGGCATCCAGTTGCTTATCGGTGATATCCCCAGGGGCAACGCCGGTGGGTTTCAGTGACAGCGTCACGGCGACGTAGCCCGGCTTCTTGTGCGCCAGTGTATTGCGCGTGCGCCAGCGGGCGAAGCCTGGGTGCTGCTGGTCGAGTGCGGCCAGCTCGGCATCCTGGTTGGCCAGGGCCTTGTACTCAGGGTCGACGAAATGCTTGGCCACGCGGTGCACTTCGGCTTCGGTCAGGGTGGTCTGGCCGCCGCGCAGGTGTTCCATCTCGGCGTCGACTTTCTGGGCGAATACCTCAGGGGTCAGCGCCTTGACCAGGATCTTGATCCGGGCCTTGTATTTGTTGTCGCGACGGCCATAGCGGTTGTAGACCCGCAAAATCGCATCCAGGTAGCTCAACAGGTCCTGCCACGGCAGGAACTCGTTGATAAACGCGCCGACCACCGGGGTACGTCCGAGGCCGCCCCCCACCAACACGCGGAAACCCAGCTCGCCGGCTGCGTTGTGCACCGGCTCCAGGCCGATATCGTGCACTTCGATGGCCGCACGGTCGGAGGTCGAGCCGTTGATGGCGATCTTGAACTTGCGCGGCAGGTAGGCGAATTCCGGGTGGAAGGTGGTCCACTGGCGCACGATTTCACACCAGGGCCGTGGGTCGATCAGTTCGTCGGCAGCGACGCCGGCAAACTGGTCGGTGGTCACGTTGCGCAGGCAGTTACCGCTGGTCTGAATGGCGTGCATCTGCACGGTGGCCAGTTCAGCCAGAATGTCCGGCACGTCCTCCAGGGCAGGCCAGTTGAACTGCACGTTCTGGCGGGTACTGATGTGGGCGTAGCCTTTGTCGAAGTCGCGGGCGATCTTGGCCATCATTCGCGCCTGGCGCGAAGTCAGTTGGCCATAGGGCACGGCGACCCGCAGCATCGGCGCAAAACGCTGGACATAAAGGCCATTTTGCAGGCGCAGAGGGCGGAACTCTTCTTCGCTCAGTTCACCTGCTAAGTAGCGTCGGGTCTGATCACGGAACTGCTTGACGCGGTCCTCGATGATGCGCTGATCGTATTCGTCGTATACGTACATATAGGTCCTGTTCTCGGCAAATCTGCGCGCACGGCCGCGCACTCCCAACGGAGCCGGCGCACGATACCAGTTTGCGTATATGCGCAAAAGTGATGTTTGGGTATATGTAAATAACCAAACTGACTAATGAGAACTGTTATCGTGATACCCACATTTGTCATGCGGGCAATCATGATCTTTACTGTGGTCGAGTCTTAGTGCCGTCACCTATAAAACCGACAAGAGGCGATGCAATGAGCAATTCCACCAAAGCCCGTAAACCTGACAGTACCGTGGATGCCTGGGCCATTCTATTCCTGATCATCCTGGTAGTCGGGACCGCCGTGTTCTGGGTCAGCCACCAGTAACAAAGAGGGTCGATTGAGCCTCGATCGGCTGTCGGATTGCCACTATCATAGCGATCCATTTTTCAGGCTCGAACAACCATGTTGAAGGTGTTGATTGCGTGTGCGTGGCTGGCAGTATCGGCGCACGGGGCGATGGCCCAGGCGGCGTCGGTGGTGTTTCTCAACCCAGGCACGTCTACCGAAACCTTCTGGGTCAGCTATGCGCAATTCATGCAGGCCGCTGCCAAGGACCTCGGCCTGGATTTGCGCGTGCGTTATTCCGAGCGCGAGGCCTTTAACACGTTGGCACAGGCTCGCGAAGCGTTGCAAGGCAGCGAGCGGCCCGACTACCTGGTGCTGGTCAACGAGCAATACGTTGCCCCGCAGATTTTGCGCATGGCCCAGGGCAGTGGGGTCAAGCTGGTGATCGTGAATAACGCGTTGACCGCCGATCAAAAGCAACTGCTGGATGCGCGGGCTGATAGCGGTTGGGTCGCCAGCCTCGTGGCGGACGACGAACAGGCCGGCTACCTGATGCTCACCGACCTGCTGCGTCAACACGGCCCGGTGGCGCCGGGTCAATCCCTCGATCTGCTGGCTTTTTCCGGGGCCAAGAACACCCCCGCTGCACGGTTGCGTGAACAAGGCTTGTACCGGGCCTTGGCCGAGCATCCTGAAGTCCGCCTGCGCCAGTTGGTCTACGGGGAATGGAGCCGCCAACGCGCCTTCGAGCAAGCCACGCAACTGTTCAAGCGCTACCCGCAGGCGGCGCTGGTGTGGTCGGCCAACGATGAGATGGCGTTGGGTGCCATGCGGGCGCTGCACGACAGTGGGCGGGTGCCGGGCCAGGCGGTGTTGTTCAGCGCGGTCAACAGCTCGCCGGATATTTTGCAGGCACGCCTGCAGGGGCGACTCACCACCTTGGTCGCAGGCCATTTCACCCTTGGCGGCTGGGCCATGGTGCTGATCCATGACGATGCCAAGGGCGTCGCTATCGACGCCCACGGTGGGCGCGACCGCCAGCAAGCGTTGTTCCAGCTGATTGATACCGACCAGGCAAAACGCTTGTTGGCGCCCACGCTCCCCGTGGATTTTCGCGCACTGTCGGCCGTCGGTAAGCCGGCGTCCTACCGTTACCCGTTCAGCCTGCAACTGCTGCTGCGCTAAACGCCGGCCAGGTGCAGCACCAGCTTGACGATGCCGAACAGCGTCAAGGCAAATATCACGGTGAACAGGATGCCCAGCACCACAAAATGGCTGGGTTTGCCATGGGTAAAGTCGCGGGCGCGGTTCTTGCCGCTTTGCACGCCGAAGGCGGCGGCCATGACACTGTGGAGCATTTGCCAGAAGGTCGGTGGTTTGTTGTCGACTGGATCGCTCATGAGAACCTCGTCAGGTGCAGCGTTCTCTAGAGCATAGACAATGCCTGGGGCAGGGTGGCGTTGCATGCCTGCTGTAGCCGGTTGCACTCTTATGTATGCACCACCGTCCATGGACCCCGCGGTGATGTGCTGTCACTTCAATTCAAAGGAGTGACCGCATGTCCGATTCATCCCCACTTTCCGTCGCTGGCAAGCCTCCAGCAGCCACCCTGAGTATTCACGGCGATTTCCTTGAAAAGGCCGTGCCCCGGTGGCTGGTCGATGCCACACCCGCTCGCAGGGCGGCGTTGGTACAGGCCACCTCGCTGCCGGATTGGTACACCAGCGCCACGCTGGAACAACGTAAATCCATGCATGCCAGCGTCAAGGCCAGCGCCATCGCCCAGGTGCGACTGGACCAGCGCATGGCGACCTTCCAGGACGTCGACACCTTTGCCCGGCCCTTGCTGCTCGAGGCGTTGAAAGCGCAGTTCCAGGTCGAGGTTGACGTCGACAAGACCTTGCTGTGCCTGCGTCGTCCGCTGGAGGTAACCGTGTTCCAGGTGGAGGTAGCATCCTTCGAGGTGCTCAAGTTACCGATGCTGCAAGCCGCCTTGCATAACTTCGAAGCCTGGGAATGTCGCGACGGCGCCTATCACGCCAGTTCCGGCTTTGTGGTGCAGACGTCGAGCCCTGACACCTTCGAGCCTGCCACCTTGGCGCTGACGGTCAGTGAGTTCCTCAGCCTGTGCCGCAGTCTGGATGTGGGGGCCAAGTATCAGGATTACCTCAAGGGGTTCTTCGCGTCCGCCGATGGCACCCTGCGTGACGCCTTCGTCTCCAGCCAGAAAGCTACCCTGCGCGCTGCCGCCGACCAGGCGCTGGTGAGCGGTGACATCGAGCCTGCGGACCACGAGATGATTGTCTCGGTGATCAACGGCGAGATCCACCCGTGGATGAGCGATAAACAGGTGTGGTTCAACGACATGGGCTTGATGAGAAAGCGCATGACCGGCTGCGTGGCCTTCGTGATCTGCAAGAAGTACCGCTACAACGACGAGGTGATCCTCTACGTCCCTCACGACCCGGCGCATCCGCTCAAACGTTATACCGCCGAGCAGATGCGCGCGCAGTTCAAGCGCCTGTTCACCGCCCGCGACGGCCTGCAGCCCGGCGATCCAAGCCCCACGGCCTACCAGCGGTTTTTCAGCCAGTTCGTAGCCTATGTCGAACGCAGCTACTACTTCAGCCAATTCACCCAGGAGACCGCCGACTCTCCCGGCGGCCCGTTGACGTCACCGTGGCGCACGATCATCGAAACGATCAGCGCGGCGTCGCCGGTTACCCAGATCAAGGAACTGCCCCCAGCGCGTGCGGCGAAACTGGAACCGGCGGCCGACCCGTACATCGCGCCGTCGACCCTCACGCGCAAAGGTCGTGGCCCGTGGGCGGACAATGTCGACCTGTGGGCCTACCTGTTTGACCGGCACCGCGACAAAGTGCTGGCCGATGCCCGCAGCCACGCGGTACCCACCGCCGAAGTAGACGCCAAGGCGCGGGATGCGAAGCTGGCGCACCTGCTGCAAGTCGGCCTGCTGGGCTTGAACCTGGTGTCGATGTTCGTGCCGGTGTTGGGCGAAGTCATGTTGGGGGTGATGGCCGCGCAGTTGTTGTATGAGACCTTTGAGGGCTCGATCGAGTGGGCCGAGGGCGACAAGCGTGCCGCCAAGGCGCACCTGATCGACGTGGCCGAGAACCTCGCCCAACTCGCCGTGATGGCCGGGGTAGGGGCGGGTGTGCGCAGGTTCAAGGCGGCGCGGCTGGAACCCGTGATTGAGCGCCTGAGCCCAGTCACCTTGCCCAATGGTCAAACCCGCCTGTGGAAGCCTGACCTCGATGGTTATGAAAGCGCCGTCACGCTTGGTGCCAACACGCCACCCAATGCGTTGGGCCAGTACCTCGTGGAAGGCAAGACCTATATCCGCCTGGGCAATAAACCCTACGAGCAGGTATTCGATGAGTCGATCAAGCAGTGGCGCATCAAGCATCCGAGCGACGTCGATGCTTACCAGCCGATTCTGCAGAGCAACGGCCGCGGTGCCTGGCGCCACAGCCTCGAGCGGCCGCTGGAGTGGGATCGCCTTACCCTGCTGCGGCGCATGGGGCCGGTCACCGAGGGTTTTTCCGATACCGAGTTGATCAAGGTGGCGGATGTCAGTGGGATCAGCGACAACGCACTGCGCAAAATGCACGTGGACCACGCGGCGCCACCTGCGCAACTGAGCGATGCACTGCGCTTGTTCAAGGCCGACACCGACGCCGGCCAAGTGATCGAGCAATTGCGCGGCACCCAGGCCATTGACCAGCGGTATCTGTATGCGCTGCCCCTGGTCACCGAACTGCCCGGCTGGCCCAGGGCTCGTCTGCTAGAGGTGTTCGAGGGCCCTGAGCTGTCCGGGAGGTCGGTTAAGTACGGTTCCGAACGCCTGCGTGTTGGCGCCACCCAGAAGGCGTCGATCAAGATCAGCCGTGCCGATGTGCTCGACGGCAAGCTACCTGAGCGTGTCCTGGCGGCGCTCGACGAGCAGGAAATTGTCGGGATGCTGGGCGCGCAGGGCGCGCGGGTCAAAGAGGCAAGGCCCCTGGAGTTCAGCAAGCAACTCAATGAGTACGCCCAAACCCGCAAACCGGCCATCTTCGACAGCATCTATACCGGGACCGAACCATTACCACCTCGGGTTCGCGTGCTGCAGCGCAACTGTCCCGGCCTCAGCGAGGCCGCCGCCGAGCAAGTGCTGGCCCATGCAGGCCCTCCTGAGCTCAAGCAACTGGACGAAGCCCACCGGGTGCCCCTGACCCTGTTGGAAGAGGCGCGCTGGTATGCACGCCAGGGCCGTCAGACCCGGGCGTATGCCGGTTTGCGCAGCGACACCATGGCCTCGGCAGACAGCCGGCGCCTGGCCCTGCATTGCCTGCAAAAGCTGCCGGGCTGGCCCGACGACCTGCGCCTGGAGGTTCGCGACGCCAGTCCCAGCGGTTCGTTGCTGGACAGTATCGGCAGCGCGACGGCAGTGCAGCTCAAGTACCTGGTGAAAAAAGGTCCACATTTTCAGGCCTTCAATGAGCGCGGTGAAGCACTCAACAGCGTGTCCAGGGAAGGCGACAACTTCTACGCTTCGTTAATGCATGCGTTGCCCGATGAAGCTCGGCGCGGGTTGGGTGTGCCGCAGGTCGGCCAGAGTGCCTCGCTGCAAGATAAACTCATTGAGTTTGCCGACCGCTATCGCAGTGAAACGCCCCTGCTGCTGGAACCCCAGGGCCGCTGGTTCAGGCCGCCTGTGCGGGTCAATGCCAAGCTGCTGGGCTACCCCGCCAGCGGCCGGCCGCTGGATTTGCGCTTGAACCTGGAGGCCCGGGCGCGCACGCTCTATCCGGAGCTGAGCGGCGACCAGGCCGCGGCTTATATTCGTCGTTTGCGCCAGGCGGGCAAGAGCGACCGGGATATCTTCAACGCCCTGCAAAACTGCGAGCGTGAATACCAGCAGTTGGCATCTACGCTCGATCAATGGGTAGGCCAGGCTCCTACGACCTATGCCTCTTGGAGCACCGCCCCTGACAATACCGCGTACCTGCACAGGGCCCAGGTCGCGCAACTGTTGAAGGCCATTTGGGCGCGGGCGCCGCTGGTCGGGGAGGTGCAACACGCGGATCGTCTGTCCCTTGTCATCAATGACCCCTTGCCGCCATTGACCGCGGATTTTTCCCATATTCGTGAGTTATCGGTGGGTGGTCGCGGTATGACGGATGCCAATTCGAACGCGTTTCTGACGCGCTTTCCCAATGTGCGAACCCTGTCGATTGGTGAAAACGGCCGCTTCTGGGGCCCCACTGCCGACGGCAAGCCGGCGTTGACGAGCCTGCCCCAGGCGGTGAGTGAAATGCGTCAACTCAGTAGGTTGAAGTTCAAGACTGATGCGTTGTCGCTGGCTCCGGACTTCGCCTCCAAGCTCCAGGCCCTGACGGCACTGGAGGAGCTGCATATCGATTGCGCCGGCTTCTCGCCGACGGCACTCAATAACCTGGACCTGTCCGCACTGGTGCAGCTCAAGCAACTGAAATTCGACGCCCCCCATGCGCTCTCGCGTTGGCCGGCCTACGTCGAGCAGTTACCCAGGCTTGAACGTCTGGATTTGAGCAACACCGCGATCAGCGCCTTGCCGCCCAGCCTGTACAGTGGGCATGAACGCTTGTGGGCTGGCCTGTCGCTGGACTGGGCCAAGTTCCCCCCCCAGGCATTCAAGCCCGCCTATGAATACATCAAGGACTACCAAGGCGAGCAGGGGAACTTGATGGATTTGCAACAGATGGTCAGCGACTACATCAAGGGCCAGTTGGGCGCCATGGCTAGAAAAAACCAGCCGATCACCCTGGCGTTGCATGAAAAACTACTCGCCAGTGCGCCGACGCCGCAAGCGCGGTTTGCCGCGATCGAAAAACTCAGCGCCGAGTACGACCGGGTGTTCGAGTCGTTCTATTATCCGCCGGTCAGTGCCACGCAAAGCTTCAGGCTGCGCTCGGCGTCCTGGCAAGTGGGGCCGGCTGCCGAACTGGTCAATGTCCTGGAGGCCAATTGGTGGGGGGCAGTGGCGCAGCGTTATGGCTTGCCCGCCAACGTGTCGGTGCTGGAGCTGCCCGGTGCGGACACCTACAGCGTGCCACCGGGAACCCCCATTGAGCTGCCGCCTTTGCCTGCCGGTAGCTTCGAGCATGTGCGCACCCTGCGCTTGCGTTGGTCCGGCCAATCCGCCGAGCAGACACGCGGTTTTATCCGTGCTTTCAGCGGTACGCAGACCCTGGAGCTCAAATCCCATCGGTTGAACGAAATACCCATTGCCCAAGGCGATCTTCCGGCCTTGACCCAACTGGACCTGTCCTTCAATCAGCTCGAAGGCGGGCCGCAGGTGCTGGCGCAACTCAATGCTCTTCAGAACCTGGAGCTGTTGGACTTGAGCCACAACCCGCTCAACCAACTGGATGTCAGCGCCTTGACGCGGCTCAAGGCGCTGAACCTGCGGGCCACGCAGTTGCAGGCGTGGCCGACCGGCGCCGAAGGTTTGCCGCAATTGGCCTGGCTCGACCTGCGAGACAATCAACTGCCAACCCTGCCGATCCGGGTATTGGAGAACGACGCGGTGCTGATGAAGCTTGACCTGGCAGGTAACCGCTTTACGCCAACGGGGGAGGATAGCCTGCAGTCGGCGCGCCAGCGGGTCGAGAACACCCAGGGGCTGCCCGCGGGCGCGTTGGCCCGGTTTGAACAGCAAGGCAGGTCGCAAGCTTTTGCGCCACCGCATGCCAGCGTGTCGATGGCAGGTTATCTGTTGCCCATGCCCCGGCCTTTCGCGGGGCCTGCAGGCGCGCCGGGTTACACCGCACGCTTGCAACGGCTGAACCCGGCACTGACTGAAGAGTTAGCGCTGCAACGGCTCGCACAACTGCGCAGTGCCGGCATGGGGGAGTCACAGGTCGACGCTCAACTGACGGCATGGCACCAGGCGCATGACACGTTGCTCCGTCAGCTCAATGGTTGGCTGTACACCCGCGAGCTCCGGGGGCAGGACTTGAGCGCGGTGGCGCAAGAGCGGCGTCTGGTGGCGCTCAAGATCAGGCAGGCCTGGCAAAACGGCCTGTCAGACGATGCAGGTACCGAGTTGAGCCTGCATGGCCTTCAGGTCAACGACCTACCCAGGTTGAGCACACCGCTGTACCACGTCCATACCCTCGATTTGACCGGTGTGCGCTTCTCGGAGCAAAGCGCCGAAGGTTTCCTCGACAGTTTCCCGGCCTTGCGCCGATTGGTCCTGAGCGGCAACCAACTGACGACGCTGCCCTTGGCCGTGCAACGTCTCAACCAGCTTGAACAGCTGGAACTGGCCGCGAATGCGCTCAGCGACCCCGAGCCGCTGTATCCCTTGCTGGGTAATGAAGGTTTGCGCCGGCTGGATCTGAGCCACAACAGCTTGAGAATGTTCAACCCCAGTACCTTCGGGCGGCTGGAGGCCCTGTATCTCAATTACAATACGGTGGCCAACTGGCCCAGTGCGGCGTTGACCGCTCCGGCCCTGCATACGTTGGACCTGAGTGGCAATGCGCTGACGAGCTTTGCGTACAGCTTGCTCGATGGACGCCACGAGGAGTTGGTCACCGGCACCGACCTTGTCGATAATCACCAGCTTTCACTCAACGCCCTCAGACTCATGCGTGCCTACAGCGATAGCCACTTGGGCGGTGGGGGCGTGATGGGGCTTACGCGGGAGGAAATCGACACCAGGATTGCCGCGCTCGAAAGCGATTCCGATAGTGGTTCGGGTTCGAGCAGCGGTTCTGATTCCGATTCGGACGGTGACTCTGGCGACAGTGGCGATGATGCCTACGCGCCGTTGGAAATCATTCTTGACCCGGCCGCAGATACCAGCGAAGCGGCACTGGCGACTTGGCTGGTGAATGTTCCCGAGCCGTTGGCCGCGGCCCGGCGCGAGGTCTGGGTACAGCTGAGCCAGGAGCCCGGCCATGCGCCATTTTTTCATCTGCTCGCGCAACTGCGCCATACCCCCGAATATGAGTACACCCGAGCCGATTTCACCCGTCGGGTGTGGGCAGTGATCGATGCGGCGGTCAGCAGCGCGCAACAGCGAGAGCCGCTGTTCGTCGCCTCCCAGACCCACGCCACCTGTATCGACGGGCGCATCCTCACCTTCAGTGCCATGGAAGTGCTGGTGTTCGAAGAAAATGTGCTACGGGGCGTCCCGGGCGATGAGCTCAGGCTACGCGGCCAGCGCTTGTTGAACCTGTCACGGCAACTGTTCCGCCTCGATCGCGTCGACAGCTTGGCCGAAGCCAATGCCAAAGGCATGGACCGCGCCGAAGTGCGCTTGCACTACCGGGTTGGCATGACCCGAAGTTGGCCCGACGGCCTGGAACTGCCGGGGCAACCTTCCTATATGGCCTTTGCAACACCGATCAGCGGGCCAGAGCTATTGCAGGCCCGGACCGAGATACTCGCGGCGGAAGCGTCCGAGGCCTTTTATGAAAGTCTGCTTGCCCGTGATTATTGGCTCAGCTATTTGCGCGAACGGCATGGCCAGGCCTTCGAGGCGCTTGAAGAAAACGCGCGCAGGCGCCAGGAGGCCCTGGAAGACGAATACAGCGCCAGGCAATCGGGTACTGAGAGCCAGGAGCGCTACGAAGTGGCGTTGAACCTGTTGGAGATTGAATTGGGCAGCGCCCGTGCGCAGAAGCTGCTCGAGCTGTCCCGCCAGGAAGTACAGGAGGTGTCGGCGGGGGCGGCGCCGACACCGCGGCCGGCGTCACCGCAGCCCGGCCCATCCTCGCGTCATTGAATATCGGTTTGTATCCGCACCGCGTATTCGCGGTGCGGATGGCCGGTTGTGTCGCGGTGTCACTCAGCCCGGGCAGGTTCCAGGTCAAGGAACAGTTCCTTGTCCAGAGGCGGCCTGATCGTGGCTTTATCCAGGTTGACCACGGCGCGGTTTTCGGCGGCGGCCTTTTCGATCAGCTGTTTGCGCGTGAACAACTGGTCTGCCGGAAGCTTCAGGTGGCCGAAGCTGTACTGCGCAGTCGGCGTTTGGACGGCGGGGTAGTGGAAATGCGCATACCACAAGACATGGAGAGTGCCTTTTTCGTACACCGCGTATTCGCTGAGAAAATCCCCGGCTGCCAGCGGC
Source organism: Pseudomonas synxantha (assembly GCF_900105675.1). Classification (NCBI taxonomy): domain Bacteria; kingdom Pseudomonadati; phylum Pseudomonadota; class Gammaproteobacteria; order Pseudomonadales; family Pseudomonadaceae; genus Pseudomonas; species Pseudomonas synxantha. The sequence continues at coordinate 2,549,967 of NZ_LT629786.1, read as the reverse complement.
TCGCGGCTCTTGGCCAGGTTGATATCGACAAAGCCATGGCGCCATAGATAGGCAACATTGGACGCCTTGGGCAACTGTTGCTTGTAGCCCTCGGCGCACATCTCACGTGCGAGCTTTTGCGCCGAGGCGGCCTCGCCCCGGTATTGCTTGATCAATGCGGCGGCGCCGGCCTGGCCGGAGTGATCGCGTTGGATTTCATCGGCCAGTGCTGTGACTTTGCTCGCATGCTGGCTCAGCATGTCATCCCAGTCCAGGGGGCTCAGGGTTTCGCGTCGGGCCGGGTCTTGAAGTTTTTTCTGCTGGGCGCGAATCGTGCGTTCGATACCTGCCCGTTGGGCAATCAGGGTGCCGGCGTTTTGCTTGATGATCTTGAGCGCGCGGACCTTCACTGCAGGTGTCGGCGTGGACGGCTTTGCGACCTCCACTTCCACCCACTCCCTTTGATTGGCATGCTCATGGTAGGTGGCGACCGTTTGGCCTGTCAGCGGGTCTTTGATATCGACAAAACTGCCGGGCGTTGTTGCGTCTGCTGGGCGCAGGTCGCCCACCAGGGTCGCTTGTTTACGCGTCTTGATCACCTTGCGACTGGCGGGTTTCGGCCGGCTGGGTGCAGCCACGCTGGGCACGTGGGCGAAACCTTCTTCGGTGAGAATCACATCGGCCAGTTGCGCTTCCAGGCTGGTGCGGGCAATGACCAGTTGGTCGAGGAACTCGGTGCGATAGGCCTCGCGCACAAAGCCTGAACCCATTTCCGTGAGTGAATTGACGGCGTTCTCCATGCGCTCATAGCGTTCGAGTGCGCCCTTGAGTACGTCGATCTGTTCGGTGGTGGAGTAGCCGCTCGTGGTCCGCATCTCGGTATGCGCCAGGATTCGGGTAGTGTTCTCGGGTTTGGTGAGTTCCACGATAAAAGGCAACTCTGCCGGGCTTCGCGAAGTATGGGTGCGATCCAGCACCAGCTCGGCAAGAAACATCAGGATGTTTTGTTCAACGGTGACCACGGACAAGTGCTGGTCCTCGGGATGATCCTTGAGCAGGAACTCGCGTAGTTCCGGGTCAGCCTGCTTGAGGACGGCTTCGATTTTTTCGGCCGGTTCGAGCATCTCTCGCAGCGTTTCGATCTGCCGTTTCCGGGTGTCCAGGAACGTTTGGTAGGCATAAGGAATGCCTTCGGGCAGTTCACGGTTGACCCGGTCAAACAGCTCTTCGGCATTTTCGCCCTGGTCGGTTTCAAGGATGTCGGTAAACTTTTGCAGCCGGGTCTCGAACACTGAGCCCCAGTAGTCATAGAGGGATTTAGCCGCGACATTGCGGGTTTTCTTGTGTCTTGCGTCGGCGTTGTCGGCCTCCATCAGTTCGCCGCCCTTGTCCTGGATCTGTTGCATGGTCGCATTGCCCGTCTCGGCGTTTTGCCGGTAACGCTCGAAGGCGATCTCCCATTCCATCCTGGCTTTGGCCACCATTGCGCGGCGTTCTTCATGACGGGCAACGAGCTTGTCTTGCAGGCCAGGAATCTCGCTCGCGGTGCGCAGCCTCAACCAGTCTTCGCGCAGCTTCTTTTTTTGATTGACCAACTCGACACGCGTTCTGTCCAGCGCGGTCTTGAGCGGTAGCGAGGCCAGCGCCTGGGGCAGGAACTCCAGGTTGAGCCGCGCAAGGTCGGCCTCCAGTCTCTCCAAGCGCTTGCGATGCTGGCTCTGCCATCTTTCCCGGCGTTCCCTGGGCATGCCGCCCTCCAGTCGCGCCTTGCGCTCCAGCCGCCAATGCCCCTGGCCGTCGCTGGTCAGCTTGATGCCAGGGCGCAGCGGGTGCTGGGGATCCACCAGGTAGACCTCGCCGAAACCCGGCACTACGCTGACCTGGAACAACAGCCCGCCGAGGCTGGCGTGCCAGGTTTCGCCAATGCGGTACAAACCCTTGAACGGGCCACTGGCCTGGGCGGTGGGCAACGGGTCGGGCCAAGGCACATGCAGCTCGAGCAATAATTTCAACAATTTCGCAGCGGCCTGGGGGCTGGCAATCGAGCGGCTGAAATCCAGCGGGGTAAGCCCGGTGGCCGGCGGTTCACCCGGCAGCGCTACCTCGCCATGAAGTACCTGGGGCGCGGCGGGCTCTTGGATCTGATGCGCAGGGCGGCGCCAGGCGGCCAGCGCCAGTGCGGCGTCCTCATGTGCCTGCGGTGGGGTGCGCGGCGACGGGCTGGCGGCGTGCAACAGCACCATGGCGGTGTTGAGCAACAGGTCGATCATGGCTAGCTCGCGGGTGGTCGGGTCGCTGCTGTCCAGGCCTGCCAGGTCCTGCTCCAGGCTGCTGACCATCACCAGGAACCAGCCGGCCAGCATCGCCGGGCCGCGGGTCAACGGCAGCAGCAGGGTGTTGAACAGCAACCAGGCACCCTCCATCACGATGGCCCAGCGGCTTTCGCTGTTGGACACCGATTCGCGGTCCGCCAACTCCACCAGGGCCCGTGCGGTGCTGCCGAACAAGTGGCTGGGCAGTTGCCCATTGACTTGCGATTGCAGCCATTCTTCGGCGCCTTCATCCACCGCCAGGGTTGCGGGAGCGGGCTTTTCAGGAACCGCGAACTCATCTCCGGCCAGAAAGCGAATGATGTGCGGCTCCTTGATACCGCCGTGAGCGTAGATCGGTCGCGCCTTGTCACTCAGCCAGGTAAGCACGCTGTCCTGCAGGTCACCGGGGGCCGCCAGCGCGTCCAGCAGGGCCTGGCGCGTTGGGTACTGATACAAAGCGTCTTTGTACAAAGGGCGATACAGCAAGTGCGGGCCGATGCTGGCATCCCGAGGTTCGATCACGAAGCAATTGTTGACCGTGTCCGCAGTGGCGCCGGGCTTGCGGCACAGGGCCAGGGGCCGCAGGACGATCTCCTGGCCATCGACAATCCGGTCGATGGGTGCCTCGCCCATCAGGGCGTTTACATAGCGGTAGCCCAGGGTGGTGACGCCGTATTGCTGCCTGATCGCGAATTCCAATGCCATTCGCGGCAGTTGCACCTTGAGTTCGCGGGTAAAGAGCTGTTCCCGGCGACGCGCATCGACACTGTCGGACAGCAGCAGGTCCTTGATCGTCTGGGGGTAAGCCGTACCGATGTCGACCCGCTGGATCAGGCCCGAGGAGCCCAACACGTAATCGTCAGTCAGCCACGGCGGCAGCGCGCCGCCACTTTTGGATGACAGCGTCAGCGTGCCTTTGGGTTTGCCGGCGAGGTTTTTTACCGCCAGCTCGGTCAGCGACATCCTGACGTGGTCGATAATGCCCGCGCCACCTGGGTAACCGGCGGCCACGGCGAAGTCCAGCAGCACATCGTCAGGGTCGTAATCGCCATGGTCGGCCTGCATCTGCTTGCGCAGGGTTGTGCGGCTGAAATCATGAAGGTTTTCGATGCCCTCATTGTAGGAGCGTCCCTGGTTAAGCCGCAGCACCGGGGCCATCTGCTGTAGGTGCAGGTGGTAGGCGAAACGGTCATCGGCATGCGCCTGCTTGAGCCAGCCGGGCAGCTGCGCTTCAATTTTCTGCAGCAGTACCGGGTCACCTGCGGGCGCTGGTATGAACAGCATCGCCGGATCCGTGAGCCGGTCCAGGCGTCGGTCAACCTCGGCTTCGCTGGGGCCGCGCAGGTCCACGGCCGCAAGGTCTTCGAGTTGCTGATTGAGGATTAGCCCGGCCTGTTGTTCAAACAGGTTGCTGTCCGGTTCATTGCGCCGCCAGGTCAGGCTGTCGAACTGGAACTGGCGTTGCAGGCGCAGGCTCCAGGCCTGGCCAAAGGCATCCAGGGAGTCAAACGCCTCAACCGCCCCGGCCACGCTGCACAGCAGCACCTGTCTGTCGCGTACCAGCAGCAGGTCCGGGGTCAGCAGGCGCACTTCCTGTGTGGCCCTGGCCAGTGTGGTTTCGATGAAATACGCATAGGTGGTGGGTGTGGAGCGCGGCAGGCGTTCGAGACGCACCGGCCAGGCCGCGGCGACCGCCAGCATGTCCCGCTGGGTGTCGCTCAGGGCCGAGGTGGTAGCGGCGGCGGCGGTCATCTGGCCCTGGAGAAATTCCCCCAGCCATTGCCAGCGACTGCGGCCATGACTATCGGCCTGGCTCCAATATTCAGCCAGGTCCTGCTGGAAAGACAGATACAGCGAGGCGCGCAACTCGTCGATAATTTGCGCAATCACCTGCATGTCGACGTCGGCCAGGCCACTGCCGGGGGCGGGCGACAAGTAATACGGCAGTTCACCCCGTGGGCTCAGGTCGAGCGGTCGGGGCTTGAGGACATGGGCGAGGGCGACATGGGCCAGCAAGGGAAAGGCATAGCCGCCACTGGGGGTAGGGCTGGCGAGCTTGAGCGTGAGCAGGTCCAATTGCAGGTTCGGGTAGCGCTCGCTGATGCCCGTACGCAGGGCCTTGAACACCACTGAAAACAACGCTGGGCGCGTAGCGAAATGGGCGTGGACGGCTTGGCTGGGCAATTGGCCCAGGGCCGTAGGTGAGTCGGACATGATGAAATCCTTTTTCCTGTGTGAATCCGGCTGGACGGGCTGCCGGGTCAGCGGACCGAGGATCGGTCCTGCACAGGAAAACGGATTTTGTGGTCACGGGTGCGGCATCGGGATACCGCAACCTTTGGCCAATGGCCTAATTGTCGTACCCCAGGTTAGGCGCCAGCCAGCGCTCGGTCACGGCCAGGTCCTGATGTTTGCGTGCGGTGTAGCTGGCCACCTGGTCCTTGTCGACCTTGCCCACGGCAAAATACTGCGCCTGCGGGTGGGCGAAGTACCAGCCACTGACCGCCGCCGCCGGGAACATCGCGTAGTGCTCGGTTAGGAATACACCGCTGCGCCCTGCGTGCATTTCGCGAGCCTCGGGGTCGAGCAGTTGAAACAGCTGGGCTTTCTCGGTGTGGTCCGGGCACGCCGGGTAACCCGGGGCCGGGCGGATACCGCTGTACTGCTCCTTGATCAGTGCCTCGTTGTCCAGTTGCTCGTCCTTGGCGTAGCCCCAGTGTTCTTTACGTACCTGTTGGTGCAGCCACTCGGCGCAGGCTTCGGCCAGGCGATCAGCCAGGGCCTTGACCATGATCGAGTTGTAGTCGTCGCCGGCGTCCTGATAGGCCTTGGCGACTTCTTCGGCGCCGATGCCGGCGGTGGTGATAAAGCCGCCGATGTAGTCGGTCACGCCGCTGTCCTTGGGCGCGACGAAGTCGGCCAGGGAGAAGTTCGGCTTGCCGTCGGTCTTGATGATCTGCTGGCGCAGGTGATGCAGCCTGGCAATCGGCTGGCCGTCGTCGCCGTAGACTTCCAGGTCATCGTCCTGCACCTGGTTGGTCGGCCAGAAGCCGAACACGGCGCGGGCGCTGATGAGTTTTTCGTCGATCAGCTTTCTGAGCATTTCCTGGGCGTCGGCGTACAGCGCAGTGGCGGCTTCACCGACCACCTCGTCTTTGAGGATGCGCGGGAACTTGCCGGCCAGGTCCCAGGAGATAAAGAACGGCGTCCAGTCGATGTATTCGGCCAAGACGTTGAGGTCGATATTGTCCAGCACCTTGGCGCCGGTAAAGGTCGGCTTGACCGGAATGTAGGTGCTCCAGTCGAACTGAGGCTTCTTGGCGATGGCCGCCGGGTAGCTCAGGCGCTCGGTGCGTGCACTGCGGTTGGAGGTGCGTTCACGCACGTCGATGTATTCCAGGCGGGTCTTCTCGACGAAGCCGGCCTTCAACTCCTTGGACAGCAGCTGCGTAGCCACACCCACGGCACGGGAGGCGTCGGTGACGTAGATCACCGCGTCGTTGCTGTACTTGGGTTCGATCTTCACCGCCGTGTGCGCCTTGGAGGTAGTCGCGCCGCCGATCATCAGCGGCAGGTGGAAGTCCTGGCGCTGCATCTCTCGGGCTACGTGCACCATCTCGTCCAACGATGGAGTGATGAGCCCGGACAGGCCGATGATGTCGCACTTCTGTTCCTTGGCCACCTGCAGGATCTTCTCTGCCGGTACCATTACGCCCAGGTCGACAATGTCATAGCCGTTGCAACCGAGCACCACGCCGACGATGTTCTTGCCGATGTCGTGCACGTCGCCCTTGACCGTGGCCATGAGAATCTTGCCCTTTGCTTCGGGTTTGTCGCCTTTTTCCAGCTCGATGAACGGGATCAAGTGGGCCACGGCCTGCTTCATTACCCGGGCGGATTTCACCACCTGGGGCAGGAACATCTTGCCGGCGCCAAACAGGTCGCCGACGATGTTCATGCCGGACATCAGCGGGCCTTCGATCACTTCGATCGGGCGTGCGAACGACTGCCGGGACTCCTCGGTGTCTTCGACGATATGGGTGGTGATGCCCTTGACCAGCGCGTGTTCCAGGCGCTTGTTGACTTCCCAGCCACGCCACTCCTCGGTTTCGGCTTCCTTGACGCTGCCGTCGCCCTTGTACTTGTCGGCGATGGCGAGGAGGGCGTCGGTGCCCTCCGGGGTGCGGTTGAGCACCACGTCTTCCACCGCGTCACGCAGTTCGGCCGGGATCTGGTCGTAGATCTCCAGTTGGCCGGCATTGACGATCCCCATGGTCAGCCCGCTGCGGATCGCATACAGCAGGAACACCGAGTGGATCGCCTCGCGCACCGGGTTGTTGCCGCGGAACGAGAACGACACGTTGGACACGCCGCCGGAGGTCAGTGCGTAGGGCAGCTCGTCGCGGATATACGCACAGGCATTGATGAAATCGACGGCGTAGTTGTTGTGCTCTTCGATACCGGTGGCGACGGCGAAGATGTTCGGGTCGAAAATGATGTCTTCCGGCGGGAAGCCGACTTCATTGACCAGGATGTCGTAGGAGCGCTTGCAGATTTCTTTCTTGCGCGCTTCGGTGTCGGCCTGGCCGTCTTCGTCGAACGCCATCACCACCACGGCGGCGCCGTAGCGCTTGCACAGCTTGGCGTGGTGAATGAATTGCTCGACGCCTTCCTTCATGCTGATGGAGTTGACGATGCCCTTGCCCTGGATGCACTTGAGGCCGGCCTCGATCACTTCCCACTTGGAGGAGTCGATCATGATCGGCACCCGGGAGATATCGGGCTCGCCGGCAATCAGATTGAGGAAGGTCACCATGGCCTTCTTCGAATCGAGCATGCCCTCGTCCATGTTGATGTCGATCACCTGGGCACCGGCTTCCACCTGTTGCAGGGCGACTTCCAGGGCTTCGGTGTAGTTGTCTTCGCGGATCAGCCGGGCGAACTTGGCCGAGCCTGTGATGTTGGTGCGCTCGCCGACGTTGACGAACAACGAGCTGCGATCGATGGTGAACGGCTCCAGGCCCGACAGGCGGCAGGCTTTGGGAATGTCCGGGATCGCGCGCGGCGCGTAACCGGCCACGGCCTTGGCGATAGCTTCGATATGGCCCGGGGTGGTGCCGCAGCAACCGCCGACGATATTGAGGAAACCGCTCTGGGCGAATTCTTCAATGACCTTGGCGGTTTGCGCCGGCAGTTCGTCGTACTCGCCGAATTCGTTGGGCAGCCCGGCGTTGGGGTGCGCAGATACATGGGTATTGGCTTTGTTCGACAGCTCTTCCAGGTAGGGGCGCAACTCGCTGGCGCCAAGGGCGCAGTTCAAGCCTACGGAGATCGGCTTGGCGTGGGCCACGGAGTTCCAGAACGCTTCGGTGGTCTGGCCCGACAGGGTACGGCCGGAAGCATCGGTGATGGTGCCGGAAATCATGATCGGCAACTCGATGCCCAGTGCTTCGAACACGCCTTGCACGGCGAAGATCGCGGCCTTGGCGTTGAGGGTGTCGAAGATGGTCTCGATCAGGATCAGGTCGGCGCCACCCTCGATCAGGCCCTTAGTGGCCTCGGTATAGTTTTCCACCAGTTCATCGAAGGTCACGTTGCGGTAGCCGGGGTTGTTCACGTCCGGCGACAGCGAGCAGGTACGGCTGGTCGGGCCGAGCACGCCGGCGACGAAGCGCGGCTTGGTCGGGTTCTCGGCCGTCTTGGCATCGGCGATACTGCGCGCCAGGCGTGCGCCTTCCACGTTCAGTTCATAGGCGAGTTCTTCCATGCCGTAGTCGGCCATGGAGATGCGCGTGGCGTTGAAGGTGTTGGTCTCGAGGATGTCCGCACCGGCGTCCAGGTAGGCCTTCTCGATCCCACCGATGACGTCCGGGCGAGTGAGCACCAGCAGGTCGTTGTTACCCTTGACGTCGCTTGGCCAGTCGGCGAAGCGTTTGCCACGGTAGTCCTGCTCCTCGAGCTTATAGCTCTGGATCATCGTGCCCATGCCGCCATCGAGGATCAGGATACGTTCCTTGAGGGCTTGGTGAAGGGCTTGCAGGCGAGCGCTACGATCGGGCATGGGACTACTCTGGTCAGGCATTACGGAGGGCATGGATCATAGCAAACCTGTGCCGATTTGGAGCATGTGCCGGTTTTGCATGAATATCGTTCATGTTGAGGGCGGCCGTGGCCCGGTAGAATCGCCGGCACTTTTAGCGCACGCATTGAATCGGGACCGGACATGTCACTTCGCTTTTTCGCCAGCGCCTTCCTGGCACTGGTCGCCTGTACCGCCCAGGCACAAGGTCCCGTTGCGGCGATCTCTTATACTCGCGACATCCAGCCGATCTTCACCGAGAAGTGCGTCGCCTGCCATGCCTGCTACGACTCCGCCTGCCAGCTTAACCTGGGGAGTGCCGAGGGTGCGGCCCGTGGTGCGAGCAAGGTGCCGGTATACGACGGCGAGCGGAGCCGGGCGGCACCGACCACCCGCTTGTTCTACGACGCTTTCGGCCAGCAGGCCTGGCAGCAGAAGGGCTTCTATTCGGTACTCGATGCCCAGGGCAGCCAGGCCGCGCTGATGGCGCGCATGCTGGAGCTGGGGCACAACGCGCCGTTGCAGCCCAATGCCAAGCTGCCGGAAGGCATCGTTCTGGGCCTGAGCCGCGAAAACATGTGTGCGACGCCTGGCGAGTTCAACGCTTATGCAGGCGCCCATCCCAAGGAAGGCATGCCGCTGGCCGTCACCGGCCTGACCGACCAGCAATACAAGACTTTGCAACGCTGGCTGGCCTCCGGCGCACCGATTGACGAACAAGGCCTGGCACCCAGCGCCAAGGAGGCCCTGCAGGTGCAGCAGTGGGAAAACCTGTTCAACCAGCCCGGTGCCCGGCAAAGCCTGGTGGCGCGCTGGTTGTACGAGCATCTGTTCCTGGCCCATATCTACTTTGAGAACGGCGAGCCGGGGCATTTCTTCCAGTGGGTCCGTTCGCGTACGCCAAGCGGCCAGCCCATCGACCTGATCGCCACCCGCCGTCCCAATGATGACCCCGGTACTAAAGTCTATTACCGTCTGTGGCCGGTGCAGGGCGTGATCGTGCATAAAACCCACATCACTTACCCGTTCAGCGCGGCGAAAATGGCGCGGATCAAGGCGCTGTTCTATACCGGTGACTGGCAAGCGAGCGCATTGCCGGGCTACGGCCCCGGGCGCCGCGCCAATCCGTTCGAAACCTTCGAAGCCATCCCGGCCAAGGCCCGCTACCAGTTCATGCTGGATAACGCCGAATACTTCGTGCGCACCTTTATCCGCGGGCCGGTGTGTCGTGGGCAGATTGCCACGGATGTGATCCGCGATAACTTCTGGGCCCTGTTTCAGGACCCGGACCACGACCTCTACATCACTGATGCGCGCTACCGTGGGCAGACCACGCCGTTGCTGGCGATGCCGGGACAGAACGATGACGTCGGCAGCGTGCTGAGCCTGTGGCTGGCCTATCGCGACAAGCGCAACCAATACGAAGCCCTGCGCCGTGACAGCTATGCAGACGTGCCGCCACCGAGCTGGTCGAGCCTGTGGGCGGGCAATGACAATGCCTTGCTGACGATTTTTCGTCATTTCGACAGCGCCTCGGTCACCAAGGGCCTGATCGGCGAGGTGCCGCAGACGATGTGGCTGTTTGATTACCCGCTGCTGGAGCGTACCTATTACCAGTTGACGGTGAATTTCGACGTGTTCGGCAACGTATCGCACCAGGCCCAGACGCGCTTGTACTTTGACCTGATCCGTAATGGCGCCGAGCAGAACTTCCTGCGCCTGATGCCGGCTGACACCCGCGAGGATTTCCTCGATGACTGGTACCAGAACAGCGGCAAGCTCAAGCTGTGGCTGGACTATGAAGCCATTGATGACGATAAGCCCACGGGCTTGCATCTGGACGAAAAGGATCCCAAGCGTGACTTCGCCAATCAGCTGTTGGCGCGTTACGGCGATTTGAACGCCAGCCCGGATCCGATCAACCGCTGCACGGGGGCTTATTGCTCGCGCACCGCTATCGACCCAGACCTGCAGGATGCCGAACAGGCGCTCAGCCGCCTGACGTCGCGGCCTGCGGCGGGGCTCAAGGTGATCTATCAGTTGCCCGAAGCCACGATGCTGCGCATCGAGACCGCCAGCGGCCAGCGTGTGGTCTACAGCATGCTGCGCAACCGCGCCCACAGTAACGTGGCGTTCCTGCTGGGTGAGGCCTATCGCTACCAGCCGGGGTTGGACACGCTGACCATCTACCCTGGGGTGATGAGCAGTTATCCGAACTTCATGTTCAATATTCCGGCCCGGGAAGTGTCTGAATTTGTCGCACGCATGCAGCAGGCCCAGGATGCCAAGGGGTTTGAGCAGATTGTCGAGCGCTGGGGCGTGCGCCGCAGCCATCCGTTGTTCTGGCAGTATTTCCACGACTTGTCGCGATACATTCATGAAACCACGCCGGTGGAAGAGGGCGTATTGGACATGAACCGCTATGAGAACCTATAACGGTAGTCAGTGATCCAGTCATCGCCTTGAGCAGGTGCTGAAGCGGTCGGATGGTTGCCTTGCGGGATTGGAAAAGGTATTCCGATGATGTTGATTTCAGTGCAGGCGCTACGGGCGCTGGCGGCGTGGGTGGTGTTCGGGCACCACTTCACCCAAGTGTTTTTTGAATTCGAGGTGCATAACCCACTGGCTTATCTGTTTGCCGACAAGGGCGGCATCGGGGTGGACATATTCTTCGTCATCAGCGGCCTGGTGATTTTCCTCGCCACCGCAGATAAGGCGCTCACGCCGTGGCAATTCATGCTGATGCGCCTGGCGCGGATCGCTCCAGCGTATTGGTTCTATACGCTGCTCATGGCTGTGCTGGTCCTGACAGTGCCGTCGATGTTTCCCGATGCTGAGCTGGCGCTGGGCCATGTGCTGCTGTCGCTGCTGTTTATTCCTGCTGAGAACCCGGGAGGGTATGGGGTCTATCCGCTGCTGGATGCTGGCTGGACCCTGAACTTCGAGATGCTCTTCTACGTTCTGTTTGCCGTGGCCTTGCTGGTTGGCCGTTCATATCGGTTGTGGGTGGTGGCAGGTTTGTTGTACCTGGTGTGCTGTGCCCTCAGCCCCGCCCTGGACCTGGCCAGCGGTTTTTACCATAACGACATCGTGCTTGAGTTTCTGATGGGTATCGTGATCGGCATGCTGTACCGCCGTGGTCTGTGCCGGGCCAGGGCGTGGCTGCCGTTATCCGGGATCGCGGTGGCCCTGGCGGCGATTTATCACGGGGCAGATGTACCCCGTGCGCTTGAGTGGGGCGTGCCCAGCGCGATATTGGTTATCAGCTGTGTAACGCTGGAGCCTTACTTCCAAGGCTCGCGCATTTTGAAAATTCTCGGCGATTGCTCTTATTCGGTATACCTGATCCACGTGCTGGCGCTGGCCGCCGGGCGATGGATTGCTGAGCGAAACGCAATAGATCCCTACACAATCCTGCCGGTTTGCATCGTAGTGACGGCGCTGGGCGCATACGTCAGCTACCAATGGCTGGAGAGGGCAACCTATCGCCCGCTCAAGCGTTGGCTGGCTGTCGAGGACCAGGCAATTATTTCCCGACAAAAATACTAGGACTTTGTACCTCTGTAATGATTTGGCGTAAACTGCCGGCAAGCCTGTGAGGAGTTTCCATGACTGCCATAACCATTACCGACGCCGCCCATGATTACCTGGCTGACCTGCTGTCCAAGCAGAACACCCCGGGTATTGGTATCCGCGTCTTTATCACCCAGCCCGGTACCCAGTACGCCGAGACGTGCATCGCCTACTGCAAGCCGGGTGAAGAGAAACCTGAAGACACCGCCCTGGGGCTGAAAAGCTTCACCGCCTACATCGATGCCTTCAGCGAAGCCTTCCTCGATGACGCCGTGGTCGACTACGCCACCGATCGCATGGGCGGCCAGTTGACCATCAAGGCCCCCAACGCCAAGGTGCCGAACGTCAACGCTGATAGCCCGGTCAACGAGCGCATCAACTACTACCTGCAAACCGAGATCAACCCAGGGCTGGCCAGCCATGGCGGCCAGGTGAGCTTGATCGACGTAGTGGATGACGGCATCGCCGTATTGAAATTCGGCGGCGGCTGCCAGGGCTGCGGCCAGGCAGACGTGACCCTGCGTGAAGGCATCGAGCGCACTTTGCTTGAGCGCATTCCGGAGCTCAAGGGCGTACGTGATGTGACTGACCACACGCAGAAAGAAAATGCCTACTACTAAGTAAGGTGTTCACTGCGAAGAAAAAACGGCGCCCCGTGAGCGCCGTTTTTTTTTTGCTTAAAATTCATTGGCTTATGATATCTATCTAATAATAAGGATTAAGTGTTGGAGGGGCTTGCCCGCGATAGCCATGGGTATCTACACAACTGTGGAACAGCCAACGGTAACCACGATGCGCAGCGAGCCGCTCTTGATCTTGCTTTTGATCTTGGGCGCCCCGTTAAACCACGCTGGCCGGAATTCGACAGGGATTTGGGGGGTAAACCGGCAGGGATGCCGGTTTAGCCGCCCCGCGCCATGGATGGCGCGTGGCGGCGGCCCCCCAAATCCATGTCGGATTACGGGCACACCGAGCCTAGGCGAGGTGCCGAGTGGTGGGGCAAGAGCCTTTTGGTTACTTTTGGGCTCTTTTCAAAAGTGACCCGCTGTAAGAGCGGAACCAATAGTCGCCGTTACCTAAACAATGGATATGTACTCGGTCTAAAACCAAGACCCCGGTCGGCTCTAAGGCCGCCATCGGGGGCAAGCCCCCTCCCACATTCTGTTCTATGTTTATTCATTTAAATCAACGGGTTGGTTTGATTTTGTGAAGTAAAAAATCAAGGTCTGTACAGGTGCGCATGTCCCGCCCGATACAGTGACGACTCGCTGAAAGTGTCATTGGCCAGCACCCGGCCCACCACAATCAACGCCGTACGCCGGAACCCCTTGGCCGCGACCTTTTCGGCAATATCCGCCAAGGTGCCCACCGCCCAATCCTGATCCGGCCAGGTTGCACGGTGTACCACGGCTATCGGGCAATCGGCGCCATAGTGCGGCAGTAACTCGGCGACGATCTTCTCCAGATGATTGACCCCCAGGTGAATCGCCATGGTCGTGCCGTGCCGGGCCAGGCTGTCGAAATTCTCGCCGGCAGGCATGCTGGTTTTATCGGCATAGCGGGTCAGGATCACGCTCTGGGCAATGTCCGGCAGGGTCAGCTCGGTTTCCAGCAGCGCCGCGCAAGCGGCTATGGCCGTGACCCCGGGAATGATCTGGAAGGGAATGCCCAGCTCACGCAAGTGACGGATCTGCTCGCCAATCGCCCCATACAGGCTTGGGTCGCCGGAGTGCACGCGTGCCACATCCTGGCCTTGTCCATGGGCGGTCTTGATCAAGTCGATGATCTGCTCCAGGTGCAGTTCGGCACTGTTGACCAGCTGTTGCGCCTGATGGCCCTCCAGCACCGCCGCGGGCACCAGCGAGCCGGCGTAGATGATCACCGGGCAACTGCGGATCAGCCGCTGGCCCTTGACGGTGATCAGTTCCGGGTCGCCGGGGCCTGCGCCGATGAAGTAGACGGTCATGGGAAATTCCTGTTGAAAACGGGTGAGCATGAAGATTATTCATGATCGATAACGACAATTATCGGGATTTTAACCGGCGCAGGCTAACGCAAAGGTGGCCTGGTTGGTTTTCCTGCGGGTAATCAGCAGACGGGCAGGGTTGCCAGAGAGGTGTTCGGCCAGGGCCAGGGCAGCGCTTTCGGCCACGCCATAACAGCCGACATGGGCAAAAGCGACCGCTGACTTATGGCTCAAGCGCTGTTCATAACCTGCCAGTTGTTCGGCGTCGAAGCACTGTAGCGTCAGGCCCAGCTGGTGAGCGAGGGCCAATAAACCGGGCTCATCCTGCTTGCGATCAAGGCTCGCCAGGGCGGTGATGCGCTGGCGTTCAATACCGCCCTCGGCGAGGGCGGCGTCAAACAGGTCCAGAAGGGCGTGAACATCACAACCGCGCTGGCACCCCAGGCCGACCACCAGGATCATGCCGAGTATCGATCGTCGCGGTGGCGGCGGAATAACCAGGCGCTGATCAGGCCGAGGGCCAGCCAGAACGCCACGTTGGTCAATTGCGAGGCAATCTGGAATTGTGCCTCGAGAGCCTCCGGGGCCAGCATCGAGTGCACCTGCGGCTGCGGTGCGCCGATCACGTGGGGCACGGCAAGGATCGCCACGCCCAGCACTTTCAACAGCCAGTTGCGGCCGAACACGATCAGCGCAATCCCGGCGGCGGTGGAGGCGGCGGTGCCGATCCACCAGGCCTGGCGCAGCGCCAGGTCAGCTGCTGCCGTGCCGGGCAATTCCGGTGGCAGGCCCAGGGTGGGCGCCAGCACGAAGGTCGCGTAACCCGCCAGGCCCCACAGCAAGCCATGGCCGGTGCGGGTCGGTGCACGCAGGGTGTACAGGCCGGCGAGCATCAGTGCAAATCCAACGGCAACCACCAGGTTGCCACCGGTGGTGGAGAGCACCCGCTGCCAGCCATCTTCCGGCTCCCAGGCCTCGGCGTCGTGGGTGTGCGCAGCGGCGCTGGCATGCTCATGGGTGACTTCGGTGGTTGCCGGCGGCTTTTCATAGGTCTCCGCCTGCAAAATCAACGGTGCAACCCACAAGCTTTGCAGCAGGGTCAGCAGCAGGGCGGCGAACAAGCCGGTGAACCCTGCGGTCCGGGCAATGCGTTTGATCATGTCGGCAGCTCTCAGTGGCACGGAAACGCAGCGCTGTGGCGGGTATCGTGGGCCGCGTTGTGCACCGCCTCGATATGGGAGAAACCGGCGAAATACACCAGGCACGCGCCAAGGATCGACGCACCGATTGCGGCGGTCAGGCGTTGGCTCAAGGTGGCAGTGCTGCTGGCGGTGTGCGAGGTGCTGGTGGTGATCGACATGGCGCGTCCCTATCAGGTGTCAGGGTGAAACGAGCGCATGCAAACCATGCGAGCCAGGGCACGCAGGGTTTTGAACAGCGCCCGCCCACCGCGGGTTTGTTATCTGATTTTTTCGGGCCGGTCTCCGGGCTTGCGAGGGGCGGCTCTTGGAAGAGTTCCACCTGATAAGCGTCTCCTTCCCATGCACAGCACAGTGGATTTGACGCTTCGCTCGCTTACCGTTGCGGGGGCAGCACCGGACTTGCCATAGGTCTATGGCGCACCGGTTTCCCGTTTCACCCTGTGAAGGGCACCCGAAACAAGATGTGTAGGAGAGCATGCGGCGAGCGCTTACGTCAAATGGCGGAATGCGCTGCCAAGGCAACGAGAGAGGTGGCCCTGTACGCGTCCACAATCTTTATTTACTTGTCGTTAGCGAATGCAGCGGAACATGAGCTTTTACATGTTTCAAAAGGAAGAAAGGTTATTCTTTCTGTTGCCGAAATATAAAAATATATTGTATGGGTGTAAGTGGGTTGTTCGGGCTTTTACTTACTTTTCAATAGGTTGTTGAGGCGGTATGTTCAGTGAACTAATGCTCCATTCGGAGCTTGGTTATTTAGAGTGATGCAGGCGTTGAATCGTTGGGCAAGCTGTCCGGGAACGCTTTTTGCGTTTCTCCCTACTGATGCTCGTGGTTGTGGTTTTGTCTCCCTTGAATAGTCAAAATTGATGGTGCCCATTGTGCAGATAACCAACAGCGTGCAACGCTCCTATAACCCGTCCGTAGAGGCTCAACAAAACAGCTCTTCCGATCCCACGTTGCGTAAGTTCGACCCGCATTTGAGGCCAATACCGGGTCTTGATAAGCCGGTTTTTACCGTGGACCAGATCGCCCAGCACCTCACCCGGGACGGCCGGAAATGGAATGACAGCAATGGTGATGGCGTCACGCAAGTCTCCTATACATTCGATACCCACGGGCAAGGGGAGACAGCGTTCAATGCCACCCAGAAAAGCCAGGCCAGACTGTCCATGCAGTCCTGGGCCGATGTGGCGAACGTGTCTTTCGAAGAGCGTACTGGCCGTGGGGAAGGGCACCTGGCTTTTTCCAACAGTGAGGTGCCCCGGGTTGCATTCGCCCAATTGCCAGGTGGAGACGGTAAAGTCCTCATGAATCCCCGTTTTGGCACGAATGCTGCGCCTGCACTTAACAATCACGGCCGATATACGCTTACCCATGAAATAGGGCATGGACTGGGGCTTTTGCATCCAGCGGACTATGACAATAGCGGCGATTCCACCTACCCCAGTTACTATCGCGACGCCGTCTATGCCCAGGATACTCGTGGCCATACTGTCATGAGCTACTTCGATGCCAACTTAAGTGGTCAGAACCTTAAGGGAAGGTACTCTGCTGCACCATTGATGGGTGATATTGCTGCTGCCCAGCGGGTATATGGTGCCAACTATAGAACACGTAATTCAGACACCACCTACGGTTTTAACTCCAATTCGGGTCGAGACTATTATCAACTCGATCATCCCAGGAATACGGCATTATTCTGCGTGTGGGACGGTGGAGGTAACGACACATTGGATTTTTCCAGATATCGCCAAAACCAGACCGTCAACCTCAACGCTGAATCCTATTCCGATGTTGGAGGGTTACGGGGGAATGTTTCTATTGCCAAAGGCGTTACGGTTGAAAACGCAATCGGCGGTTCTGGTCATGATGCGATCATCGGGAACGATGCGGACAATGTGCTCAAGGGGGCAGCGGGCGCCGATTGGCTGAGGGGGGCAGGGGGGGCGGATACCTTTGCTTATGACCACGCCAGCGATTCCACGTTGGAAAATCCTGACCTGATCATGGACTTTGAGAGTGGCACCGACAAAATCGACATTTCGGTCTTGTTGAAAAACGCCGGTATTGGCGCCTTGACGTTTGTAAGGCGGCTATCGGGCGAACCTGGTCAAGCTGTTCTGGGTTACAACCGCCACACCAACCAGTCGAGGTTGGCTATTGATCTGACGGGCAACGGCCGTTTTGACTTTTTTCTCAAAAGCCACGGTCCGATAAATACACCCGACATCATTAGTAATGTTCCGGTTAAGTGGGCCTATTCCTAAAAAAGAAGCAGCATGCCAGCGGCTAGGGAGTAGTCGCTTCAACAGGCCGGCCGCTGCCTGTGTGGTTTCGGCGTTTCTCGATGTCGGATGAGCGATCAACATTGACCCGTTCTCCCGCACTGCGTAGCCTTGCCCGTTCGAGGTTCTTCGGCCCAGGCCGAAGCTAAGAAGGGAACGCGGTTCAAGCCGCGGCTGCCCCCGCAACTGTGAAGGGTTCAGTTGACTGCCACGCCACTGCCGAGACGGCGGGAAGGCGCAGTCAGCGTTGGTCGCAAGACCTGTACGCCCCAAGCCAGGAGACCTGCCTCGTCACTGATTTTCCAATTCAACCGGGCGGGGTGATCCGGTGACGAAATCCGCTGCTGCGCGCCGCCGCAGGGCCTGTCGTCCCGTATGCCCGCCCCAAAGGGCATCCGATGAAAACACTGGCCAAACTCCCTGTCACCATCGTTACCGGCTTCCTTGGCTCGGGTAAGACCACCTTGTTGCGTCATATGCTCGACAACGCCCAGGGCCGTCGTATTGCGGTGATCGTCAACGAATTCGGCGAGCTGGGCATTGACGGTGAAATCCTCAAGCAGTGCGCCATCGGTTGTACCGAAGAAGAAGCCAATGGCCGCGTGTACGAACTCGCCAACGGTTGCCTGTGCTGCACCGTGCAGGAAGAGTTCTTCCCGGTGATGCGCGAACTGGTTGCCCGCCGCGGCGACCTTGACCATATCCTCATCGAAACCTCGGGCCTGGCCCTGCCAAAGCCACTGGTGCAAGCCTTCCAGTGGCCGGAAATCCGCAGCGCCTGCACTGTCGACGCAGTGATCACCGTGGTCGACAGCCCGGCCGTGGCCGCCGGCACCTTCGCCGCGTTCCCGGATCAAGTCGACGCCCAGCGCAAACTCGACCCGAACCTGGACCACGAGTCGCCATTGCATGAACTGTTCGCCGATCAACTGGCCAGCGCCGACCTGGTGATCCTCAACAAAGCCGACCTGATCAGCGCCGAAGACCTGGCCCGCGTGCGCCTGGAAGTCGCCGAGGAGCTGCCGCCAGCAGTGAAGGTCATCGAAGCCAGCAGCGGTCGCCTGCCGTTGGACGTGCTGATTGGCCTGGGCGCAGGCTCCGAGGAGCACATTGACGCTCGCCACAGCCATCACGATCATCATCATGAAGGTGAAGACGATCACGATCACGATGCCTTTGACTCGATCTCCATCGACCTGCCCCAAGCCGAAGAAGCGCTGTTGCTCGACGCCCTGGCTCAATTGGTGGTGCAGCACGGCATCCTGCGCGTCAAAGGTTTCGCCGCGATCCCGAACAAACCGATGCGCCTGTTGATCCAGGGCGTGGGCACGCGCTTCGACAAACACTTCGACCGTGCCTGGGGCTTGGAAGAAGCACGTACCACGCGCCTGGTGCTGATCGGCCAGGAGCTGGACGCCGCCGGCCTTGAAGCGCAATTGCGCGCTGCCCTCAGCGTTTAACCATGCACCTGCTCAGGACCCAACCCGGTGGTTTCGTCGCGGACGACAATATTGCCGACCTTGGCCAAACCCCTGCTGAACTGGTGATCCTGTGCAGCGGCGACTCCAGCCTGGCGCTGCTCGCCGAAGCAGCCCAGCAGTTGCCCGAGGATTACCCGAGTCTGCGCCTGGCCAATCCGATGCAGGTGCAAAACCATGCCTCCGTCGACCTGTACGTCGATGAGGTGTTGCGGCACGCCAAGGTGATTCTGATTTCCTTGCATGGCGGCATTGGTTACTGGCGCTACGGCATAGAGCGCCTGGTGGAACTGGCCGAGCGCGGCGTCACGCTGATTTTGGTGCCGGGGGATGACCGCCCCGACCCGGAGCTCAGCTGCCTGAGCACCGTTGATGCCGAACAGCGCGAGCGCCTGTGGCATTTCCTGCGCCAGGGTGGCCTGGGTAACGCGCTGGATTTTTATCATTGCCTGGCCAGCGCCCATCTGGGTCGCGACTATATATGGGCCGAGCCGCAAACCTTGCCGCGTACGGCGATCTATCACCCTGGTAAAGCCAATGCCCGCCTCAATGACTGGCAGGTGGATTGGCGCGCTGACCTCCCCGTGGCCGCCGTGCTGTTCTATCGCTCCCACTTGCAGGCGGCCAATACCGGCTTTATTGATGTGTTCTGCCAGCGCTTGCAGGCTGCGGGCCTCAACCCGTTGCCCATCGCGGTGGCCAGCTTGAAAGAGCCCGGCTGCCTCACGGCGGTCGAGGACCTGCTGGACGACGTGCAAGCCGCGGTAATCCTCAACACCACCGGCTTTGCCCAGTCCAGCCCCGAAGCCCCGCACCTGCGCCCGTTTCGTCGCAATATCCCGGTGATCCAGGCGATCTGCGCCCAGGACAACCAGCCCGGCTGGCAGGCCAGCGAACAGGGGCTCGGTCCCCGCGACCTGGCGATGCATATTGCCTTGCCGGAGCTGGATGGGCGCATCATCAGTCGGCCGATCAGCTTCAAGGACCTGGCCTGGCGCAGCGAGCGCAGCCAGTCGGACGTGGTGTGCTATCGCGCAGTCCCTGAACGCATGGACTTTGTCGCTGAATTGGCGCGGCGCTGGGTCGACTTGGCCCGGGTGCCGAATGCCGATAAGCGCATTGCTCTGATCCTCGCCAACTACCCGACCCGAGATGGGCGTATTGGTAATGGCGTGGGCCTGGACACCCCGGCGGCGGCGTTGAATATCCTGCGTGCCTTGCAATCTGAAGGCTACCCGGTGGCAGAGGTGCTTCCCGAGAGCGGCACCGCATTGATCCATGCGCTGCTCGGTGGAGTCACCAACGACCTGGACAGCCTCGACCTGCGCCCGTGCCACCAAAGCCTGGGTCTGGGGGATTACCAGGCGATGTTCGATCGCTTGCCGGCGTCCAATCGTCAGGCTGTGCTGGAACGTTGGGGCGCCGCGCAAGACGATCCCATGTTTCGCGACGGCCGCATGATGATCGCCGGCTTGCGCCTGGGCCTGACCTTCGTCGGCATCCAGCCGGCACGGGGTTACCAGGTGGACGCCAGTGCCGTGTACCACGACCCGGACCTGGTGCCGCCCCATGGCTACCTGGCGTTCTATTTCTGGTTGCGCCACACCTACGGCGCCCATGGCGTGATCCATGTGGGCAAGCACGGCAACCTGGAATGGCTGCCGGGCAAAGGCGTAGGCCTGTCGGAAAACTGCTGGCCGGATGCATTGCTCGGGCCGCTGCCGAATATCTATCCGTTTATTGTCAACGACCCAGGCGAGGGCGCCCAGGCCAAGCGGCGTACCCAAGCGGTGATCATCGACCACCTGATGCCACCGCTGACCCGCGCCGAAACCTACGGCCCGTTGCGTAACCTGGAGCTGTTGGCCGACGAGTACTACGAGGCGCAATTGCTCGACCCGCGCCGCGCCCTTGAGCTGCAAAAAGACATTCTCAAGCTGGTGCGCGAAACCCGCATCGACCAGGAGCTGGAGCTGGACAGCGAGGCTGACGCCGACATCTGGCTGCCGCGCCTGGACACCTACCTGTGTGACTTGAAGGAATCGCAGATCCGCGACGGTCTGCATGTTTTTGGCGAATCACCCGAGGGCCGCTTGCGCATCGACACCTTGCTGGCCTTGTTGCGAATTCCCCGTGGCGACGGCCGTGGCCCGCAATCGAGCCTGCTGCGGGTACTGGCCAAGGCATTCGACCTGGGCTTTGATCCGCTCGATTGCGCCTTGGCCGAGCCCTGGACGGGACGGCGTCCGCCCGTGTTGCAGAAGATCGACGGGCAGTTATGGCGCACCGCCGGCGATACCCGCGAACGCCTGGAGCTGTACGCAGCGCGGCTGATCGAGCAGGCGCTGGAAGGTCCCCTCGAGCAGTTGGAAGAGCCCGGCTGGCAGGACGTGAAGTCGGTGATAGAAAGCCTGCGCATCGTGGTCGCGCCACGCCTGGACGCCTGTGGCCCAGCGGAAATGCGCGGCTTGCTGGATGCCCTGGGCGGGCGGTTTGTACCGGCAGGGCCCAGCGGTGCGCCCAGTCGCGGTCGCCTGGATGTACTGCCGACGGGGCGTAACTTCTTCACCGTGGATGTGCGCAACCTGCCGACCACCACGGCCTGGCGCATCGGTTTCCAGTCGGCCAACCTGATGCTTGAGCGACATCTGCAAGATCACGGCGACCACCTGCGCCAGCTTGGCTTGTCGGTGTGGGGCACCGCCACCATGCGTACGGGGGGCGACGATATCGCCCAGGCCATGGCGCTGATGGGCGTGCGCCCGGTATGGGCTACCGGCAGCCAGCGGGTGGACGATTTTGAAATACTGCCGATCAGCCTGCTGGACCGCCCGCGTGTCGACGTGACCCTGCGTGTGTCCGGGTTCTTCCGCGATGCCTTCGCCAACCTGATTCGCCTGTTCGATGCGGCGGTGCAGGCGGTAGCGGCCCTCGATGAACCGGATGACATGAACCCGCTGGCCGCCAAGGTGCGCAGCGAGCGCCAGGCGTTGCAGGCGTCGGGCCTGGACTTAGAGGCCGCGGCGAAGCAGGCCGGCTGGCGCATCTTCGGCGCCAAGCCCGGTGCCTATGGCGCAGGTGTGCAGGGCGCGATTGACGGACGCCTGTGGCAGAGCCGTGAAGACTTGGCTGAGATCTACCTGAACTGGGGCGGTTATGCCTACGGTGGGTCCGACGAGGGCACCGCCGCCCGCGAGCAATTTGCCCAGCGCTTGAGCCAGGTGCAGGCGGTATTGCAGAACCAGGACAATCGCGAGCATGACCTGCTCGACTCCAATGACTACTACCAATTCCAGGGCGGCATGCTTGCCGCCGTGGAAACCCTGAGCGGTGACAAGGCCGCCAGCTATCATGGTGACCATAGCCAGCCGGACCTGCCCAGAATCCGTACCTTGAAGGAAGAGCTGAACCGGGTTATCCGCGCCCGCGCCGCCAACCCCAAGTGGATCGAAGGCGTCAAGCGCCATGGCTATAAGGGCGCGTTCGAAATGGCCGCGACCGTGGACAACCTGTTCGCTTTCGACGCCACCACCGCGCTGATCGACGATCATCAATACGCGCTGCTGGCCGATGCCTACCTGCTCGACCCTGACACCCGCGCCTTTGTGCAGCAACACAACCCCGACGCCCTGCGGGACATGACCGAGCGTATGCTCGAAGCCCAGCAGCGGGGCATGTGGCAGGAGCCGGGGGCGTATCGCGAGGCGTTGGAAAACCTGTTGCTGGATATAGAAGAAGACAGCCGATGACTGAGACTCCCCATTTCCCGCTGTCCGCCGTGGTCGGCGCCGACGAGCTGAAACTGGCGCTGTGCCTGACTGCCATCGACCCGAGGATCGGCGGCGTGCTGATCGAAGGGCCGCGGGGCATGGCCAAGTCGACCCTGGCCCGTGGCCTGGCGGACCTGCTGGCCAGCGGGCAGTTCGTCACCTTGCCTTTGGGCGCGACCGAGGAGCGGCTGGTCGGCACCTTGGACCTGGATGCAGCACTGGGCGAA
Source organism: Pseudomonas synxantha (assembly GCF_900105675.1). Lineage (NCBI taxonomy): Bacteria > Pseudomonadati > Pseudomonadota > Gammaproteobacteria > Pseudomonadales > Pseudomonadaceae > Pseudomonas > Pseudomonas synxantha. The sequence continues at coordinate 2,527,093 of NZ_LT629786.1, read as the reverse complement.
GGCCGTGCGCAGTTTTCCCCCGGCGTGTTGGCCAAGGCGGATGGCGGTGTGCTGTATGTGGATGAGGTCAACCTGTTGGCAGACCACTTGGTGGACCTGCTGCTGGACGTGGCCGCCAGCGGCACCAACCTGATCGAACGTGACGGCATTTCCCATCGCCATTCGGCGCGCTTTGTGCTGATCGGCACCATGAACCCGGAGGAGGGTGAGTTGCGCCCGCAACTGCTCGACCGCTTCGGCTTCAATGTGGCGCTGAGCGGGCAGACCTTGCCTGCCGAGCGCGGGCAGATCATCCGTCGTCGCCTGGATTTCGACACCGATCCAGCGGCGTTCTGCGCGCAGTGGGCTGAACCTCAGGCCGCCTTGCGCGAGCGCTGCACCCAGGCGCGGGCACGGCTCGACAGCATCCCGTTGGATGATCAGGCATTGGCCCGGATCACCGAACGCTGCTTTGCTGAAGGCGTCGATGGCCTGCGCGCTGACCTGGTCTGGCTGCGTGGCGCCCGGGCTCATGCGGCTTGGCGTGGCGCGTCAGTCATCGCCGAAGAAGACATAGATGCAGTGGCCGAGTTTGCCTTGCGCCATCGCCGTCAGCCGCAAACGCCACCGGCCGCGCCGCCGAATGAAGGGCAATCGTCGAAGCCGTCTGAGACCTCCCCTGGCCAGGGCCAATGGGGCGATATGCCCGCACCGGCCTTGCCCACCGGCGCACGCCGCGATGTGCCGGCCTGGCCAAAAAAGCCCTAGGCATCCGCCCCCGACCTGACGCGGGGGCGGATGCCCGGCCCCAGGCGGGCAGCCTGGACAACGGCAGGCAGGGCAAGGCGCGCAGCGCACAGCAGGGCACGATCAATTGGCCGGGCACTTTGCTCGACGGCCGGCCGCAATCCCGGGACGATTTGCTGTTTCACCTGCGTAGTCGTTCAGCGCCTGAATTGTGGTTGGTGATCGTCGATGCCTCGGCGTCGACTCGGCGCCATCGCGCGTTGACCGATGCCAAGGGGTTGTTGGCCCAGCTGTTTGACGATGCTTACCGGCAACGGGCGCGCATGGCCTTGCTGACGGCAAGCGGCGCATCGCCGAAGTGGCAGGTGCAAGGCCTGAAGGCTGCCAAAGGACTGGCGGGTTGGCTGGAACAACTCGGTGCCGGCGGCGGCACGCCATTGCTGGCGGCACTGGCCGAGGCCGGGGAGTGGCTCGCGGCGCGGCGCAAGCGCTATCCGGTGGAGCAACAGAAGTTGCTGGTGATGACCGATGGGCGGCTCAAGGCAATTGACGCATTGCCGCGATTGGAGTGCCCGGGATTGCTGATCGATATTGAGCGTGGGCCGATCAGGTTGGGGAGGGCTCAAGAGCTGGCGATGGGGTTGCAGTTGGAGTATCGGCATATCGATGGTTTGTAGTGCCTTGGCCATCGCCATCGGGAGCAAGCCCCCTCCCACAGGGGAATGCGGTGTGCTCAAAATGTGGGAGGGGGCTTGCCCCCGATGAGGCCTTTAAATACACCACAGCTTCATCAGCCCGCCCCCGGCACATTCGGCCAAAGATCCGCCACCAGAAACAACCGTTCCGCTTCCTCCCACTCCTCACCGCTCTGCACCATCCGCACCAGCAACTGCGCCGGGGCCATCGAGTCCAGGTCCGCCAGCCAGCCTTGAATCTGTTCTTCACTCCACACCTCATCCGCCGGGTAATGCGCCGGTGCCAGCCAGGCATGGCGGGGTAAGGGCTGCCAGCGGCCGGGCGGGGTGGTGCTGACAAAGTCCCGCCAGTCGCGTTGATGCAGCCAGCGCCCGCGCAAATGCTGCGGGTGAGCGCCAAGGGGGGATTGCGCCGCGCCGGGCCAGGGATAGAGCAGATAACCGCCCAGCCACAAATGCGCATCGAACTGTTGGATATCCAGCGCCGCCAAGGCTTCGCGGCTCTCGGCACGTGCCGAGATCGGCAACTGGTGCTGGGCAAGGTGTGCCAACTTGCGGTCGAGCCGGTCATGGCAGCCAGGGCCAAGCCATTGCGCGGTGTCTTGGCCATCGCCGTCCTGAGGGCCCAGGTAGAGCTTGATCGCCAGTTCCAGGTGGTGCACGCCATCGCGGTCGCGCAGCAGCATGTCCAGCTCGCCCAGGGTATGCCCGGCGCGCCGGATCGGCAGGTTGGCGGCCAGCAATTCCACGCCCGGCGCATGTTGCACCGCGAACTGCCACAGGCGTTCGTAATAGAGGCCCAGGCGCCGCGTGCGTGACAGGCTCAGCCATTGCTGCAAGGCACTGCTGTCACGGTCCAGGTCACGCAGCCAGGCTTCGAGCAAGTGGGGCGCCTGCACCCAGTCACTGCCGGCCAACGGATGGCGCTGCGGCCATGGTGTCTGCGCGAGCATCGGCGGGGCGAGTATCACCCACGCCAGGTCGCGCACCTCGGGGTGGCGCAATTGACGGGGCAGGGCGTGCAAGTCAGGGAACACTGTCATGGTCCGAGCATAGCCTTTTCAGACGTGCGCAAGGTGCCTGAGAACCATTGTCATCAAGGCTCTGCGGCGACAAAGGATTTTGCCTGAGACGGCCTTTCGCCCATAATCGTTCTTTTTGGTCGCACCCCACACCCCGCAGGAGCCCCATGGAGCAATTTCGCAATATCGGCATTATCGGTCGCCTGGGCAGTACCCAGGTGTTGGACACCGTCCGCCGACTGAAGAAGTTTCTGCTCGAGCGCCACCTGCATGTGATCCTCGAAGACACCATCGCTGAAATCCTCCCAGGCCACGGCCTGCAAACCTCGTCGCGCAAGATGCTCGGCGAAGTCTGCGACATGGTCATTGTGGTCGGCGGCGATGGCAGCCTGCTCGGCGCCGCTCGTGCGCTGGCGCGGCATAACGTGCCGGTGCTGGGGATCAACCGCGGCAGCCTGGGGTTTCTGACCGATATCCGCCCCGATGAGTTGGAAGTCGAAGTGGCCAAGGTGCTCGACGGCCATTACCTGGTGGAGAACCGCTTCCTGCTGCAAGCCGAAGTGCGCCGCCACGGCGAGGCCATTGGCCAGGGCGATGCCCTCAACGATGTAGTGCTGCATCCGGGCAAGTCCACGCGGATGATCGAGTTCGAGTTGTACATCGACGGTCAGTTCGTGTGCAGCCAGAAGGCCGACGGCCTGATCGTCGCCACCCCCACCGGCTCGACCGCCTACGCGCTGTCGGCAGGCGGTCCGATCATGCATCCCAAGCTCGATGCCATTGTGATCGTGCCGATGTACCCCCATATGTTGTCCAGCAGACCGATTGTGGTCGATGGCAACAGTGAGTTGAAAATCGTGGTGTCCAAAGACATGCAGATTTACCCGCAAGTCTCCTGCGACGGGCAAAATCATTTCACCTGCGCCCCCGGTGACACCATCACCGTGAGCAAGAAGGCACAGAAGTTGCGCTTGATCCACCCGCTGGATCACAACTACTACGAAGTGTGCCGTACCAAGCTGGGCTGGGGCAGCCGCTTGGGGGGTGGAGGCGACTGATGCTCGATCCCGCGCGTAGTTATGACCTGATTGGTGACGTGCACGGTTGCGCTCATACCCTTGAGCACTTGCTCGACCAATTGGGTTACCACAAGCAGGGTGGCACCTGGCGCCATCCGTCACGCATGGCGGTGTTCCTCGGCGATATCATCGACCGTGGCCCGCGCATCCGCGAGGCGCTGCATATCGTCCACGATATGACCGAGGCCGGGCAGGCGCTTTGCATCATGGGCAACCATGAGTTCAACGCGCTGGGCTGGACCACGCCGGCTCCACCTGGCAGCGGCAAGCAGTTCGTGCGCGAGCACAACCCACGGCATGCGCGTTTGATCCAAGAGACCCTGACCCAATTCGAACACCACCCGGCCGACTGGCACGACTTCCTCGGCTGGTTCTACGACATGCCGCTGTTTGTCGATGCCGGGCGTTTCCGCGTGGTGCACGCGTGCTGGGACGAGGGCTTTATCCAGCCGCTGCGCGCGACCTTCCCGGATGGCTGTATCGACCAGCACTTCCTGCAGGCCGCCGCCGTGCCGGGCAGTTTTGCCTGCAACGCCTTCGACCGGCTGCTGCGCGGCACCGATATGCGCTTGCCCGACGGCTTGACCCTGACCGGTGGCGATGGCCTGACGCGCTCGTTCTTTCGCACCAAGTTCTGGGAAGACGACCCCAAGACCTACGGCGACATCGTGTTCCAGCCCGATGCACTGCCTGAGCCGGTGGCGCGCACGCCGTTGTCTTCCAAGCAAAAGAATTCGTTGCTGCGCTACGGCGTCGATGAACCGCTGTTGTTCGTCGGCCACTACTGGCGCAGCGGCAAACCGGCGCCGATCCGCCCGAACCTGGCCTGCCTGGACTACAGCGCGGTGTTGTACGGCAAGCTGGTAGCGTATCGACTGGACCAGGAAACCCAGCTGGATCCACGTAAATTCGTATGGGTCGACGTTGAGCGACCAGAGGCCATTCCATGAGTACCGTAGCTGTATTGCGCTTGCCCCTGAGCGTCGACCTGGGTGGTTTCGTCAAGTTGCTGCAACGCATGCAAGTGCCCCATCGCGTCAGTGAAGAGGCGGGCGAGCAAGTGTTGTGGGTGCCCGAAACCATCAGCGATGACGTGCGCGTGTTGTATCAGCGCTTCCCCGCCGGCGACCCGGACCAGCAGTTGGATATTCCCGAACAGGCACCGGTTGCTCGGCCAGGCTTTGTCCAGCAAGTACGCCATAGCCCGGTCACCGCGCTGGTGCTGCTGGCCAGCCTTATCGTCGGTGCAGTGACTCTGCTCGGCGAAAACCTGCAAGCCATGGCCTGGCTGACCTTCCTGCCGTTCCGGGTGCTGGGCGAGTACATCCAGTTCACGCCGCTTGCCGACACGCTGGCTTCGGGGCAGTGGTGGCGCCTGGTCACGCCGATGCTGATTCACTTCGGCATCCTGCACCTGGCCATGAACGGCATGTGGTACTGGGAGCTGGGCCGGCGCATTGAAGCACGCCAGGGCAGTATCAACCTGCTGGGCCTGACCCTGTTGTTCAGCCTGGTCTCCAACTACGCTCAATATGCCTATGGCGGCCCCGGCCTGTTTGGCGGTTTGTCCGGCGTGCTGTATGGCCTGCTCGGGCATTGCTGGATCTTTCAATTATTGTCACCCAACCCCGCCTATCGCCTGCCCCGTGGAGTGCTGGTGATGATGCTGGTGTGGCTGCTGCTTTGCCTGTCGGGGCTGGTCTCGATGATCGGCTTCGGCGAAATCGCCAACGCGGCCCATGTGGGCGGCTTGGTCATCGGTTGCCTGACGGGTTTGCTCGGTGGTTTGTACAACCGTCGCAAAGCGTCTATTTGATAAGGAAGAGCCTTATGTCCTCTTTTGCTGCAATGATCGAAAACATCACTCCGGACATCTACGAGAGCCTCAAGCTCGCCGTGGAAATCGGCAAATGGTCTGACGGCCGCAAGCTCACCGCCGAGCAGCGCGAGCTGTCCTTGCAGGCAGTGATCGCCTGGGAAATCCAGAACCTGCCCGAAGAGCAGCGCACCGGCTACATGGGGCCACAGGAATGCGCCTCCAAGTCGGCGCCGGTGCCGAACATCCTGTTCAAGTCGGATGCGATCCATTGATTGAAATTGGTCGCGGTGCAGTCAGCAAAATGTCGGCGCAACTCGGTGAGCCGACCGTTCAATACGCCTTTCGCCTGGGCGATGTCGAGGTGCCGGTCAACCCTCTGATCGGCACCCATGTGCGCCTCGAATACCTGGGTGCCATTCATTGCAGCCACTGCGGGCGCAAGACCAAGACCAGCTTCAGCCAGGGCTATTGCTACCCGTGCATGACCAAGCTGGCCCAGTGCGACCTGTGCATCATGAGCCCCGAGCGCTGCCATTACGACGCCGGCACCTGCCGTGATCCCGGCTGGGGCGAAACGTTCTGCATGACCGACCACGTGGTGTACCTGGCCAATTCGTCGGGGATCAAGGTCGGCATCACCCGCGCCACCCAATTGCCCACCCGCTGGCTCGACCAGGGCGCCAGCCAGGCGCTGCCGATCATGCGTGTCGCCACGCGCCAGCAGTCCGGCTTCGTCGAAGACCTGTTCCGCAGCCAGGTGGCCGACAAGACCAACTGGCGCGCCTTGCTTAAGGGCGACGCGGCAGCAGTGGACCTCAAGCAGGTGCGCGATGAGCTGTTTGCTTCCTGTGCCGAAGGCTTGCTGGGTTTGCAGGAACGCTTTGGCCTGCAAGCCATCCAAACCATTGCCGACATCGAGCCGATTGAAATCCGCTACCCGGTCGAGCAGTATCCGACCAAGATCGTCAGCTTCAACCTGGACAAGAACCCGATTGCCGAAGGCACGCTGCTGGGGATCAAGGGCCAATACCTGATCTTCGACACCGGCGTTATCAATATTCGTAAATACACGGCCTACCAGCTCGCCGTGCATCAGTAGAAGGATCCCAAGCATGCGCACCGAACAACCGAAGATGATCTACCTTAAGGACTATCAGGCGCCGGACTACCTGATTGACGAGACGCACCTGACCTTCGAGTTGTTCGAGGACCACAGCCTGGTCCACGCGCAATTGGTGATGCGCCGCAACCCCGAGCGCGGTGCCGGCCTGCCGCCGCTGGTGCTCGATGGCCAGCAACTGGAGCTATTGAGTGTGAACCTGGCTGACCAGGAACTGACGGACGCTGACTACCAGCTGACCGACAGCCACCTGACCGTGCAGCCCAAGAGTGCAACCTTCACCCTCGACACCACCGTCAAGGTCCACCCGGAAACCAACACTGCCCTCGAAGGGCTGTACAAATCCGGCAGCATGTTCTGCACCCAGTGCGAAGCCGAAGGCTTCCGCAAGATCACTTACTACCTCGACCGTCCGGACGTGATGAGCGTCTTCACTACCACAGTGATCGCCGAACAGCACAGCTACCCGGTGTTGCTGTCCAACGGCAACCCGATTGCCAGCGGCCCCGGCGAAGACGGCCGGCATTGGGCGACCTGGGAAGACCCGTTCAAGAAGCCGGCCTACCTGTTCGCGCTGGTGGCCGGTGATTTGTGGTGCGTGGAAGACAGCTTCACCACCATGACCAACCGTGAAGTGGCGCTGCGCATCTACGTCGAACCGGAAAACATCGACAAGTGCCAGCACGCCATGACCAGCCTGAAAAAATCCATGCGTTGGGACGAAGAAACCTACGGCCGCGAGTACGACCTCGACATCTTCATGATCGTGGCGGTCAACGACTTCAACATGGGTGCCATGGAGAACAAGGGCCTCAATATCTTCAACTCCAGCGCCGTGCTGGCTCGCGCCGAAACCGCCACCGACGCCGCCCACCAGCGGGTCGAGGCCATCGTCGCCCACGAGTACTTCCATAACTGGTCGGGCAATCGCGTGACCTGCCGCGACTGGTTCCAGCTGTCGCTCAAGGAAGGCTTCACCGTGTTCCGTGACTCGGGCTTCTCCGCCGACATGAACTCGGCCACGGTCAAGCGCATCCAGGATGTGGCCTACCTGCGTACCCACCAGTTCGCCGAAGACGCCGGGCCCATGGCCCACGCGGTGCGCCCGGACAGCTTTATCGAGATCTCCAACTTCTACACCCTGACCGTGTACGAAAAGGGCTCGGAAGTAGTCGGCATGCTCCATACCTTGCTTGGCGCCGACGGTTTCCGCAAAGGCAGCGACCTTTACTTCGAGCGCCATGACGGCCAGGCCGTGACCTGCGATGACTTCATCAAGGCCATGGAAGACGCCAATGGCGCCGACCTCAGCCAGTTCAAACGCTGGTACAGCCAGGCCGGTACGCCACGTCTGGCGGTCAGCGAGTCGTATGACGCTGCGGCCAGGACCTACAGCCTGACTTTCCGCCAGAGCTGCCCGGCCACCCCGGACAAGGTCGAGAAACTGCCGTTCGTGATTCCGGTGGCGCTCGGCTTGCTGGACGGGCAGGGCGCGGGTATTGCCTTGCGACTGGCCGGTGAGGCGACGGCTGGCGGCACTTCCCGGGTGATCTCGGTGACTGAAGCCGAGCAGACGTTCACCTTCGTCGACATAGCCGAAAAACCCTTGCCTTCGCTGCTGCGTGGCTTCTCGGCGCCGGTGAAACTGAGCTTCCCTTACGACCGTGACCAGCTGATGTTCCTGATGCAGCACGACAGTGACGGCTTCAACCGTTGGGATGCCGGCCAGCAACTGTCGGTGCAGGTGCTGCAGGAACTGATCGGCCGGCATCAGGCGGGTCAGCCGCTGAAGCTGGATCAGCGCCTGATCGACGCGCTGCGCACTGTCTTGAGCGATGAAAGCCTGGACCAGGCCATGGTCGCGGAAATGCTCTCGCTGCCGAGCGAAGCCTACCTGGCAGAAATCAGCGACGTGGCGGATGTGGATGCCATTCACGCCGCCCGTGAGTATGCCCGCAAGCAATTGGCCGACAACCTGTTCGAAGGATTGTGGCTGCGTTACCAGGCCAACCGCGACCTGTCCAAGCAGACGCCGTACGTGGCGGAGGCCGAGCACTTTGCCCGTCGCGCCCTGCAAAACATCGCGTTGTCGTACCTGATGCTCAGCGGCAAGCCGCAAGTACTCGCGGCCACCCTGGATCAGTTCGATACTGCCGACAACATGACCGAGCGCCTGACCGCCCTGGCGGTACTGGTGAACTCGCCGTTCGAGGCGGAAAAAGCCCAGGCCCTGGCGGTGTTTGCCGAGAACTTCAAGGACAACCCGTTGGTGATGGACCAGTGGTTCAGCGTCCAGGCCGGCAGCACCTTGCCGGGCGGGCTGGCACGGGTCAAGGCACTGATGGAGCACCCGGCATTCACCATCAAGAACCCGAACAAGGTGCGTGCGCTGATCGGTGCATTTGCCGGGCAGAACCTGGTCAACTTCCATGCCGCGGACGGCTCGGGTTATCGCTTCCTGGCGGACCTGGTGATACAGCTCAATACCCTGAACCCTCAGATCGCCTCGCGCCAACTGGCGCCGCTGACGCGCTGGCGCAAATACGACAACGCACGGCAGGCGCTGATGAAAGCGGAACTGGAGCGCATTCTTGCCTCCGGCGAGCTGTCCAGTGATGTGTTCGAGGTGGTCAGCAAGAGCCTGGCGTAAGTTGGGGGCAGGGTGACTGCAGGCGGCTATTGAGCGGGGGCTTCCATCCAAATGTGGGGCTTGGTCTTGCAGCCGACCGCTATCTAACCAGCGCCCTGATCCAATGTGGGAGGGGGCTTGCCCCCGATGGCGGCCTGACAGCCGACCAGCATGTTGGATTAGGCCGAGTGCATATCCATTGCTGCGGTAACGGCCACTTAAGGTTCCGCTTTTACAGCGGGTCACTTTGGAAAAGAGCCCCAAAGTAACCAAATGTATGGTCAGCCCACCTTTTGCTATCCAGTCACGATGAACGGTAAATCAGGCTTGCGCTAATGTATCCGGGCTCCTTGTGAGCGCGTGTACACGCTCGGCCCTGCAGGAACCCGCTCCAACGCGGCATAGCCGGCGGGAAAGATAACGCCAAACTCCAGTAAGAATCCGTGCACCTGGTTGATCACTCCAGTGCGTCGACTCACCAGTGATTTACGCAGTTTATGCACGGTCGACAGCACCTGCTGGTCAACTGATTTCACCTGTACAGATCGCGTTCTGGGACGTGATGCGGCTTCGCAAATAGCCTCGGCATCAATGAAGTCGTTCTTGTTGCCGGTGACGTAAGCTTTCACATGCTGCGGCGCAATCAGTTGGACCTGATGACCGAGCTTGGTGATTTCTCTGGCAAGAAACTGTGATCCGCCACAGGATTCCATGGCAACTTTGCAGGGGGGCATTTGTGCAAGTAATGGCAGCAACTGTCGGCGATTGAGCTTCTTGCGCAGCACTTGATGGCCTTGTGCGTCTTGGCCGTGCAAGTGGAAGCTGTTCTTGCCAATGTCGATGCCTAGAAGCGTTACGCTGTTCATGAGAAAGCCTCCTCAGGAAAAGTGAGAACCTCAGTAGTGTGGACCTGAGGTTCTCGCCGGGCTGACCATCTCATTAGGGCTCTTGCCCCACCACTCGGCACCTCGCTTAGGCTCGGTGTGCCCGTAATCCGACAGGGATTTGGGGGGGGGGGCGCCGCCACGCGCCATCCATGGCGCGGGGCGGCTAAACCGGCATTCCTGCCGGTTTGCCCCCCCCAAATCCCTGTCGAATTCCGGCCAGCGTGGTTTAACCGGGCGCCTAAGATCAAAAGCAGATCAAGAGCGGCTCGCTGCGCATCGTGGTTACCGTCGGCTGCTACGAAGTTGTGTAGATATCTATGCTCAGCGGGGGCAAGCCCTTTCCCACATTCATGGCATTTCTGACGGAGTTAGAGGTTTTGAAAGCGGTCGGCTCGAAGGTCGCTATCGAGCCCGTACTACTGACATTTGCTGACAGGAGCCTCTGCTAAGCTGCTGCACCTCTAGCCCCAGTTCTGGTGACATCAACGTGTCGCGCACCACTCGTCTATTAACGTTGCTCCAGGCCCTGCGGGGCAGAAAACGCCCGGTCACCGCCGCCATTCTCGCGGCGCAACTGGAAGTCTCGGAACGCACGCTGTACCGCGATATCGCTGAATTGACCGCCCTGGGCGCGCCGATTTTTGGCGAGGCTGGGGTCGGTTATGTATTGCGCAGCGGCCTGTTTCTGCCGCCCCTGATGCTCAACGCCGAAGAAACCGAAGCGGTCGTGCTGGGCTTGCGTTATGTAGACCAGCGCGGCGATGACGTATTGAGTCGCGCCGCCGCCAACGCCCTGGCGAAGATCGCCGATGTGTTGGACCCTGCGGCTCAAGAGGCGTTGCGTAACCCGACGCTGCTCCCTGGACCTCCCGGCTTCGGTTACCCGGAAAACCGCGTCCCGCTCAACGTGTTCCGCGATGCTATTGGCCATCAGGCCAAGCTGCATATCAACTACGCCGACGCCAGCCAGACCCAGAGCCAACGCCTGATCTGGCCGCTGGCCCTGGGCTTTCTCAATGAAGCGCGGGTGATCGTGGCGTGGTGCGAGTTGCGCGGTGCCTATCGCACCTTTCGCACCGATCGCGTGGCCAGCGCCGATGCCCAGGGTGAGCGTTACCCCGGAAGGCGCAGCGACCTGTTGCGAGGCTGGCGCAAGCTGATGGAGCAGCAAGAGTCCGCGCCGTTTACTCCTGACAAAAACTGACACATCCGTGGCTTAGCATGGCATCACAAATCATTCAGGCAAGGAGTTGTGCCATGTCTTTTCCCGAGTTGGCCCCGGCCATCGTGGCTTATATTGCAGCAACCAATACCGGCGACATTACCGCGATCGACCAGTGTTTCGCCGACGACGCCAATGTATTCGATGAAGGCGAACATCAGGTGGGCACGGCCGCCATTGCACGCTGGATGGAAGACACCGGCCGCCGCTACCAGCCACGGGTCGAGGTGCTCAGCGTGCAGCAACGCACCGGCAAAGTGCTGGTCAGCAATATTGTCTCCGGTAATTTCCCCGGCAGTCCGCTGGAGCTGCGCTACACCTTTCGGCTGAACGAACAGGGCAAGATTTCACGGCTGGATATCTGCGCGTAAGTCATACTGGCGGGCATGACTTTCGACTCGCCACTCGCCGCCTACCAACATGCCATCGCCCAGCAAGGTTTCGTTCCCGACGACGCCCAGCGCCGGGCGGTGCAAGCCCTGCAGACCTGCCATGGGGCTCTGCACCAAGGCCGCTCGCCGGTGACCGGGGTTTACCTATGGGGGCCGGTAGGCCGCGGCAAGACCTGGCTGATGGACCATTTCTACCAAAGCCTGCGTATTCCCGCACGACGCCAGCATTTTCATCACTTCATGGGGTGGGTGCACCAACGTTTGTTCCAGCTCACGGGCACCCAGGATCCGTTGCGGGCGTTGGCTCGGGAGTTGAGTCGGGAGGTGCGGGTGCTGTGCTTCGATGAGCTGTTTGTGAATGACATTGGTGACGCGATCATCCTCGGTCGCCTGTTCCAGGTGATGTTCGAGCAGGGCGTGGTGATGGTGTGCACCTCTAACCAGCCGCCCGATCAGCTATACGCCGATGGCTTCAATCGCGAGCGTTTCCTGCCGGGCATCGTTGCACTCCAGCGGCACATGCAGGTGGTGGCAGTGGATGGCGGCGAGGACCATCGCTTGCATCCCGGTGCTGGCATGCAGCGATACTGGGTGAACCAACCGGCTGCGCTGGCTGCGGTGTTCAAGCAATTAAGCCTGGGGCAGCGTGTGATCAGCGGGGCAGTGAGTGTAGGTCACCGTTCTATCGTGGCGGTACAGGCCAGTGACAGGGTGCTCTGGTGTCGTTATGCCGAGCTGTGCGAGCAACCCCTGGCTGCCATGGACTTCATGCTGCTGTGTGATCGCTACCAAGCCATCCTGTTGGGTGACGTCCCCAACCTCAGCGCACAAAGGCGTGCGGGGCGGATTGCTCGTGGCACCGAGGACGGTGTCGAACGTGTGGTGGCGGGGGATCGCGAATTGCCGCAGCTGTCGGTACACGATGACAGCGTGCGACGCTTTATCGCGTTGGTGGACGAATGCTACGACCGCAAGGTGCCGCTCTTTATCGACGCCGGGGTGCCGTTGGATAGTCTTTACACCGAAGGCTACCTGGAGTTTCCTTTCCGTCGCACCCTGAGCCGTTTGCAGGCGATGCAGTTGCAACGCTTCGCCGTCTAGGAAAAATCGCCGTTTCAGGGATGTTTGCAGGTTTTGACGCGTTCAACCTTCGCGATTTCTGTCGGGCATTTGTAGTTAATCTCCTTCATCTGTTGCCGACTCCGCGCTTACAATCGCAGCTCTCAAAGGGAAACGAATCCCTGGTTGTCGTTATCGAGGAAGGAAATGGACACCCCAGACATCCTGGTGCTGCAAGCCAGCTACACCAACGCCGTGCATGCCGATGCCATTGGCCTGTTGCTCAATCATTATGCTGAAGATTCGATGGGCGGCGGCCACACCTTGCCGGCCGATCTGTTGCAGCAGCTGCCTGCCGAGTTGGCCAAGCGCCCACACGCGTTCAGCGTCCTGGCGTTTATCGGTGGCGAACCGGCGGGGTTGGTCAATTGTTTTGAAGGTTTCTCAACCTTTGCCTGCCGCCCGCTGGTCAACGTCCACGACGTGGTGGTGATGGATAGGTTTCGTGGCTTGGGGTTGAGTCAGAAAATGCTGCAGAAGGTCGAGGAAATCGCTCGGCAGCGCGGCTGCTGCAAGATCACCCTGGAAGTGCTCGAAGGTAATGAACTGGCACAGTCGGCGTACCGAAAGTTTGGTTTCGATGATTCAGTTTTTGATCCGAATCATGGGCGCATGTTGTTCTGGAGCAAGTCGCTTTAATAAATACCTTGCAAAAAAAAGGCGCCATTAAATGGCGCCCAATACACTTTGCCAACGGAGCAGTATGGCGCAGGGTGTTGCAGATTAAATAAACATTAAATCAACTGTTCGGTTGTTCCTCGTTGACGGTGTCGACCTTCAAGGTCTTGCCGTCGGCGGAAGCCATTCGCTGTTCAGCTGCGCCATGAGTTTGTTGCTGAATGAAGCTGAAGTTCTGGTAGAACTCCTTCGAACGCTCTGAACCGCCTTCTGCGAAGGCGGCGGCGGAAGTCAGTGTCATCAGGCTGGCAAGCATCAAGGTCGAGAGTTTCATCGCGGTATTCCCATTAAGAGTGATAGGTGTCTGGCCGTTCCTTGATCAGAATCATGGAGCGACTATGGCCGTATCTTATTAAGTGGGAGTTAACGCAAAGTGCCTGCGAAGTTAACAGTTTTGTTAACTTCGCAGGCACTGAACAGGACAGGGTTCAAAGACGCCTGGGGATGAAGGACGTCAGGCCTGGACGAGAATGATTGTATCGTTCTGTCGCCGAGCCAGGTTTACTTCAACACCACTTCACTGCCATCGGCCTTCTTCGGCTTGATCAGGCTGAAGTCGATCAACGCCTTTTGCTTGGTTTCGTAAGGGTTGCCGATCAACAATGGACGCGGTTTGAAGCTGTCGCTGACCAGGCTCTTGCTATGGTCCAGCTCGTCAAAACTCAAGCCGGCCATGTCGGCCCAGGTGTGAATCAGCTGCGAGCTGCTGTAAGGCCGCTGCAGGTCGCCGGCGAAGCTCCAGTCGTGGCTTTCGCGCCATTTGGGCGAGGCGTAGGCCATGAACGGAATGGTGTACATCGGTGCGGTCGGCTTGCCTTCGTTGCGGCCCAAGGTGTCGTGGCCGGCAGAATCGAACACGTCTTCGCCGTGGTCCGAGAGGTACAGCAGGAAACCATTGGGGTCGGTCTTGGCGTAGTCCTTGATCAGGCTGGAGACCACGAAGTCGTTGTACAGCACGGCGTTGTCGTAGCTGTTGTACGTCGGCAACTGTGCATCGCTGACACCTGCGGGCACGCCCTGGCGGTCGGTGAACTTGTCAAAGGTCTGCGGGTAGCGGTACTGGTAGCTCATGTGGGTGCCCAACAGGTGCACCACGATGAACTTGCGCTCGGCGGTATCGGCAAGGGCCTTGGAGAACGGCGCCAGCACATCGCCGTCGTACTGACGGGCGTTCTGGTTGCGGTTGTTATTCAAGTACACCTGCTCGTCAGCCTGTTCGGAAAAGGTCGTGAGCATGGTGTTGCGTTTGGTCATGGTCTGCTGGTTGGTGATCCAGAAAGTCTTGTAGCCGGCCTGCTTCATTACGCTGACAATCGACGGCGTCTTGAGGTACAGGTCCGGGTTTTCTTCGTCGGCAAAGGTCAGCACCTGTTGCAGCGCTTCAATAGTGTAGGGGCGCGGGGTGATGACGTTATCGAACACGGCCAGTTGGTCGCGCAGCTTGTCCAGTTCCGGCGTGGTATTGCGCGGGTAACCGTAAAGGCTCATGCGTTGGCGGTTGGTGGACTCGCCGATCACCAGCACCAGGGTGGACGGCTGGCCGGCCATGCTGTCCTTGAGGTTCTTCAATGGCGGGATCTGGCTGGCACTGGTCAGCATGCCTTGCATATTGTCCAGCTGCTCGGTGTAGCGACGGTAGGCGACGATCATCTGCCAAGGCACGGCCGGTTCGATACGGGTTTCGAAACGGTCGATGGCCAATTCCATGGTTTCGCTGGTAGCGATCTGCTTGACCAGCGGGTAGCCCACAACCGCCAGGACGATGGCCACCGCTGCCACGATCGACTGGCCGCGCGGCAGGTAAACAGGGCGCAGGCGTGTCCAGAGGAAAACGGCAAAGGCGGTGTGGGCAATAAATGCCAGCACGATCCACCAGGCAAAATATTGGGTCGCGTATTCGCCGGCTTCAGAGATGTTCGATTCGAACATGATGAAGATGACGCTTTGGGAGAATTCCTGCTGGTAAATGAAGAAATAACCCAGGCTCGCCATGGAGCAGGCCCACAGCACCACGCCGATCAGAGCGGCAAGCAGGCGCGTACGACGCGGGAACAACAACATCGGCGCCAGCCATAGCGCACTCATGAAGAAGGCTTGGCGGAAACCACTGAAGCCGGAGGTGCCGGTCAGTTGGATTAGCAGTTGGGTAATACCCGAGAAATACCAGAAAAACAGAAACAACCAGCCAAGGCCGGCCCAATCAAAGCCTTTCGCAGTCGTCGTGCTGCGTTTGAACATCGCCATCCAGCGCCCCATCAGAGAATGATTGTCGCGCACAGGCGCGCGACATCGGGCCGCCCAGGAAGTGAGCGGCATCGCGGAACGGGAGTATCGGGAGTGGAATGTGAAAACTTTGTGAGTTTTCTGTAGGTATTACCTTACAGCGCGCTCAGGCACCTACTCAGCAGAGTAAGGGCTTGGCATCAGACGCTTGCTCCAGCTGGGCTTGAAGGTGCAGGCGCAGGCGCAGGACTTCCTGCTGCAACTGATCACGCTCGTCTTTCAACTGACGCAATTCATCGCGACGGATGCTGACGTAGAGGGTCTGTGGCGGGCGGGTCATCTGTGCTGTGCTCATTGCTTACCTCGCAAATAGCCGGTAGATCGCGGTGCCGGAACAGGTTTCCGGCAACAGTCGGGAGCAAGTTTGAATTCTTTTGCGAGACAAGGGAACTTTTTTATTTTTTACGGTCGTGTGACTTTTTCGAGGGTGATGGTGAAACGATGGCAATTTTTTTGCCATGAAACTACACGGATCCGCTCTGGACTAACCCTCAATAGCCTCATTGCGCTATAAACTATGTCACACATTTTTTAGCAGTTAGGAGCATCAGCACATGCAACTGGGGATTATCGGACTAGGCCGCATGGGCGGTAACATTGCGCGGCGCCTGATGCTCAATGGGCATACCACCGTTGTATACGACCGTAACGAAGCCTTTGTCAAAGGCTTGAGCGAGGAGGGCGCTACCGGTGTCGCCGACTTGAAAGCCCTGGTGGCCGGCCTGCAAAAGCCCCGTGCTGTGTGGGTAATGTTGCCGGCGGGCGCGCCCACTGAAGACACCATCAACGCGCTTAGCGAGTTGCTCGAAAACGGTGATGTGATCATCGACGGCGGCAACACCAACTACAAGGACGACGTGCGTCGCGGCAAGGCCCTGGCGGAAAAGGGCCTGCACTATGTCGATGTCGGCACCTCGGGCGGCGTCTGGGGCCTGGAGCGCGGCTACTGCATGATGATCGGTGGCGACGTCGAGACCGTGCAGCGCCTGGACCCGATCTTCAAGAGCCTGGCGCCGGGCATGGGCAACATCCCGCGCACCAAGGACCGTTCGCCGTCTGCCGACCCGCGTGCCGAGCACGGTTATATCCATGCCGGCCCAGCGGGCTCCGGTCACTTCGTCAAGATGATCCATAACGGCATCGAGTACGGAATGATGCAGGCGTTTGCCGAAGGTTTTGACATCCTCAAGACCAAGAACTCGGAAAACCTGCCGGAAGACCAGCGTTTCGACCTCAACGTTGCCGATATCGCCGAAGTCTGGCGCCGTGGCAGCGTGGTGTCGTCCTGGTTGCTGGACCTGACCGCCGACGCCCTGGCCACCGATCCGAAGCTCGATGGCTACTCAGGTTCCGTGGCCGATAGCGGTGAAGGTCGCTGGACCATCGAAGCGGCCATGGAGCAAGCGGTGCCGGTACCGGTGCTGTCGACGTCGTTGTTTGCGCGTTTCCGTTCCCGCCAGCAGAGCACCTACGGTGACAAAATGCTGTCTGCCATGCGCTTCGGCTTTGGTGGCCATGTGGAGACTTCAAAAAAATGACCGCCAACGGCAAGAAACCCAAGGCCGAACCCGCACCCCCCACCACCCTGTTTCTGTTTGGCGCCCATGGCGACCTGGTCAAGCGCCTGCTCATGCCGGCGCTGTATAACCTGAGCCGTGACGGGCTGCTGGGCGATGGCCTGCGCATTGTCGGCGTTGATCACAACGCCATCAGCGATGCCGACTTCGCCAAGAAGCTTGAGGACTTCATTCGCACCGAGGCCGCCAGCAAGGTGCGCGGCAATGCCGAAAATGCCCTCGACCCGGCAATGTGGGCAAAATTGGCCAAGGGCATCAGCTACGTCGAGGGCGACTTTCTCGACGACAGCACCTACGCGGATATCGCGCAGAAGATCGCCGACAGCGGCACCGCCAACGCGGTGTTCTACCTGGCTACCGCTCCGCGCTTCTTCAGTGAAGTGGTGCAGCGCCTGGGCAGCGCCGGCTTGCTGAACGAAACGGATGAGGGCTTTCGCCGCGTGGTCATCGAAAAGCCGTTCGGCTCCGACCTGGCCACCGCCGAGGCGCTGAATGCGTGCCTGCTCAAGGTAATGAGCGAGAAGCAGATCTACCGCATCGACCATTACCTGGGCAAGGAAACGGTGCAGAACATCTTGATCAGCCGTTTCTCCAACGTGCTGTTCGAAGCGTTCTGGAACAACCACTACATCGACCACGTGCAAATCACCGCCGCCGAAACGGTCGGTGTGGAAACCCGGGGCAATTTCTTCGAGAAAACCGGCACCCTGCGCGACATGGTGCCTAACCACCTGTTCCAGTTGCTGGCGATGGTCGCCATGGAACCGCCGGCCGCCTTTGGCGCCGATGCGGTGCGTGGCGAGAAGGCCAAGGTGGTCGGTGCGATCCGCCCCTGGTCTTTGGAGGATGCCCGAGCCAACTCGGTTCGCGGCCAGTACACCGCCGGCGAAATCGCCGGCAAGGCGCTGCCAGGCTATCGCGAGGAAGCCAACGTTGCGCCTGACAGCAGCACCGAGACCTTCGTCGCCCTCAAGGTGATGATCGACAACTGGCGCTGGGTTGGCGTGCCGTTCTACCTGCGAACCGGCAAGCGCATGAGCATTCGTGATACCGAGATCGTCATCTGCTTCAAGCACGCGCCCTATGCGCAGTTCCGCGACACCGAAGTCGATGAGCTCAAGCCCACCTACCTGAAGATCCAGATCCAGCCGAACGAAGGCATGTGGTTCGACCTGCTGGCCAAGAAGCCTGGGCCGACCCTGGAGATGGCCAATATCGAGCTGGGTTTTGACTACAAGGACTTCTTCGAGATGCAACCGTCGACAGGCTACGAAACCCTGATCTACGACTGCATGACTGGCGACCAGACCTTGTTCCAGCGTGCCGACAATATCGAGAACGGTTGGCGCGCTGTGCAGCCGTTCCTCGATGCCTGGAAGGAAGATGACGGTATCCAGGCGTACAAGGCCGGTGAAGACGGCCCTGCGGCGGCCGATGTGTTGCTGGCCCGTGACGGCCGCGCCTGGCATAGCCTCGGATGAGTGACGCGGCGATCCAACCCATTCGATTTGTTCTCAGCGATGTGGACGGGACCTTATTGCATCCCGACCACAGCCTCAGTCAGCGTACTGCCGACGCGATTCGTGCGATGCGTGAAAACGGGGTGCTTTTCAGCCTGGCCAGCGGGCGGCCGCCCAAGGCCATGCTGCATCTGATGGAGACCTTTGGCATCGACGTGCCGGTCGCCGGCTTCAACGGCGGCACGTTGGTCAACCCGGATGGCAGCATCCTGGTTGCTCATCATCTGCCGGCAGAGGCGGCGCTGGTCACCCTGGCGCTGTTTTCGGCCGAGCCGGACGTGGAGGTCTGGGTGTTTGCCGACGGCGACTGGCTGCGCCGTGACCCGTCAGGGCCGATGGTACAGCGCGAAGCCGATGGCTTGGGCTATGGACCAGTGGTGGTGGAAAGTTTTGAGCCCTACCTGGATCGCGTCGACAAGATTGTCGCCGCCAGTAACAACACTCAGTTGCTGGTGGAGCTGGAGGCGCAATTACAGCCGAAGGTGCAAGGGTTGGCCCAGGTGTCACGTTCGCAACCGGTGTACCTGGACGTGACGGCGATGCTGGCCAACAAGGGCGAAGCCTTGAAGACCCTGGCCGCGCACCTTGGGGTGCCGCTTGAGCAGACCGCAGCCATCGGCGACGGCGGCAACGATCCGGCGATGTTTCATGTGGCCGGCTTATCGATTGCCATGGGCCAGGCCGAAGAAACCGTCAAACGCCAGGCCAATGTGGTGACCGGCAGCAATATCGACGACGGCGCTGCCGAGGCGTTCGAGCGGTTTATTCTCGCGGCACGTTAAACCTGAAGTCTCGCTGCACAACTTCCAGCCTGTGTTTCCCAAAGGTTGGAAGTTGTTGTAGTGAATTACTTCGGCATTGCCCAGTGCTGCAACTGGTAGCCATCTTTATCGAGTTCGGCGCGAGCCTGCAACAACAGGTTTTCCAATTGCGCTGGATCGGTATAAGTCTTCGATGACAGCTGTTTGCTGCCGATACGGGTGTTGGTACGGTCGATGACGCTCAGGCTGAGGGCGCCATTGCCATCGTGCCAGGCCACGCACTGGAAGGGTTGGAAGGCACGGTCTGCAATCAAAAGAGCTTCGTTGATGCGCAGCGGAGCGTTCATTTGGGTCTTCTCTCTGTATGCCCATTCAAGTGAGTACCGGCGGTTGGGCTGACCGTGCGGTGGGTTACTTGTACTGATGCACGATGATGGGGTGCGGGTCACATGCTAGAGCAAGAAATTTTAACTTTCCCTGATTAACATCATCTAAATGCCTGTTTTGAAAGCGGAATGAAAGTTTGCGCCGCCGGCAACTTGCGAGGGCTACATGGCTTTTTGCCCGCACTTATAGCGAAATGGTACAAGCCAGGCGTCAATATCTTGCTAGGGTTACAACCGGTCGCCACAAACCCTTGTTTCTAAATAACTTTAATAATTCTGGCGCCAAGGAATCGTCATGCTTGTGACACCCGTCCAACGCCGCTTGCTGGTGGTCGACCCCTGTGACGACTGCCACGACCTATTACCTGGCTTGCGCACGGCCGGCTGGGAAGTGGACAGTTGTGCCTTGCAGGCGGTAGGTGAGCGCTCCTGCGATGTGGGCCTGTTGCGCTTGCAGCCCAGCCATCTGGAGCGCCCCGAAGCGGTCAAGGAATTGATTGGCCGCAGCGGCACCGAGTGGATTGCTGTCCTCAGCCAGGATGTATTACGCCTGCAGAACGTCGCTGATTTTGTCTGTGAATGGTTCTTCGACTTCCATACGTTGCCGTTCGATGTATCCCGGGTCCAGGTGACTATCGGCCGTGCGTTCGGCATGGCGCGCCTGCGTGGCAAGGGTTACGCGCCTGTAGATGAGCCCCACGAGCTGTTGGGCGACAGCCGCCCCATTCGTGAACTGCGCAAATTGTTGGCCAAGTTGGCCCCCACTGAATCCCCTGTGTTGATCCGCGGCGACAGCGGCACCGGTAAAGAGCTGGTGGCCAAGACCTTGCACCGGCAATCCCAACGGCACGCTAAACCGTTCGTGGCGATCAATTGCGGTGCTATCCCTGAACACCTGATCCAATCCGAACTGTTCGGTCACGAAAAAGGCGCGTTCACCGGCGCTCATCAGCGCAAGGTGGGGCGCATTGAGGCCGCCAACGGTGGCACGCTGTTCCTGGATGAAATCGGTGACCTACCGCTGGAGCTGCAAGCCAACCTTTTGCGTTTCCTGCAGGAAAAACACATCGAGCGCGTCGGCGGCAGTCAGCCGATCCCGGTGGATGTGCGGGTGCTTGCCGCGACCCATGTCAACCTCGAAGCTGCGGTGGAGAAGGGCACCTTTCGCGAAGACCTGTATTACCGCCTGAATGTCCTGCAAGTGGTCACCGCGCCTTTGCGCGAACGCCATGGCGACGTGGCGATGCTGGCCAACCACTTTTCGCGTTTCTATAGCCGGGAAACCGGCCGGCGCCCGCGCAGTTTCAGCGAGGACGCGCTGGTGGCGATGGGGCAACACCCTTGGCCGGGCAATGTGCGGGAACTGGCCAACCGCGTGCGCCGCGGCCTGGTGTTGGCCGAAGGGCGCCAGATCGAAGCCGTTGATCTGGGCTTGCAAGGCCCACAGGCGCTTTCGGCGCCGATGGCGACACTGGAAGACTACAAGCACCGCGCCGAGCGCCAGGCGCTGTGCGATGTGCTCAACCGGCACAGCGACAACCTGAGTGTCGCCGCCCGTGTGCTGGGGATTTCCCGGCCGACGTTCTACCGGTTGCTGCATAAACACCAGATTCGCTGATGGCGGTGTATCAGCTATAGATAAGCTGGCTGACACCCTGCTATCGGGGGCAAGCCCCCTCCCACATTTGGGCAACATTCCTTCAGTTGAACACTACTGCGCCTGACTGCGGCGGCTCGTCACTACCAAACCCATCAGACTGACCCATATCAAAATGTGGGAGGGGGCTTGCTCCCGATAGCAGGCTGTCAGTCACTTACCTGTAGCTGAGCCACCGCTATCGGGGGTGTAGTCAGAAGTAATACGGAAATTTCAGGCTGAACGTAAAGTCCGGTGCATCATCGGTCATGCCGATCGCCAGGTTCGGCACGATGGTCAGGTTATCCGAGGCGGCAATGGTCATGCCCACGTTGAAGTAACCGGCATTGGCATCGCTGGACACCACCGATTGCCAGTCGCCGCCGTCCGGCTTGAGCTTGCTCTTGCGCTGCACCAGGTCGGAGACCGAGAACGACATGCTCATCTTTTCGTTGAGCGCGAAGGCTACGCCGACGCCGAACTGGAAGCTGTCGCCCAGGCGGACTTTACCGCCGACTTTCTGGTTGACGTCGCTGCTGATATCGTCAAACGAATCTTCAAAGTTGTGGGTATACGACAGCGAGCCAAACAACACTGCCGGGTCGAAGGTCTTGACCAGGGAAATGCCCGGGGTAACCGACCAGACCCCGTTGCCTGTTGGCAGGCTTTCCGGCAGATAGAGGTTGTCGTTGGTGGGTTGCCTGACCAGCTTGATGCCGAAAGGCTCTTTACCCGTGGGCGCCTTGACCCGTACAGATACCACGGCATCCGGCAAGGTCGGGGTTTCGTCGAGGAACTTGTAGGCCACGCCAAAGTTGACATCGCCAATGGTCGGGTCGCGGGTTACCGAGCCTTCCGAGGTGGCGGTGGCGTCGTTGCCGGCGCCGGCCGACTGGTAGGTCGAGTCGCGGTACACCACCGGTACGTTCAGGTCGAACTGCCAACGGTTGTCGACGTTGTAGCGCCCGGTGAGGTCCAGGGTCCAGCTGTCGGACTTGATCCGGTCCAGGTTGATGTTGCCGAGGAAGATCGAGTCCAGTGCGAGGAAGCCATTGAGGGTCAATTGGCGCGCATCATAACGGGCATAGGTGATGCCGGTTTCAACGCTGAACTTGCCATTGCCGAAGAAACCACTGGCCTCGTTGTAGAGGTTGCTCACACTTTGCGCGGGGGCCGAATCGTCCTTGAGGGATTGGCCGTAGGAACTGCCTGCCCCCCCCGAGGCGGCTGTGGCTCCAGTCCCCGTGGTCGCAACAGCGTTACCGCCATTCTTGAAGTCGGCAGGTGACTTGGCCAGGCGCCTGGGGGCGGGCGTCGCCGGTTGATCCTCTACCTGACGTACCCGTTGTTCCAGCACAGCCAAGGCTTTTTGCTGCACGTCATAACGTTGCTTGAGTTCCAGGAGTTCCCTCTTCAGGGCTTCGATATCGGCGTCTGGCGCGGCATACAATAGCGATGCGGGCAAGAGCGTACTTAAACAAATCACCGCACGTAGCGATAACGATCGATGCATGAAATAAGCCGTCCTTTACTAATGCGTAAGTGTCGAAGGGTCAGCGTAGTTCAATAACCGAGCGTACGTAGGCCTTTGAGCTGATCCAAATTGCAG
Organism: Pseudomonas synxantha; assembly: GCF_900105675.1. Classification (NCBI taxonomy): domain Bacteria; kingdom Pseudomonadati; phylum Pseudomonadota; class Gammaproteobacteria; order Pseudomonadales; family Pseudomonadaceae; genus Pseudomonas; species Pseudomonas synxantha. The sequence continues at coordinate 2,503,933 of NZ_LT629786.1, read as the reverse complement.
TTCAACGCGGCGTTATTCAAGCCGTTGTTGTTCATCACCACATTGATCTGAGTGATATTTTTGACAAGGTTGGTATTGCCGGTCAGCACCGTACCCTGCAGCACGTTGCCGCCACCGATCTGCTGCAGGCTGCTGCCTTGGTTGTGGTTGGCCTGGATCGCCATCTGCACGCCGCCATTGTTGGCCGATACGCTGATGCGGCCCGCTGCGCTGTCACCGCTCACAGTACCTCCGGCCATCAGCACCTGTCCGGATTGGAGGTTATTGGCGGGGGCAACGCCGTTCTCAACATTGATGCCGACGTTGTTGTAGGCGGTGTTGCCATCGCCGGCCGTGCGCACACTTTGGGTCACGCCCTGGCCGCTGCCCAGGCCCGCCCCCCCGACCACGTTGCCGGTGCCGGTGGTTGGAGGCGTGCCGGTACCGGTCGAACCGGTGGTTTGCACATAGAACTGCGGGGTGATAGTGGTCTTGTCGATCTGCATGTTGGCCGTGCCGGTGATGCTGTCACCGACGGCATTGGTCCACGTGCTGCTCATGACGATGCCGAAGCTGATGATGCGCCCCGGCATCACATAGCGGCCACGCAGCTCGGCCATTTCCGCGTCCTTGAGTTCGATGGGCTTGAACCCCGATGACGCATAAGCGGGCATTGAGGCTGCCACGCACAACAGCGTCAGCCAACGGTAAGTGTTCATCTGCGGCTCCTGAGGCTTCCTGCCTCTTATTGCGCTTCTAGAAGAAGTCGCTCTGGATAAAACCGAAATCCATCAGCTCTGCATCGCCCACCGGCCTGAACTCATTCATCTGGCTCTTGGCGGTCAGCGGCATGGGCGGGTCGAGCAAGACATTGGCCTTGTCGTAACCTTCACCCAGTACGGCGAAGACAATGCCATTCCAACCTTTGACGAAGTCGTCGCGGGAATAGCGCTTGTGGCCGAGTACGGGATCGCCGATATATACCCAGTCCTTGTCGGCCCGCTGCATCACCACGAAGTGCTTGTAGCCGCGGATTTCCAGCAGCACCACCACGGGGATTTTCACGGTCAGCAAGGTATCCGGCGCGATCTTGTAGCCGCGGGCACGCATGCCGATGCTTTCGAGGTAGCGCTTCATGTCCAGCATGGAAAAGCCCTGGGTTCGTACCAGGTCCTGGTCGGCAGTGACCAGCATGCCTTTGATGATGTGGGCTTCGTCGACATCCAGCCAATAGGCCTGGCGCAGTATGGTGGCGAGCGCCGCCGCACCGCAGCTGAAATCGGTTTTCTGTTCCACCAGGTTGGCGAAGCGGCGCTCACGGATACTCTCGACCTTCTTGTAGATCACCGCGCCGCCGGGCATGGCGGAGATCGCCATGGTGCCTGCCCAGGTCGTGCCGGTGAGCAACATCAGGAGGGTGAGAATCGCGAGGCGCATGATCGGATCACCTGCTGGACACTGGAATAAGAAGGGGCCTTGTTGCCAAGGCCCCGTTGGATCAGAAGCGCACGCTGCTGCTGCAGACGCTGCAACCTTGGCCGATCGCCAGGCTGTTGCTGCCTTGGTTGCCCGCACCGGATTGCAGGTTGACGCCTACGTTGCCGGAGTTGCGGTTAACCGAGTTGTCGAGGCTTGCGTTGTTGGACACGTATTGCGGCTTGCCACCATAACCATGGCTGCTGGCAGCCGCATTGAGGTAGCTGTTGTTGAGCGAGTTTTGCTCGGTGTTGGAGGCCGCTGCGATGTTCTTGCCATCGGCAGTAGTGATTGCCAGGTTGTTTTTACCTTGGTTGCCTTGCCCGGCCTGGCCGTTGTAACCCACGTTGCCGGAGTTACCAGTGATGGAACCATCAAGAGAGGCGTTGTTTTGCGTTCCTTTGTTGACGAAGTTATTGCCCGCACTGCCTTGATCCACATCGATCACCGCAAACACCGTCGCAAAGTCACCTTTAGCACTGGAGATGGCACCGGCGTTGTCAGCCAGGTTACCGGACCCCGATTGCGCGTTGACCCCGACGTTACCGCTGTTGCTGTTGACCGAGTTATCGGCCGAGGCGTTGTTTTCGGTGTTGGTGTCGTCGAATTTGTTGTGTTCGCTTTTTTGTACATCGGTGACGACAGCGGCAACAGTGCCGGTGGGTTGAGGGGTTGGATGCCAGCCACCCGCTTGAGCAGCAGCAGCCATGAGTGCGGCGAGAGCGAAAACCAGTGGTTTGAGCGCCATTTGAGGTTTCATGGTGTTTCTCCTTGCTTCTGATTAGTTGGTTAAGTGTTGGTACGGCCTAACGAACGTCTATCAAGCGGTCACTTGATAGTGATGCCCAGGGTGTTAGCCACTCGGTTCCCCACCCCGGCACTCTGGTTCACCTGAATCACACCTCGGCTGCCGGTGAAGGCCTGGTCGCTGGTAACGACCTGGCGGCTGCCAGTGGTGGGGGTGAGCCCTGAGTCAGTTGCCAGCGTCGTCGTGTTCTGTTGCAACAGGACGCTGTCATCGATGCTTTGCGGGCCAGGGTTGAGGCTGATCCGCACCGCATTGATCGATTGGTTATTGGCGCCGGCCGACTGGTTGATGCCCAGCACACCGTTGCCATTGATAAAAGAAGTGCCCTGGATCGCCGCCTTGGCGTTCAGGGCCGGGTCGACCTTGCCATTGAGCTTCTGGATGTCGACGGTGGTGGCCTGGCCACCGAGCGCAATGGCGCGGCTGTTGGACGTTTGTTGCTGGGTGCCGGCTGCCTGGTTGATCGACAGCACACCTTCGTACTGCTGGCCGCTGTTGTTGATCACCGCGGTGTTGTCGGCCATGGCCGAGGCGCTGCCCAACAGGGCGAAAATCAACAGGGCGCGATTCATCACTTGCCCCCCAGCATGTTGCCGAGGTTGTTCAAGGGCGCCATGCCGCGCTGGATCGAGTCGCTGATCTGCCCGCCCATGCTGTTGCCCGCACCATGGCCGGCGGCTGCGCCAGTGCCCAGTGTCGACATGCCGTGCTGTGTGGTGCCAAGACCAGACAAACTGGCATTGGGCTGGATGGAGCGGGCGAGGCTTGCGCCGCTGCTGATACCGCCTATATCCGCGTCGCTGAGTTCGCCGGACAGGGCGTTGATAATCTCTTTGCTGGGATTGGCATTGGCGGTAGTGGGGTAGGGGTCGGGGCCGAATGCCGGGCGGCCGACCATATGCCCCTGCACGTTACGACCCGTGACGATAACGCCGTCACCGGCAAAGCTCGGAATACTGATACCGGCGCTGAGTACACAGCTGACCAGCAGTGCGGTCATCGAACCTTGAGCAAGTGTGTTCACGGCGGCAGTCCTTATGCTTCACGCTGACCCTAAACAGCGTTGTGAGGGAAAGAGCAGAAGCCGTGCCGCTTTTGATTTTTTGTTGATTTACAGTGGGTTGTGTTTAGAGCCAGGCAAAGTGATGGCAACGCTGTTTCAACATTGAAACAGTCCCCCGGTGCTTGAGACAGGCCCATCCTCACCTCGCACTGTCTCAGCGATGTAACACCGCCCATGACAAATAGATGAATCCGCACAAAGCGGGCGATTCAGGGGCGTGAGGTGTTTCAAAACTGAGACTGCGGGCGTGAGCGAACCCACGCCCGCATGAGGGCTCAACCCTTGGGCGTTTTACCTGGGATGGAATTGAGTACGGGGTTGCCGTCCTGGTTCTGGGTCAGGTAGACCGGCAGCACCTTGGGCAGGGAGGGAACGAGGTTGCTGACTTCGTTGATATTGTAGATACCGCCGATGCGGATCTTGCCGGTACCGGCGTCTGCCAGCATGACCGGCGTTTTCAGGTAACGGTTGATCAGCGGCAGCGCATCCGCCAGGGGCAGGTTGTCGAGCACCAGCTTGCCGTGGCGCCATGCCAGCGCGCTGTCATCGGGGCTGATGGCGGTGACTTGCGGGGTGTCGTCACCCTGGCGAAAGCTGGCCTGCATGCCTGGGCTCAGCGGTACACTGGCGTGCTCCGCGTCGCTGGAAACCTGCACCGAGCCTTCCAGCAATATCACCCGTACCTGTTCGTCGTATTCCCAGACGTTGAACTGGGTGCCGGTTACCCGCACCTGGCCTTCGCCGGCCCGCACGATAAACGGGTGTTCGCGGTCGTGGGTCACCTTGAAGAACGCTTCGCCCTTTTTCAAGGTGACCCGGCGCTGGTCCTTGTAGTGGCTGTAGACCAGCTCGGTGCCCAGGTTCAACTCCACTTGGCTGCCATCGCCGAGGGTGATTTTTTCCAGGCCATTGGTTGCTTCGAAATGTTCATAAGAACTGGGCAACCAACCGGCTTCCCAGCCGGTAAAGGCCGCAAGCGGCAATGCGCCAAGGCAGACCGCTGCGGCCACTGCGTAGTTGCGTAACCGGCTGCGTGGCTTGACGGGGGCCACCGTTGGGGCAGGTGGGAGGCGGGGCAGGTGCTCGGCCACCTCCCAGATTTCCAGCATGGCCGCATATTCGAAGGCGTGCAGCGGATGGGCGTCGTGCCATTGCGTAAAAGCCTGACGTTCGCTCGCCGTGCAATCGGCGGCGTGCAGGCGCATGCACCAATGCGCGGCGGCGTCGGTGATCGCATCGTATTCGGCGTCTGAAAGGGGCTTTTCGCTCATTGACTCATCCTGGTTTGCCGCATTCTAACCCCCCGAGGCAGGCGGCGAGAACCGCCATCATGGCGATTGCACATCAATTGGAACTTATTCTTATTTGGTAATACCTAAAATATCAGGACAAGTGTCCGGCATTCCCACAATGGAGTACGAATATGTTGAAGAAAACCTTAGTCGCCCTGTGTGCAACCACCGCGCTGCTCAGCGCTGGCGCCGCCCTGGCCGATAAGCCGGGCGCCGGCTGGATCCCTATTGAGAAGGCCATTGAAGTGGCGAAGACCAAGGCTGGGTATATCGAGGTCTATTCGGCTGAAGCCGACAATGACGGTTACTGGGAAGTCAAAGGTCGCAAGTCCGACGGCACTGTCTATGAAGCCCGTATCGACGGCGCCTCCGGCAATGTCCTGCGCGACCAGAAAGACTGATTTGCCCGCTGGGGGCCTGCTCAGGCTCCCACATCCAGCATGCGTCCCAGGTGTGTAATCAAGTACGTGACTGAATCGGCGTTGGAGAGAATGACGTCGATGCGTTTGTCGATATTACTCATGAAAATCTGACGCGCCTCAACCAGGGTTTTGGCCCCGGTGGTACTCAGTACTTTGCGCTTGAGGTAATGGGTCGTGGTGAAAAAGCCGTAATCCTCCCAGGTTTCCGAAACGTCATCCCAGGTCTTGAACAGCATCCGTTCGGGCGTCAGGGTGGACAGCGCGGTGGTTTGCAAATCATCCTGGCGGGTCTTCACTGCCTGGGCGCCGGGCTTGGCCGTGTCGATCAGGTCGCGGAACGGCTCGAAGCTGTGCAGGTAGGCGATGTCTGCCGTCTTGAAACGCAGGTGCGTCAGCTCATGAATCAGGGTAGCGGCCCTGGCGTGGGCCATCATGTCGAAGGGTACGCTCAGCTTGTCCACGTAATCGGTCAGGTTCGGATCGAAGAAACGCTCGAACAAATACACTTTGCGTTCGCTGTCGTTGACCAGAACCATGGCGTATTCATTTATGGCATCCGTCAGGCTGTCCCCGCTGACGAAGCGCATCGAGTCAGGGCCGGTCAACGTGGGATCACTTAACTCATCGAGTATCCCGTCGATGATGTTGTCGATTTTCTTGACGTGATCCGGGTTCAGGTTGACAGCGCCGAACAGCTCGCACAAAAACAGGCCGACCCGGCTCTCAGGGGAGCGCAGGGCGGCAAACTGCTGGAGGTTGCGCTTGCAGTTGACGGCGTAGTACGTCGCCACATTCAAGGCTTCGTCGATAGCCTGGGCTTTCCAGCTGGACACGGCGGCAATCTCCCTTATGCCCCGTGCTTGAATGTTGATGTCGCGTCGTTCGGCCCGTAGTGTCTTGTGGCGCGTCCAGGCTTGGCCGAAGCGCGGTTTATGCACGCTCAGGTCCAACACCCATCTGCCCTCCGAGTTGCGGCCAACATAGGGGCCCTGTTGATCGTCGCTGTCCAGGCGCCACTGGTCCTTGGCTTTCTTCACCGGGTATACCTTGCCGGCCATCGGCACATAGCCATCGACGTTGGTCTTGTCCGTGTAGACATGGGTGGACGTGTCCAGCGCAAGGTCCTGCAGGGCGACGTCGTGGGTCTCGAAAGGCTGCAACCGCGTACGTGAAGCGGCGGTGATGTCCAGGGTGTCGAGGGTGGTGGCCGCCGGCAGTTTGCCCTCAGGCAGGTCGACCACCTCTGCCTCATCGGGCGGCGGGGTTTCGCTGCCGTCAAGCTCGCTGTACAGCGAGGCCATTTGCACCACGGCCAGGATGAAGTACTTCATCGCGGCTTTCCAATGGTGCAGTTGCAGTGCTTCCATCGAGCGTTTGACCAGCTTGTAGCTGCGCCACACCACCAGCGGATAGGCGAGCTTGCCTGCCATGAAGTGCACCGCCGTGGGAATACCCTTGCCGAGTAGGCCGACCACCTTGTCCCAGAGCAGCTGGGTGCCGTGTTCGAATTGGCAGGCGAGCATCTTGAGCAGGATCAGCGTGTTTTCACTGAACAGGTAGTGCAGCAGGTTGCCGGTGATTGGAGAGAAAGCCAGTTGGAGATCTGACGGACGATGACGGTTATTTTGCAGCAAGTTGCGGTAAATGGCCTGGTGCGGGTCTTCCAGGTGCTGGAGGACCCAGTCCTGCAGTTCGCCCGGTCGCTCCAATTCGTCCAGCAGCGCTTGTTCGCTGGCGTATTGCTTGAGCACATGGTGTTCACTGTAGGGCGTATATAACACCACGGGCCCGGCATCCTGGCTTTCAGCGCTGATCAGGTACATGCCCAGTACCTTGGCGGCAGTGGCACCTTCGGTCGCCACCAGTTCCACCGGCCGGATCAGCGCCGACGCGCCCTGCAGCGCCGCGCGTGCCAGGGCGTCAGGCATGTCGAATACCTGCCGGACCAAGCCCAGGGCCTGGCTCGACAGGCGTTCTTGCAGCTGTTGCTCGTGGGCCAATTGCAGCACCTGCCAAGGCAATTGCTGGCAGAACCGGCGCCGGCGTATGCGGCCTGCCTCGGTGCTGGTGTCCAGCGCGGTTTGCAACTGCTTCTGATAGACCGATTTCAAGTCCAGTTGCCGCACCATCTGGATCACCGCGTTGGCATCCAGAGTGTCCGGCAGGCGTTGGGCGGTGCGTGAGCGCGGGCGGATAATCTGGCTGTTCAGGTCCGGCCAGTGGCGCAACGCAAAGTCGGTCAGGCTGTAGTCGTGGATGTCGAGGGCCTGGTGTACGGGGATCAGTACATCATCGGGGCTGATGGTCTGCTTTGGAAAGCGTGCCTGGAGCAGCTCCAGCAGGGCGGCAAAGGTGTGCTCGCCAATGGTGGGGATGCCATGCAGGTAGTCTTCTTCCTCCGGGGCGCTGTTGTGGTATTGCTCCAACAGTTCGGCATGGTGGATCTGCTCCTTCGCCGGCGCCATTGCCAGCCAGACAGGCAGGACCTGCTGGTTGACCATGGCCTCGGCCAGCGCCTTGGCACGTGCCAGGTTGGTCGGCGCCGGGGTCTCCAGCAACGCATCCAGGCGGTCCTGCACCGCACGTGCCGGCAAGTCCATGGCCAGCAGATGATCCACCGCATCCATCACGAAGTCGCCGTAGCTGTTCAGGCGATTGTCCAGCAGGTTATCGTCAATGCGTTGCAGGGGGGCCAGGCGATACACCTGGTGAGGCACGCGCTGGGAAAACGGCAGGTTCTCCAGCAGCGAGAGGCGCTTGATCGGATGCGCCAGGCGCTGGGTGAGCGCCTCGCGCAGGGCCGTGACCGAGGGGAACACCTCATGACCACGCCGGGGCGTCCATAGGGTGACCTGGCCCGAGTTTCTGGTGTCGAGGCCGCCACGTTCGGTCAGTACAAACAGGTTGGGCAGTGCCAGCAGCGCCTGGGATGTACCCTGATGCAAGGCCACTGCAAACGCATCCGGGAGAAAGCCGTTGATTCCGTGACGGGTCAGGCGTACCAGGCTGTCGGTGCGCAATACCGCGTCAAGGATAGCGTGGCCGCGCGCCGGCAGAGTCTTGCCCAGCAGTCGCAGTTCAGCCTCGCTGCGCAGGCCGAGCAGCATCGAGTGCGCATGTTTATCCCGGGTGTTTTCCAGGAACAGGCGGGGGAGCTCACGCATCTCGTGGCCGGCAAAGTAATTCAACACCTGTTCGATGAGGCTGTTAAAGATTTTCTGGCTGATGTTATTGAGCTGTTGGGCCACCCCTTGGTCGCGTTTTTTGTAGAAGCCGGTCCTGGACGACACCGGCAGCGGGCCGCTTTCCCGGGCCAGGCGTTCGATGAAGTGTTCAGTCATGCTCAGGGACGAAAGGGGCAGGCGCTCTTCGCGTTGCTGGGCACGGGAGGCATAGGTATTGACATAAACCTCATCGGCCTTGAGATCCAGGCGTTGCTTTTGCAGCTCCGTGTCCATGGCCAGGGCAACCATGCTGCGCAATGTGGGGTGTCGGACACGTTCGATGTTCAGCCCTTGCTCGGCAGCTTGCAGGCGCTGCAGGTGCAACCTGGCCAGCTCGGCCTGCACGGTGGAGGGGCGGCCATTACCGCTGGTCACGGGGTGCACGCTCCAGCGCCCGTCGGTTTCCAGGTCGCCCAGGCGGCTGTCGAGCATGGTGCGCACGTCCAGGGCGTAATCGAGCAAGGCATCCGCGTCCACCTGGCCGGCGCTGCTGCGATAGAGGCCCAGGGCGTGGTTCATATTACTGATCTGTTTGGCGGCAATGTCTTCGATCATGCCGGTAAACACATGCCCGGTGACGGGATGCGCGGCAATATTTACCTGATCAAGACCTATAAAAGTGTTGCGCTCGTCCAAGGACAGGAAGTTGAGCAATTCGTCTTCGTGCCCGGCAGCCTTGAGCATGCTCAACAGCGTGTCTTTGAGATCATCCAGGTCTTCGAGTACCTGCAGGCCACGGGACTGGGTGTAAAGATAGGCGTGGGTTTCATGCAGCATCAGGGTACTGGCCAGTTCCACGTAGTGCTGGTAGGGCGCATAGACACGCACTTTTTCCACGCTCAGGTTGGCGGCGTAGGCGCTGCGAGCACCCTGGTCGCTGAGGAACATGGCCTGGAGCATATGACTCTCGTCGGCGCTGAGGATGCCGGCCTGGCGCTTGAGCAGTACATCAAGGCGAAATTTGTCGGCCATGACTTGCGCAAACAGTTCCAGGCGCGAGGTGCCACCGTCGATGTCCTCGTTCCAGTAGGTCTGCAGCAGGCTGTCGAGCAGTTTGGACAGCGTACCGGAGGTTTGTTCGACGAGGCGTTCCCAGTGTTCCCGGTCTTGTTGCAACTGGGTCGGGGTGAAGTCGGTGGTGACATGCTTGGGGTTGAAGAATTCGCGGGTTTGCCCCGCAGGCCAGGCGTGTTTCACGTAGAACAGCAGGAGCGCTTCACGTAGCGGCAGCGAGTCGATCCAGCGCCGGTCGGTATCCATCGGGCTTTGCATAAAGCAATTGACCCGCGTGTCCCGTTGATCCAGGCCGGGGAAGTACGGGTGGGCCATGATGCCGAGCAGTGTGTCGAGCATACCGGACAGGGTCGGGGTTTTCTGCAAGTGCGCCAGCATGGCGTGTACGTTGGCCTGCTGGCAGGCCTGCAGGGTTTGTTCCTGGTCCTCCATGACGGCACCTTCGACCAGCGTGGTCGTCAGCGTCATGGCCGTACCCGCCGGCAGGCTGTTGCGCTGGGCGATCGACAGGAAACTGAGCAAATCCACGCGCTGCACCGGGTCGGCCAGTGCCTGGCTGACCTCGGCAAGCAGTGCTGCATGGTTGTCGTACACCTGGATACCGCCGTAGGGCGTATACAACAGGGCTTTTTTACCGTCCGGGCTGGGGCTCATCAGGAACGCGCCGGCCAGTGGGATCGCGGCTTTGCCCGTTACCGTAACCAGCAGTTTTTCGACACGCATGGGGTGGCTTTGCAGACGCGTATCCCGGCGGTTGGCATCGCTGGCGTAATACACGCCATGCAGCCATTCCAGGTCCTTGACCGTAAGCCCCAGGGCGCGTTCGCGCTCGCTCAGCGTCGAACGATTGACGGGTCGCAGGAATTCGTCGAAAAAATATGGCGGGGTGACGCGGTTCATGGCCTGGCTCCAGGGTCAATTAGGAAACACAGGGTAGGCAGGCCTTTGTGCCAGGCGGGGGTAACTATTGAGCCACGCGGGGAAGTTGACAGCGGGCGCTGTGCGTGGTGTCTAATCGACGGTCTGGATGTCCATTCGTTGCCCCTTCCAATCATAAAAACGGAGCTTCAAATGTCTGCACAGTCTCCGACAGTCGCCCCGGCTTCGACCTCGATCCCGTTCACCGAACTGGTGACCTTGCTGCAACAGGTATTTGTCCGGCATGGCACGTCGCCCGAGGTGGCTTTGGTGCTCGCGCACAATTGTGCCAGCGCTGAACGCGATGGTGCCCATAGCCATGGGGTGTTCCGTATTCCCGGGTATGTCTCGACGCTCGGCAGTGGCTGGGTCAGCGGCAAGGCGGTGCCGGTGGTCGAGGATGTCGCCTCCGGGTTTGTACGCGTGGACGCCGATAACGGCTTCGCCCAACCGGCCCTGGCGGCAGCGCGCAGCCTGCTGGTGGAGAAGGCCCGCAGCGCCGGAATCGCCTTGCTGGCGATTCGCAACTCCCACCACTTCGCCGCGCTGTGGCCGGATGTGGAGCCATTCGCCGAGGAAGGCCTGGTAGCTCTGAGCGTGGTCAACAGCATGACCTGCGTAGTGCCCCACGGCGCGGATCGGCCGCTGTTCGGTACCAACCCGATTGCGTTTGCTGCGCCCCGCGCCGATGGCCCGCCGATTGTGTTCGACCTGGCCACCAGCGCCATCGCCCATGGCGATGTGCAGATTGCCGCACGCAAGGGCGAGCGCTTGCCCCTGGGCACTGGGGTCGACAGCCTGGGCCAGCCGACCCAGGACCCCAAGGCCATCCTTGAGGGCGGCGCGTTGTTGCCGTTTGGCGGGCACAAGGGCTCAGCGCTGTCGATGATGGTCGAACTCTTGGCGGCGGCCCTGACTGGCGGCAATTTTTCCTTTGAGTTTGATTGGTCCAACCACCCTGGCGCCCGCACACCCTGGACCGGCCAGTTGCTGATTGTCATCGATCCGGCAAAAACGGCAGGGCAGGGCTTCGCCGAGCGCAGCCAGGAACTGGTGCGGCAGATGCACGCGGCGGGGCTGCGGCGGCTGCCGGGAGATCGGCGGCATCGTACGCGAGAGAAGTCGTTGCAGGAGGGGATCGTGTTGGAGGTGGAGGTACTGCAGCAGTTGCGCGAGCTGGCGGGTTGAAATAATGGCGTGGCAGCGGCAGGCCGCTGCCACGCAATGGGTCAGTTGCGGCGACCCAGCAACAGGCCGACCACCAGGCCGAAACCGGCGGAGATCGCCACGGTCTGCCAAGGGTGACCACCGATATAGGTCTCGGTGGCATCGACCACAGGTTTGCTGCGTTCACGCACGCTGGACAGCGAGTCCAGGGCTTGCTTGAGCTTGATGGCGACCTGCTCACGCAGGGTTTCACCTTCTTCGCCCACCAGGGATGCGCTGCTTTTGAGCAACTTGTCCGACTCCTCGATCAGCGCGGTCAATTCGCTGAAGGCTTGGTCCTTGATTTGTTCTTCGGCAGCTTGGGCGGCGGTTTTGCGGGCCATTGGGGTGACTCCTTGCAGGTGAATGTGACAGTGAACAATGGAGTGTCGGGCAGCGGCAAAAGTTGCAGTTATTTTCCCGGGCGTTCATCTGGGGCAAAATCCGGATCGGGAACTTTATACCTACAGTGTAAGATGTCACTTATTTGTGCAGCAGGTAATTCAATATGAGCTTCAATCTCGCCAACAAGACTCTCGCCGAACGCGCCGAGCTGGAAGATGAAAAGTCCCGCCTCTACGACCTGTGGCAAACCAATCTGGGCAAGGCCAAGGGCGAAGCCGCGCGGTTGTTCGGCGAACGTGCCAAGCGCAAGGGCAAGTGGGCCGAATGGGTGCGTGCCGAACTGGACGGCATGTCGCCGCCGGAGTTTTCCAACATGGTGCGCAGCGAGGTCAACAAGCTGATGGCGGCGGCGAAGTAAAGCACGCCACAACCGCCTCGCGCACCTTGAGCAACAGCGGATCAAGCTGGGTTTGGGTGCGCCAGCCCAACTCCACCGGGTAGCGAGGCAGCGCTAACGGGCAGGGCAACACCTGCAGGCCGGTCATCTGCGCGATGGCCTGGGCCGCATGCCCGGGGATCGTCGCCACTGCCGCGCTGCCTTTGAGCAGGTACGGCAGCGCGGCGAAGTGGCTGGTGGACGCGCACACCTGGCGTCTCAAGCCCTGCGCCGCCAAGCCTTCGTCAGTAATGCCGATAAACCCGCCCGACGACACCAGCACATGCTCCCGTGCGACGAACTCCTCAAGGTCAATACTTTGCTGGCCGGGCGCCAGGCTGGATGGGTCCACCAGGCAGCGATAATCACCTTCCCCCAGTACCTGCCGACTCAGCCTGCGCTCGGCAAAACCGCCAGCGGTGACAGCCAGGTCCAGGTTGCGGTCAAGCAGGGCGCCAGCGACGATCTGGCTGTGGGTCTGGCGAAAGATTACCCGCAGTTTTGGCAGGCGCTGAGCGATGGCGTCCATCAGTCGACGGCCGTAGGCAATCTCGAAGTCGTCGGACAGCCCCAGGACCACCGAGCGCCCCTCGTAGTGCAGGTTATCCGGGTTGATCATCGCCAGGCTCTGCCGGCAGCGATCCAGTGCCTCGCTGATCACTGGTTTCAACTGATTGGCGCGCAATGTCGGCGCCAGGCCGCGGCCAGTGCGGATGAACAATGGGTCGCCATACACCTCGCGCAAACGCCGCAAGCCGGCACTGATCGCCGACTGCGTCACCCCCAGGCGCAACGCTGCGCGGCTGGCGCTGGATTCATCGTGCAGGGCTTCGAAGGTTTTCAGCAGATTGAGGTCGACCTGGGCGATATTCATTTGGCTCATATCATTTAGCACTGGAGTGGGCTTTATTCATGATCGAGCTTGGCCGGAGAATGGGCAACCCCCACTATCGGAGTGATCCTGATGCCTGTTTCTATCGTCGCTGCCTTGCAAATCGGTGCCTTGCCCAGTGGCAAGGCTGAAACCCTCGCGCAGATCCTGACTTTTGAAGATGAGATTTTGCGCAGTGGCGCGCAATTGGTGGTCATGCCCGAGGCGTTGCTGGGCGGCTACCCCAAGGGCGAAAGCTTCGGTACGCAGTTGGGCTATCGCCTGCCCCAAGGGCGTGAAGCGTTTGCGCGGTATTTTGCCAATGCCATCGACGTGCCGGGCATGGAGACCGAGGCGCTGGCGGGGTTGTCGGCGCGTACCGGTGCCAGCCTGGTGCTCGGGGTGATCGAGCGCAGTGGCAGCACGCTGTATTGCACTGTGCTGTACTTCGAACCCTCAAGCGGTCTGGTCGCCAAGCACCGCAAGTTGATGCCGACCGGTACCGAACGGCTGATCTGGGGCAAAGGCGATGGCTCGACGCTGCCGGTGATCGACGCGGCAGTTGGACGTATCGGCGGCGCGGTGTGCTGGGAAAACATGATGCCGCTGCTGCGTACCGCGATGTACGCCAAAGGGGTGGAGGTGTGGTGTGCGCCCACGGTGGACGAGCGCGAGATGTGGCAGGTGAGCATGCGCCATGTCGCCCATGAAGGGCGCTGTTTTGTCGTGAGTGCCTGCCAGGTGCAGGCATCGCCAGAGGCGTTGGGTGTCGAGGTTGCCAACTGGCCCGCAGATCGGCCGTTGATTGCCGGCGGCAGCGTGATTGTCGGGCCCATGGGCGACATTCTGGCCGGGCCGTTGCTGGGACAGGCGGGATTGTTGACGGCGCGGATCGATACGGATGATCTGGTGCGGGCACGCTATGACTATGACGTGGTGGGGCACTACGCCCGGCCGGATATTTTTGAACTGGCCGTGGACGAGCGCGCCAAGCCCGGCGTTCGCTTCATCACTGACTGAACCGGGTCAAACCAAAGCTTTTGTAGGAGCGAGCTTGCTCGCGAAAAACCCATAGGCGCCGCGTTTGTTCAGGAAACACGCGTTATCGTTGACGTTTTTCGCGAGCAAGCTCGCTCCTACAGTTGATCTTCAGCATTTCGCGGATTTGGATCAGATCTTTCTCGCATCACCAGGTGGCGGTGTTGGGCAAGTCCAGGGTGCCGCGCTCTACGAAACGCATGGTGCCGAACAATCCACCCGCCAGTTTGCCACGCAGCACGTAGGGCAGGTTATTCAGGCTTTGGGTCTGGCTCAGGCCCAGGGTCTGACGCAACACCGAAAACGCCGAAACGCTGACCGGCACCATCAGCACCGTCTCGGAGAAACGTGGGATGCTGCCGGCCTGGTCACTCACGCCTGAGGCCAACGGCCGGCCATTGACTTCCAGGTCCAGGGCCACGCCGTTGTAGTCGATCGCGGTTTCATTGGGGTTCTGCACCCGCAGCTTCACCGCGAAGCGCACTTCCAGGTCCTGGCTTTGCAGCGGCTCGATGCCCACTACGTTGATGTTGACCGGGTCACGGTTGGGGAACAGCGCGCAGGCGCTCAAGGTCAGCAGCAACAGCGATAGAACCATGAGCTTGCGCATATGAAAGGTGCTCCTATTGTTTCGTGACGTCGGGGTCTTGCATGACCTTGAGGGTAGAAGACTCCGGATCGAATTCATCTTCTTCCAGCTCTATGAACTCTTCGGGCAGGAAAATGTTCAGCAGGATTGCACAGAACGCGCCCACGGTGATCGGCGACTCGAAGATGTTGTGCAGCGCCTTGGGCAGGTCGCGCAGTACTTCCGGTACGGCGGCAACGCCCAGGCCCATGCCCAGGGAGATTGCCACGATCAGTACATTGCGCCGGTGCAGGCCGGCTTCGGCGAGGATCTTGATCCCGGCCACGGCCACAGTGCCGAACATGATCAGGGTGGCGCCGCCCAGTACCGGCTTGGGCATCAGTTGCAGCACCGCGCCGATCATCGGGAACAGCCCCAGCAGCACCAGCAGGCCGGCAATAAAATAGGCGACGTAGCGGCTGGCCACACCGGTCAATTGGATCACGCCATTGTTCTGGGCGAAGGTCACCATCGGCAGGCTGTTGAAAGTTGCAGCCATCGCCGAGTTGAGGCCGTCGGCCAGCAGGCCGGACTTGATGCGCTTGATATACAGCGGGCCCTTGACCGGCTGTTGGGAAATCATCGAGTTGGCAGTCAGGTCACCGGCGGCTTCCAGGGGCGAAATCAGGAAGATCACCGCCACTGGGATAAACGCCACCCAGTCGAACGAGAAACCGTACTTGAACGGCACCGGCACGCTGATCAGCGGCACCTGGGGCAGGGCGGCCATGTCGACCCGGCCCAGCCACCACGCGACAAAGAAACCCAGGCTCAGGCCGATCACGATCGAACCCAGGCGCAGGAACGGGTTGCTGAACCGGTTGAGAACCACGATGGTCAGCAGCACCAGCGCCGCCAGGCCCATATTGCCCGCGGCGCCCAGGTCGCCGGCGCCATAGCCACCGGCCATGTCGGTGACTGCCACCTTGATCAGCGACAGACCCATCAGGGTAATGATGGTGCCGGTGACCACCGGGGTGATCAGCTTGCGCAGCTTGCCGATGAATTGGCTCAGCACTACCTCGATAAACGCGGCGAAAAAGCAGATGCCAAAGATCGTCGACAGGATTTCATCGGTGCCGCCGCCCCGGGCCTTAACCATGAAGCCGGCGCTGAGAATCACGCTGATGAACGAAAAACTGGTGCCTTGCAGGCACAACAGGCCCGAGCCCACCGGCCCGAATGTACGCGCCTGCACGAAGGTGCCGAGCCCTGAGACAAACAACGCCATGCTCACCAGATAT